>JAISWQ010000053.1 GCA_031271025.1 Zoogloeaceae bacterium | reverse complement strand
CCCTTTCGGCGCCCGCCCCCCCCCCCCCCCCCCCCCCGCAGATCCATCCAGTCCGACGGTATGACATGCGACAGCAGCATGGCGCTCACATGCGACATGGGCAGGGTGTACCGGCCAATGCACAGCGCCGCGAGCATGACCAGCGCCAGCAGGACGCCCAGCGCCAGCCACCGGGCTGGCCGCCATTGGCCGGCACGTCGCCGCAAACGCGCCATGCGTTCAGCGGGACGCGGCAGAATCGCGGAAACGTTCATAGCCTCTTGATGCCTTGTTCATGTTTACATGCAAAACAGTGTCGATGTCCTGCGGCGACGGATCGTATTGGTACAGCAACCTGTAAGCCTCGGCGATGCGCGCGCGCAGCGGCCATTTGAACTGCGCCGGATGCGCGATCATGCTGAGCCACTGCCAATGCAGCGGTGAATCCTGGCTCGGTGGATCCCAGAAGTAGCCGCCCGCCGGAATCTTGTAGACGCGCCGCTCCCGTACCGCTTGGATGTCGCTCCACAGCGGATCGGCATAAATCATTTCAGGACTCAGATCGGTTTCAAAATTGTTCAGCAGGATGATCTGCGGATTCCATTCCATGAGCTGTTCAATGTTGACCGGACGTCCGCTGCCGCCCGAAGCGGCGGCGACATTGACGCCACCGGCCAGCGTGACGTCGAAATTGAAATTGCTCTCCGCGCCCGCAACCCGATACTCCGGGCGGTAACGCGACAACAACAGCACGCGGGGACGCGCATGTTGCGGGATGCGGTTCGTAATGGCGCGAATCTGCTTTTCCGTGCGTTCGCGCCAGTCGAGCAACGTCTGCGCGCGCTCCGGTTTACCCAGCGCCGCGCCCATCAGGCGCACCCATTCGTGCGTGCGCCGCTCATCGCCATACAGCAAGGCCGCAACCGGCAGACCTGCCTCGTGCAGGGGCGTCAGCAGGTCGTCGCCCATGTGTCCCCATTGCCAGATCAGATCAGGGTTGATTTCCAGAAGCGTTTCGACATTGGGCGCAAAGCCGGAACGGGTAATGTCGTGGCGGATTTTCAGCGCGCTCGGAAAGATTTTGCGCAGAATCCCGTTTTGCATGTGCTGGTACGCGCGCGGGTTCATCCCGGCCAGATGCGCGCTGCCACCATCCAGCGCCATGAAGAGCGAAGAGGCCGGCAGCGGAATCGTGACCGATTTCCTGACCGGCCCGGCAAGCTCAACCGTGTGACCCATCATGTCCTTCAACAGGATCGGCTCCGCTGTCGCCACTTCCTGCGCCATCACGCAACAGACCGCAAACCACGCGAACCCCCGACTTCCATTCATCCGAATACGCATCTTGACCTTTGAAAACCGACATCGTGGAGATGTTAACGATAATGATTATATATTACCTGTCATTTCCATGCAACATGTACGGCGCTGTGCGCCTCGCAATGACGAAGATGGCCTGGGAAAAACGGCGTGTCGGAACGTCGCTAATTTCTTGTTTTCACCGGCGTTGTTGGCGGCGCGGCTGGACGTTTGCGGCCAAAACGGTGGTTCCAGTTGAGATCCAGCGCGTTGTCGGAACCGGTCTGGCCGGTGAGGGAAAGCTGGCGGGTGAGGGCATAGCTGAGTTTGACCACGCTTTCCACGCCGTCCATGGATTGCTCGTAGGAAAGCGTCAGCCCCGTGGCCAGTTGCATTCCGACCCTCAGAATCTGGCTGCTGGCCGTGCCCCCGCGTTCGTCGAACCCGGTACTGTCGGCGACCTGACTGGTGCGGGCGGGGCTGTTGTCGCGCCCGACCTGGCCGTGCCCCAGACTGACCTGCACACCCAGACGCCTCTGGATTTCCGCCAGCGCGCTGCCGGGGCCGCTGCTGCCGTCGCCGGAAAGAAGAGCGTTGGCGGCGACCAGCAGGGCGGCGTTGTCCGCCCCGGAATTTTGTTCCGGCGCTTCGCCCAGCACCAGCCAGGAGAGTTTTTCGGTATCCGGCACATCCGGGCGCGAGACCAGTTTGATCACGGGTTTCCGCGCTGTTCCAGTAACGGCAACCCCGGCTTCCACCGCCTGATGCGTACGGAAGGCGCGTATGTTGAGACCAGGATTCTGCACGAGACCGTTGAAGGTGAGGATGCCCTGTTCGATTTCCAGTTTCTGGCCGTAGGCGTCGAATTGTCCGCCCACCGTGCGGATGCTGCCGGTGGCGCGCAGCGGGGCGCGTTCGTCGCCCGCAAGTTCCAGCGCGCCGCGCAGACGGGTGCGCACCCCGGCGCCCGCGAAATAAAAATTCGATCCCAAATTCACGGCGATGCGCGCCACCGTGTTGGTTTTGACCGGCGGCACGTCCGTCGCGGCGGCAGGCGCGTCGCCCTTGCGGATGACGCGAACATCGGCGGAAAGCTGGGGCGCCCCCATGTCGGCCAGTTGCCAGTAACCGCCATCGACCCCCAGTTTCGCCTCCAGCCGGGTTTCCAGCCGGCGTGGGGTTTGTTCCCGGCGCAACGTGCCTTCGCCGGAAAGAACGATCCATTGATCCGGCTTTTGCAGAACCCCCAGCCTTTCCAGACGCAAACGCAGTTCGCCGGGCGCGTCGCTTGCGCCAAAATTCAGATGTCCGCTGCCTTCCACCTTGCCGGACGCGGTGGCGAGACGTTCCAGCGGTTCGCGCCATTCGCGCGTCAGCCTGCTGGAAACCGCGCTGTGTGGCGCGTCGAAATGGAAGGTTTTCAGCGTCAGGCGATGCGCGTCGACATGCGCCACGATGCTGCCGTCTTCCAGACGCAGACCCGGCGCGAGGGCGCGGAACAGGAGGCGCTTGCCGGTCAGCGTCCCTTCCAGTTGCGGGAAGACGCGCGGCGGCGGGGCATGACCCAGCGCCCAGTCGAACCACGCGGGCGCAAGGCGGGCAAAGGCAAGATCCAGGGTGGCTTCGCCGCCGCTCTGATAGTCCTCGCCCAGCAGGGGGGCGACCCAGGCGAGATCAGGCGTCCGCGCCGCAAGCCTGCCCTGCCAGATGTCGCCCTCGCGCGTCAGTTCGGGGAGTTCCGCCTGCCAGTTGCCGCCATGTAATTGGCCGCGCAGGACGGCATTCTTCAGCGCAAACCGCGTGGCGTCCAGCGTCAGTCCGGCGGGCGCGGCCAGGGTGAGCAGAGGGGCGCTGCGGGCGCTCTGGGTGAGGCTCAGGGTTTTCAGGCTGCCGCGCCAGAGACCCTTGTCGATGCCGCCGCTGGCGTCCAGCGCGAAGCGTGTTGTACCGAATTCCGGCAGATGGGGATTGGCGCGGAGCGTGAGCTGGTGCGCCCCCGGCGTGCCGGAAAGTTCCAGCGCCGCATCGGCGAGACGCAGGGCCGGATGTTCCAGCGCCGCGAGGGCAAGACGCGCTTCCAAAGGTTCCCTGGGCGCGGAAAAATCCAGCGCGCCGGTCTTGCCGGAAAGGATCAGATCGCGTAGCCGAAACGCGCCGAAGGCAAGGCGCTGGCTCTTGATTTCGCCTTCCAGCGCCGGGCGGGTGAGCGCGCCGGAAAGGAGGAGGCGGGCGGCCAGATCGCCGGAAAGCTCAGGCAGCGCCAGCGTTGCCAGTTCGGGCAGGGCGATCTCCAGACGCAGCCGGTCGTCCCGTTTGCCCAGCGCGCCGCTGGCCGTGATGCGGTTGTTGCCCGCCGCCAGTGCCAGCGTCACGGCTTCGAGGCGCTCCGCCGCGTGGCGCAGACTGCCCTTGCCGCTGACGGCGCGTCCCGCCAGTCGGCTGGGGGCAAGCTGGAATTCCAGCGTGTCGCGCCGCGCCGCGTCGGCGGTGGGCAGCAGGGTTTGCGCCGAAAACCTGCCGTTCAGGTTGCCTTCCGGCCAGGCGGCGGAAAAATGGCGGGGATTCAGGCGTGCCAACGTGCCTTCCATTTGCAGGCCGGGCGTTGTTTTCGCGCAGAGGAGACTCAGCTTGCCCTGGTAACGCCCCTTGCCGGGAAATTCGGCGGTGAGCGCCAGTCGGTCGGTTGCGGCAGCGGTGGCGTTGGCGCAGACCGTGGCCGGATCCTGCGCGTACCATTGTCCCTCGGCGGTGAGCGTGGCAAGCGGCAGGCCATTCTGGTTGAGCGGCGCGACGGCGCGGTTTTCCAGCGTCAGTTTTCCCCGCAGCCGGGGCGGGGCGCCGGGAGAAAAATCCGTGGCAAGATCGGCGTCGAGAAAGAGGCTGGCTCTGGGCGCGGCGGGATGCCAGAAGGCGGGATCCATGCCCTCCAGATGGACGCGCACCTGTTCCACGGGTTGCGCGGCAAAAGGGGAAAGGGTCAGCGACAAAGACCCCGTGCCGCCTTCGTTGCGCCCGGTGGCGAGCTGGCCGGAAAGCGGCAGGCGAGCCAGCGGGCCGTCCGCGCTGAGGACAAGGCGCGTGTCGCGGCCCGCGACGCGCCCCCGTATTTCCGCCTGGGCGCGGAGCGGGAGCGCGCCATCGCCCTGCCATTGCCCGCTGGCCTTGAGGGTAAAAAAACCCGGCGCGGCAAGGCGCAGCGTCTGGAGGGTGTGCAGGCGACCGTCGCTCTCGCCGCGCAGGACGAGATTTTCCAGCACGGGCGCCGTGGCGTCATCGAGATACAGCGCGCCCAGTTCCAGATGCGCGAGGCGCAGCGCGAACGGCAGGGTGAATTGGTCAGGGGGAGGACTGTCCGGCGAAGGGGCAAGCGCCAGATCAAGGCGCGCGGCGCGCAGTTCGACAATATCCAGCAGGCCATGCCGCCCCTGCATGGGCGACCAGTGGAGCACGAGGTCTTGCAGCCGGACGCGATCCGCGCCCTGCCAGACGACTTCTTTCAACGTAAAAGTTTCCGCCAGCGTGCCGGAAATTCCACTGACGCGCAGACGCTGGCCGCTCAGGGTTTCCGCCAGCGCCAGCGTCGCCCTGAGACCGCCTTCCGTGCTGGCAAGCCAGTAGAGCGCCGCGCCGCCCATGAGACAGAAGCCGAGCACAAGGGCAAAAATCCGGCGCAGCCAGCGGCGTTTTTTCGGGGGGCTGGCGGGCGGTTGGGACGCGGGAATTTCCGGCATGGTCAGAACGGCAGGGAGAAGGCAAAGTGCAGACGCCATTGATCGCCGCGCGCGAGATCAATGCCCAGTGGTCCGGCGGGGCTGTTCCAGCGCGCGCCGATGCCATAGCCGGTTTTGAGGCGAAAGGTCTCCTTGTCATCGCCAGCGTTGCCGCTATCGACGAAAAGCGCAACGCCCCAGGGGCTATCGGGCAGCCAGTGTATCCATTCCACGCTGGCGGCGAGCAGGTAGCGTCCGCCCAGTATGGCCTTGCCCTCATCCACGCCCAGACTCTGGTAAGCATAGCCGCGCACGGAATTGGAACCGCCCGCGCGAAAAAGAAAATTCTGCGGAATACCCTTGCGCGCGTCGGCCAGGTTGATGCCGCCTTCCAGACGCAGGTTGAGCGTGTTGCGCGCTGAAAGCGGCAGGGCGATTTGCTCGCGGCCATAGAGGCGGATGAAATTGCGGGTGGAAATGGGACGCATCGCGCCGCCGATCTGGAGTTGCGTCGTGTGGCGTCCCGCGCCGAAGTTGCCCGCCCAGTTCCAGACGCTGTTGAGTGTGAGCGCCCGGGTCAGGGTTTCCGCCTGCGCCTTGGGACGCTGCCATTCCGCGAGATAGCCCAGCGCCAGGGTGAGATCCGCACCGCGCCAGTTTTGCCGCCGGGTGAGCGCAAGGGAAAGCGTCTTGAGGCGTAAATCCTGAATGTCGGAATTTTCCGTGAGAAACCCCAGCGCATACAGCGGCGGATTGGCGGGATCGGCTCCTTGAGGTGGGGGCAGGAAGAGATCGGCGTAAAAGGATTGCTTGCGTTGTTCCAGACGCAGACCGCTGCTGAATTGCAGGGCGTGGTGGAAGAGGTCGGCGGTTTCAAGACGCCCTTCCAGACGCAGCCCGGTATTGGAACTGATGCCCGCGCCCAACCCGACGCGATGCGGCGCTTCCTCGCGCAGGCGAACCCGGATCGGCGCGATACGGCTGCCATCGGCCTCGCGCGTGGCGGCCTCCAGATCGGGCGTCACCTCTACGACGGTGAAGTAAGGCGTGTTTTCCAGCGTGCTCTGCAAGGCGAGCAGATCGGCGGTCGTGTAGGGGCGTCCGGGCAAAACACTGGCGTTGTAACGCTGGACCAGTGAGGCCGGATAGCGTTCCAGCCCCTGGATTTCCAGCGCGCCGAAACGGTAGGGTGCGCCGCTGCGCGCGCTCAGGCGCAGGCGCGCGCGCTGGGTGTCGGCTTCGATGAGGGCTTCGCTTTCCGTGATGCTGGCGGCGGGAAAATCTTTTTCCATCAGCCCCAACAGCAACTGTTCCTTGGCGCGATCCCAATCCGTCTGCCGGAAAGCCTGTCCCACAGGGAGCGCCCAGCCTTCGCGCAGGGCGGCTTCCCGCTCCGGCGACAGCGCGCCCCTGAATTCCAGGGTGACGGATTCCACCCGCGTGCGTGCGCCGGGACGCACGGTGACCACCAGCGCATCCAGCGCCCCGCCAAGGCTGAGATGGGTGTCAAAATAGCCTTCGGTCGCCAGCAATGCGCTCCCCTGCTGACGCAGACGACGCGCCAGCGCATCCCGCTCCACGGCATCGCGCGGCGTTTCCAGTGACAGGTAGTGTTGCAGAAGCGGCAAGAGCACGGCGCGTTCGGCTTCCGCCACGTCCTCGAATTCCAGACGCGGCGGCGCAGCCTGCGCGGCGGCACTCAGAACGAGCGCCAGCGCGGGCAAAAAGCGGGAAAAACGGCGCAGGACAGGGGACATGACAATGTTTCGATTCCCCCGCAGCCGGGCGGCAGCGCATGGAAGCGGTTACGCCGCGCGCATCGAAAGGGGAGGTTTCAAACCAGGGCTGGCTTTTGCTGAAAACACGAATTCTACAGGGAAGAAAATGCCGCGAGTTTTGCGGTTTGTTTCGGGGACAGTCAAGGAATCTCTGAACAAGTTGCTTTCAACCGAACTGTTGCATGGATTGCCACGCCGTTTCCTTCGTCCCTCGCAATGACGGGGGGGAAAAAAACTGGCGCGGCGCTTATCGCCTGTGACAGCTGGTTTTACGATGAACAGCTTCTCAGGTTTCCGGCAGTTCGACGCCCAGTTCCCGCGTATAGCGGATCACGCGGTTGCGCCCGGTTTCCTTGGCCTGATAGAGTGCCATGTCGGCATATTTGACTACCTGCCAGAACACATTGCCATCGCCCGGAAAATCGGCAAGTCCGATGGAAATGGTTTTTTGCAGAACAATACCGCCGTAGTTGATGCGCATTTTTTCCACGGCAACGCGGATGTTTTCCGCCACGGTTTCCGCTTCCTGGCCGGAGGTATCCTGCAACACGACCAGAAACTCCTCGCCGCCGTAGCGGATGGTGATGTCGGAAGCGCGCACATTGCGCTTGATGGTTGAGGCCAGCTCCTTCAGGAGCGTGTCGCCCGCGTCATGCCCATAGGTGTCGTTCACCATCTTGAAATGATCCAGATCCAGCATCATCACCGTGAGCGTGGTTTGCTTGCGGCGCACGTTGGCAATCAGGGTGTCTACATATTCCTCAAGGAAACGCCGGTTGTTGAGACCCGTCATCGGATCCTTGAGCGAGGATTCGTGCAGGGTTTCCATCAACCGCCGAGCTTCCAGCACGGGCGCGGTTTCGCGCAGGTAGGCATTGATATAGGATAACGCTTCCTGATACTTTTCCTTTTCCGATTCCTTGACCACCAGTTGCAGGATACTGCCCACCGAGCCGGACTGAAGTATCGGGAAGCAAAGCGGATGCCGTCGCGCCTCCTCTTTCTCTTCGGGGTTGCCCTCCTCGGTTTTGTCTTTGTTGGCGTGCGCGCGAAAGCTGTAGCAGATGTCCGGTTGAATGAGGCCATTGACCAGTCGCCCGGTATGGAAGACCCGGCAACTGACCGGCTGGTTCAGGATGCGCTTGTCGCACCAGAGGCAGAGCGTTTCGGCATCGCCATTGACCATTATGCTGCGAATCTCGTTCTTGTCGTGCAGTACCTCATAGATCGAACTTTCCTCCACACCAAATTTTTCGCTCAGGGTGGCAAGCAGTCGCCGGTAGATGTCGTTCTTGGATTCGTCTTCTTCGATCGCCAGTTTGTAATGCGATATCTGGGTGAGCTGGCTCACCATGTTGATGGTGGCTTCCAGCAGGTTTTCGCCGATTTCCGGCTTGCGCTCGGTCAGTTGCGCCACCCGGTCGTTGATGCTGGTCAGGCCATTGTCGAGGAAGGCAAGAAGACGGTTCATGTCATCGGCGATCTGACCGATTTCGTCGTTGGTCTGCTTGCGGATCTGGCTCTTGAAATTGCCGACCAGCGCGTCGCGCACCGATTTTTCCACCGAAGCCGCCGTGTTGGAAATGGGGCGCAACAGATAACCCAGCAGCACGAACAGCAGCAGCATGAATACCGCCACCGTGCCGGTCAGCCCCAGAATCGTCAGCATCGCGTCGTGATAGAGATTGGTGATGGACATGGTCATCGTCACCGCGCCCAGCACGTCGCCCTGTTTGGTGAGGTGGCATTGCAGGCAGTCGGGGGTACCGCTCGTCGTGGCAATATAGGGAATGGTGCCGCGAAAGATGCGCTCGCCATTGGCCTCGTCCAGCATGAAAGTGGGCTGGCCGGTCTGCAACACCTTTTTTTCGACCTCGTCCGGCAGGAACTCGCCCTTGGCGGCCTTGCCGAACTGTTCATCCACCACTGGCGCGCGGACGACGCGGGTGGTGCGCAAATCGCGTACTTCGTTCAAACGCTGAAGGAATTGCTGGCGCTGGTCAATGGTGCCGGAAATCATCGCCTCGGTGAGGTGTACCCGGATGATTTCCGCTGCTGTCCGCACATGCGAGGTTGCTGTGCTGACTGAAAAGCTGTGAAAGGCATAGGCGCTCAAACCCGCCAGAATGACGATCAAAAAGACCGTGATGGCGAAAAAGAACACGGAAGCCTTGGAGCTGAGTGTCTTCCCCGAATTGAACAACTCGTTCCCCCTTGTTTTATGACAACGCCATGAAGCGGGATTGGCAAAGTCGCTGCGGGAGCCTGCCCCTTTATCCCGTATGTGTAACCAGTGGCGCGTGATTATGGCAATAAAACGGAGAATCAGGAAGCAGAAAACGCAACTGAATGGCGTTCGTTGCGCAAAAAACCATTTTACATGCGGTTGCCTCGCCGCGAGGGCGTATCGTTCATCGTAAAACCGACTCCGGTTTGAAACCCCGCCCTTCAGGGCTGTCGCTGATTGTTGCTGCTTTCGCGCCAAAAGCGCGTCACGATGTCACGGATGAAATGCAGGCGGCGATGAAAGAAATGATCGGCGCCCGGCGCCACGACGACCGGCAGATGCAACGGCTCTGCCCAGGCCAGCACATTGGCAAGCGGCACGGTAACATCCTTGGCGCCGTGGATGACAAGTGCGTCCGGCGGTACGTCGCGGGTATCGTAATGCCGGGAGCCTTCCACGAATCCGGCGGCAGTGCCAACCAGAATCAGCCGCTGCGCGGGATGTTCCGCTGCCGCCAGCCGTTGCGCCAGCCGAGTCTGGCAATAGGCGCCGAAGGAAAATCCGGCCAGCGTCACGGGCAGATCACCAAAGCGCACCTGTGCTGCCGCAAGCACGGCGGCGAGATCGTCGGTTTCTCCTTCGCCGTTGTCGTGTGTGCCTGCCGTTGCGCCCACGCCGCGAAAGTTGGGGCGCAAGACAACCTGTCCCAATTTCAGCAGGGTTTTGGCCAGGGTCCAGACCACCTTGTTGGTATTCGCGCCGCCACCTTCCGGGTGCGGATGCGCGACCAGCGCAATACCGCGCGGCGCGGCATCACCGGGAATTTCCAGAATGGTTTCGATTGGTCCCGCCGCACCCGCGATGAGAATCCGGCTTTCTTCTGACCTGGCTGTCATCAGAGGAATTCAAATTCCACACGCTTGACATCGTCGTCGTTCCGGCGGTTGGAAGCGGCAAAGCAAATCGTGCCACGCTTTTCCAACAGCAGACGTCCCTTGCGCAAAAAGGCTTCCTGCCTGCCTTCCTGGGTGACAAAGGAACCATTGGTACTCATGTCGGTAAGAAAATATTGTCCGTCCTTGCGCTCGATACGGGCGTGTTGGCGGGAGATTCGGTTGTCGTTGATGACAAGATCGTTGTGATGTTCGCGCCCCAGCGTGAGAAAGGGCGTTTTTTCATCCAGCAAAAAGGCTTTTCCAAGATAACGGACGCAGAGCCTGTACTTGAGATCGGTTTCCGGCAGCACCAGCTTGGGAAAACCATCCCGTGCCTCGATTCCTCCTGAATCGCCTGCTGCGTCGTCCTCTTCC
Organism: Zoogloeaceae bacterium; assembly: GCA_031271025.1. GTDB lineage: Bacteria > Pseudomonadota > Gammaproteobacteria > Burkholderiales > Rhodocyclaceae > Azovibrio. Next base: position 18,352 of record JAISWQ010000053.1, on the reverse strand, counting down.
TCGCCCAGATCAGAGAGAGAGAGCACGGAAGTCGCGGTGAGGGAGGCTGGCACCCGCTCTTCACGCCAGAGTATTTCCACGACTTGAAAATCCCTGCCGTCTGCCAATGTCGTCTGATGCAGGTCGCGCACGCTGACCCCGGTACGATGCGCATGATCCAGCATGATTTCCCGTCCACAGAGGATTTGCTCCGGCAGCGCCAGACGCATGATCTGGATGGCAACACTCCTTGCGTCCGCTTCGTTTTCCACCATATGGATCCCAATGCGAACACTGAGGCGCACGCCGGAGACCGGTGGCAGATCGGTAATGCGATGCTGGATCTCGATGGCGGCGGCACTCGCTTCGGCAAGGGTAGGAAAGGCGATGTCCTGCCGGGTAATTTCCTTTGTCGCCAGTATTCTGCCGTTGAAACCGGCAACGGCGGTCGTGCCGATGCGTTTCACGTAGCGATCGATGGTGTGGCGGATTTCATCCGCTCCAAGCCGGCTTTCGGCCAGACTCCCACTTCCCAGGACTTCTGTTGCAACCAGCGTTGCCATGATGAACCTTTATCACGAGAGTTTTCAAAAACATATGCATGATAGCATATGGATAAATACGCATGGCTGCGTGTTTTTCCACATGTTCGGATCGGAGATTGTGCGCCTTGCTCATGACAATGGCAGGGCAAGGGAGATTGTGCCGGGGAAAATCAGAGATCATGAGCAGGTTCTGAAAACGCCCCGTATTTACCAGAAAAACCCCGGTACAATCCTGCCATGAAAAAAGCCGCTTTGCCGCCGCCTATCCGCTTCCTTCTTGCGCATCCCGCGCATTTTTTTGCGCTGGGCTGCGGCAGTGGGCTTGCGCCCAGAGCGCCGGGCACATTCGGCACCCTGTTTGCCTGGGGCAGTTTTGTCCTGCTGCGTCCCCTGTGCGGCGCGTGGGGGTTTGCCCTCTTGCTGGCGATTGCCTTTGTGCTGGGCATCTGGATGATCCACCTGACCGGCCAGCGGCTGAACGAACCCGATCACGGCAGTATCGTCTGGGACGAAATCGTCCCTTTCTGGGCAGTGTTGTTCCTGATGCCCGGCGACTGGCGCTGGCAGGCGCTCGCCTTCCTTCTCTTCCGTTTCTTTGACATCACCAAACCCCAGCCCGCCCGCTGGTTCGACCGCAACATGAAAAACGGCCTGGGCGTGATGATGGACGATGTTGTCGCGGCAGCCTACACCGTTTTGACCCTGATGCTGATGCAATGGATACACTCCTGACTCCGGCTGCGCTCACCGCGCTGGCAGAAGCGGTGGGCGCGGCGCTCGTGGCGCGGGGAACGCGGCTTGCCACGGCGGAATCCTGCACCGGCGGCTGGGTTGCGCAGACGCTGACCGCGCAGGCTGGAGCTTCCGTCTGGTTCGACTGCGGTTTTGTTGTTTATTCAAATGAAGCCAAGACCAGGCTGCTGAAAATTTCCGCCGCCCTGCTGAAACGCGAAGGCGCTGTTTCCGAGGCTGTGGCGCGGGAAATGGCGTTGGGTACCCTGCGTTGCAGCCGCGCCGGAATCGCGCTTGCCGTCACCGGCATTGCCGGCCCTTCCGGCGGTACGCCGGAAAAACCCGTGGGCACAGTCTGCTTCGGCTGGGGCTGGAAAAAAACAGACGCCAACGGCAAGGAAATCCTGGAAGCGCAGGTCATGACCCGTCATTTTGCAGGCGACCGCGAAGCCATTCGCCGCCAGTCCGTCGCCTGCGCCCTGTGCGGTGTACTGGAAATTCTGAGGGAAACGGCAGACACAAGCGCCATTATCCCAACAGGCAGGAAATGAGCAAAAATCGGCGACAGCCCTTCAGGGCTGTCGGTCAACAAAGGCCATTGCCCATCCGTGCATCCCGCCAAACCGTGTCGCCAGCGATACGCGCAGAGTGGGCGGGCTATTCCAGAAACAACAATGGATTCGATCTTGGGATTTCCTGGATTTCTGGCCGCTGCGTCACTGCGCCTGTTTGCCGCGCACATCCCGATGGCTGCCGGACACCAGTGGGATTTCATAGAGGCGGCATTCCAGTGCGCCATTGAAAAGCGGGGTTTTTTTGGCGGGTTTGAGGCGCAGAAGTTTGGGGAAGCGGGTATCCGCCGTGAACACGCACGCTTTCCAGCCCGCAAACTGGCGTTTCAGGGTCTGACTCCAGAGCGGATAGAAGGCCGCGAGTTGTTCCGCTTCGCCGATGCGTTCGCCATAGGGCGGATTGGCAATGAGGATGCCGCCGGGGACTGGCGCGGTACATTCCAGTGCGTCGCGGCAGGCAACCTCCACCGCGCTGGCAAACCCGGCGGCTTCCAGATTCCTGCGGGTGGCGCGCACGGCCTTTTCGTCGTTGTCGCTGGCCCAAAGGGAAAGGAATCCCGTATTCTCCTGTGCCTTCGCCAATGCCGCGCGGCGAATTTCCTGCCAGGTTTCACGCTGAAAAGGTTTCAACGCCTCGAAACCAAAGCGCGGACGCTCCAGCCCCGGCGCGCGATTCAGGGTCATGCAGGCGGCTTCCAAGGCGAAGGTGCCGCCGCCGCACATGGGGTCCAGCAGCGGCACGCCCGGCTGCCAGCCGGAAAGCTGCAACACGCCCGCCGCCAGGTTTTCCTTGAGGGGCGCGTCTACGTTGGCGTGACACAGGCCGCGCTGCCAGAGTGGAGCGCCGGAAGTATCCAGATAAAGCGTGGCCTCGCGCCCGGAAAGGAAGAGGTGGACGCGCACATCGGGTTCATGGGTATCGACATCGGGACGCGCGCCGCAGGCTTCGCGGAAACGGTCGCAGAGCGCGTCCTTTACCCGCAGGGTGGCGAATTCCAGGCTTTTCAGCGGCGCGCGGATGGCCGTGGTCTGTACCCGAAAACCGCGATCCAGACCGAACAGGAGCGGCCAGTCCTGAGCGCGGGCAAGGCGATAGAGATCGTCTTCATGGCGATAGGGCGCGTGCGCCAGCCGCCAGAGAACGCGGGTGGCGATGCGGGATTCCAGATTGGCGCGATAGCAGACGCCCCAATCCCCGGAAAAGGCGACGCCGCCCGCAACCGGCAGGATGTGGCGCGCGCCCAAAGAAGTCAGTTCCCGCGCGAGTAAAAGTTCCAGCGCGCGCGGACAGGGAGCAAAGAAGTCAGACATTCAGAAAGGCCGGGTAAGCGCCAGGGTGAGCGCGATGAGGGAAAGGACGACAGGGACAAGGCTCAGGGCGCGAAACCAGCCCGCGCCACGCGCATTGCCGCCACGCCCCAAACGACGCAGGGCAAGCCCCGCATAGACCTGTAGTCCCAGCAGAATCAGGGCGAGCGTGGCCTTGGCGTGCAGCCAGCCGCCGGGCACACGAAAGAGAATCCAGAGCGCGAGGCCGCAGGCGATGGCGGGCAGCGCCAGCGTGCAGAGGACAATATAAAGCTGCCAGACCCGGCTCAGGATGCGATGGGTTGCAAGCAAACTGGCGGGCACTGCGCACATCTGCGCCAGAATGCGGAAGAAATAAAAAAGCGCAACCCCCCAGGCCAGAACACAGCCGACATGCAGGGTTTTGAGCGTGAGAACCATTTTGGGGAAAACCTTTCTTGTTGTTGGAGGATTCATGCACCAGACCTGTTGCAGCGTGGGGTGCAATCAGCAGGGGCGTTCCTTGTGGTTGCCCTTTGGGACAGCTGCTGTGATGGAATATCCTTCGCTTTCAATTGTACCCCTGAGCGCTTGCGACGGCCGAACTGTATGGCTTTCCTCGTGTCCTCTTGCCTCGCCGATGGCTTCGCTTTCCTCTCTTGCGCTCGCAAGTTGTGAAAAATGGTCGCGTCGTTGCGCGCCTCATGATGACGATGCAGGGGAGGGGGCTTTGCTGCTCATGTACGCCGAAGATGGCCCGGAAAAATTCACATGGCCTCCGTTCCCCGCGGCTCATATTTGTAGCCAACGCCATACATTGAGCGAATGAGTTCCACGCCCGGCGCGACTTCGGCGATTTTGCGGCGGATTTTCTTGATGTGACTGTCGACCGTCCGGTCGGAGACGATACGGTCGCCGCCGTGCATCGCGTCCATCAATTGATCGCGGCTGAAGATCTGCCCCGGCTGGTCGGCCAGTTGCTTGAGCAGTCTGAATTCGATTGCGGTCAGGCCGAGGTCGCGCCCCCGCCAGGCGGCCTGCCAGCGCGAGGGGACGAGCATCAGCCCGGATGCGCTCGCCATTTCCTCCTGCGCGGCGGGCGGGCGGGTACGGCGCAGCACCGCCTTTACCCGGGCGACGACTTCGCGCGGGCTGAAGGGTTTGCAGATGTAGTCGTCGGCGCCGAGTTCGAGGCCGAGCAGACGGTCCACTTCCTCGACGCGCGCGGTGGTGATGATAATCGCGGCGCTGCTGGCCGAGCCGGGTTTGCGCAGCGCGCGGCAGATTTCGAGGCCGGAAAGTCCCGGCAGCATCAGATCGAGCAGCACGAGGTCGGCGGGATTTTCCCGCAGCCAGGGCAGCACCTCGTCGCCGCGCCGCAGACGGTGCGCTGCGTAGCCTTCGCGCGCCAGATAGTCGCGCAGGATGGCGGCGATCTTGTCTTCGTCTTCGACGATCAGGATATGTCCGGTCATGGGGGCGTTCCTTGTCCAGTTTGTCCGGGGGAAAGAGGGAGACGGATGTTCCAGCGCAGGCCGCCCAGCGGACTGGGGGCAGCTTCCAGGCAGCCGCCGTGGTCTTCGATGATCGCTCTGGCGATTGCGAGACCCAGACCAGCGCCGCCGCTCGTCCGGGCGCGGGATTCGTCGATCCGGTACAGGCGGTCGGTCAGGCAGGCCAGGTGTTGCGGTTCGACGCCGGGGGCGGAATCCTGCCAGACGAGGCTCGCCCCGTCCTCCCGCCGCGCCAGCGCGATGCACAGGCGGCGCGGCGGGTCGGTGTAGCGCAGGGTGTTCTGCAACAGGTTGCCGAAGACCTGACCCAGACGGGCGGCGTCGCCCTGGAGGATCAGACCCGGCGTCAGGGAAAGCTCGATTTCCAGCGTGCGCTCGGCGATTGTCTGCCGGTTGGCGTCGAGGCAAGTGCGCAGCAGGTCTCCCAGGTCGAGCGGGGCGAAGCGGTAACTGAGCGCCCCCAGGTCGGAGAGCGAGAGCAGATGCAGGTCGTCCACCAGCCGCGTCAGGCGGCTGGTTTCCTGCGCCAGCGAGCCGACTCCGGCCGGGGTCAGCGGGCGAACGCCGTCTTCCAGCGCCTCGATTTCCGCGCGCAGGGCGGTCAGGGGGGTACGCAGTTCGTGCGCGATGTCGGCGATCCATTGCCGGCGGGAACGCCGGGCGGTTTCCAGGGCGCTTGCCAGATCGTTGAAATCGCGCGCGAGCTGGGCGAATTCGTCGTGCCCGACAACGGCGATGCGTGTTTCGTAGTCCCCTGCGGCAAGGCGGTTGGCGCCGTGGCGCAGGGCGTTCAGGCGGCGCGACAGCCAGTGGGCGATCAATGCGGCATTGATCAGGACAGCCGCGAGCATACCGATGGCGATGGCGAGAAAGCGGCGTGCCTGCTGTTCCTGGAAAACCTGTTCCAGCGATTCGATCCGCTCCAGCCGTGGGGTGTAGGCCAGATAACCGGCGATCCGGCCATCGACTTCGATCGGCTTCTTCAGAGCCTGCCCGGCACGTTCGGCCGATCCGATCAGAACCGCGCCGTCGGCGTCGAGCAGCAACATGCGCGGGTTGATGGTCAGGGATGGTGGAGGATGCCTCTCCCTTTCTTCCTCCCTGCTTCGTTCCCCGTCCCGTTCCGGCTCCGGCTCCGCGCCCGGCGCGTCCCCCGGCGGACGTGGAGGACGGCCGCCGAGGACTTCGCGCAGCATGGCCTGCCAGCGTTGCCGGTCATTGGCGATCCATGCCCAGTCTCCGTGCGCGCGATAGCCCTCGCCGAGCTGCTGAATCAAGGGACGCAGGCGCGCTTCGTCGGCCTTGTTCAGATATTCGACCAGACCCCGGTCGAAGCTGCTGCCGTAGATATGGTAGGCGGCCAGGACAAGCACGATGTTCGCGCCGGCGATTGCCAGGAACAGCTTGACGCCCAGAGTGTGCAGGCGGCGGAAAGAGAAGGACATGGGCGTCTAGAGGGTTGCCGGGAACGTAATGCGCAAATGATAATTCATTTCAATTGTTTCCCAGGTTATTTCCCTGTTACCTTTCAGTCAGTTTGTTTCCTTAATTCCCTGTTACTTTCCCGTCTGTTTCCAGAATCGTCCGAGTCGAACCATGAGTACGAAGAACCGTCTGAGCCAGTTTGTTGCCCGCTTTTTGTCTCCCCTTTTCGCCCGCGTCGCGCCGCCCGTGTTCGGGTTGCTGGTCGTCCTTGTCGGTGGCGTGCTTGTCTTGGCGGTCTGGTCGTGGAGCCGGAATGGCGGCGAGGCGGGGGAATTCATCGGCGTCGAGGTGCGCCGGGGGAATATCGAGGATCTCGTCACGGCGACTGGCGCGCTGCAACCGCGAAACTATGTCGACGTCGGCGCGCAGGTCTCCGGGCAGCTCGAAAAAATCCATGTGGAAGTCGGGCAGGTGGTCAGAGAAGGCGAGCTTCTGGCCGAGATCGACGCCGAGCAGTCGGCGGCGAAGGTCGAGGCGAGCTTGGCTCAGTTGCGTGCCCTGGATGCGCAACTGGAACAGCGCCGCCTGAGTCTCGTCAAGGCCGAGCGCGATTTCGCGCGGCTGCGCAACCTGGTGGCGGAAGAGGCGGCGACGGTGGAAAGCCTGCAAAACGCGGAAACCGAAGTCGCCGGGATGCGGGCGCAGATGGCGCAGTTGCGCGCGCAGATCGAGCAATTGCGCGCGACGACACGCTTCGAGGAGGCGAATCTCAAATACGCGAAAATCTACGCGCCGATGTCCGGTACGGTGGTCAGCATCAGCGCGAAGCAGGGGCAGACCCTGAACGCCAACCAGTCGGCGCCGAACCTGATGCGGATCGCCGATCTGGCCGTGATGAACGTGGAAACGCAGGTTTCCGAGGCCGACGTGGGCAAGCTGCGGGTTGGCATGGAAACCTATTTCACCATCCTGGGCGGGCAGGGGCGGCGGTGGTACGGCAAGCTGGCGAAGGTCGAGCCGACGCCGACGGTGACCAACAATGTCGTCCTCTACAACGCCTTGTTCGAGGTGCCGAACGAGCGCGGCGCGCTGATGACCCAAATGACCGCGCAGGTGTTTTTCGTCGTCGCCCAGGCGCGCGACGTGCTGTTCGTGCCGATGTCGGCGCTCAACCAGACCAGCGTTGCGGGACGGCCAGAGGGACAGAAGGGCGCGCAGGATGCCCCGCGTGTACGTCCCGCGCGATCTGAAGGCAAGGGCGAGGGCGGGAATGCGGAGCCGCCTTCCGACCGTTCCCGGATGAACGGGGAAGGGCGCGAAAGACGGCGGGGCGAACGACGCGCCGCCGGGGATGAAGCGGAGAAGACGGAAGAAACGGGCGCGGCGCGGCGGCGTGAGGCAGTCGTCAAGGTGATGCGGCCAGACGGCGGCATTGAGGAGCGGAAGGTGACGATCGGGGTGAGCAACCGGATTCATGCCGAAGTGATCTCCGGCCTCGCACAGGGGGAAATGGTGGTTGCCGGTGTGCGCGAACGGGAAGGAAATGCTCCGGCGGCCTCGAATCGCCAGCAGCCATCCCAGTTGCAGCAGCCGGTGCCGGGAATGCCGGGAATGCCGGGCGGCATGGGCAGGAGCCGTTGAATGAGCGGACAGGAAATGGCCGATGCGCCACTGATCGTCCTGCGTGGGGTCAGCAAGACCTATCGCAACGGAGAACTGGCCGTCGAGGTGCTGCACGGCATCGACCTGACGATCGAGGAGGGGGAATTCGTCGCCATCGTCGGCGCTTCCGGCTCCGGCAAGTCCACGCTGATGAACCTCCTCGGTTGCCTTGACCGGCCCACTTCCGGCGCTTATCTGTTTCGCGGCGAGGATGTCTCGCGGTTGGAGCGCGACGCGCTGGCTGGCCTGCGGCGGGAAGCCTTCGGCTTCATCTTCCAGAGCTACAACCTGATCGCCACCGCGAGCGCGGCGGAAAACGTCGAGATTCCGGCGGTATATGCTGGCGTGCCGCCAGCGGAACGCCACCATCGTGCGTGTAAATTGCTCGATATTCTTGGTCTTTCGGAACGCGGCCATCACCGCCCGAACCAGCTTTCCGGCGGGCAGCAGCAGCGGGTTTCGATTGCCCGCGCGCTGATGAACGGTGGCCGGGTAATCCTCGCCGACGAGCCGACCGGCGCGCTCGACAGCCAAAGCGGCGCTGAGGTCATGAAGCTGCTCCGGCAACTTTCGGAGGACGGCCATACGGTGATCCTGATTACCCACGCCGCCGAGGTGGCGGCGCACGCGGAACGGGTCATCGAACTGCGTGACGGGCGCGTGATGGCCGATTCGCGCACCCGTCCCCGCGCCCCGCAAACCCGGTCCCGGCCACTACCGACGGCGGCAACGATGAACGGCGGCGGCAGTCCGGGCGATCTGCTTGAATCCGCGAAGAGCGCCCTGCGCGCCCTGCGGGCGAATTTCTTCCGCTCGGTGCTGACCCTCCTGGGGATCGTCATCGGCGTCGCCTCGGTGATCGCCATGCTCGCCATTGGCGACGGCGCGAAGCAGGAGGTGCTCGACCGGATCGGCAACATGGGTTCCAACCTTCTTCTGGTGCGCCCCGGAGCGCCCAACCAGCGCGGCTTTCGCAATACCGCGACACTGGTGCTCGCCGATGTCCAGGCCATTGACCAAGAGGTGTCCAATGTGCTGGCCGCCGTGCCGGAACAGGAAAGCAGCGTGACGCTGCGCCATGGGGAATACGACTACGCGACCAGCGTCATGGGCACCTCGGCCAGATTCCCCGCCGCGCGCCGCTGGAATATCGCCCAGGGCGCCTTCTTCACCGGGGAGGACGAGCAGGATTACGCGACAGTCGCCGTGCTTGGGCAGACCGTCGCGCGCGCCCTGTTTCCCGACGGCCGCTCGCCGCTTGGCGAATACGTGCTGATCAACAACCTGATCTTCCAGGTGATCGGCGTCATGGCCGAGCGCGGCGCGGCGCCGAACGGGCAGGATCAGGACGACGTTGTTCTCGTGCCCTACCAGACCAGCCAGTTGCGCCTGTCCGGCCAGCGTTTCCTGCGCAATGTGACGGTGGCGGTGAGCGATGTCGGGCGCATCGACGAAACGCAGGCGGCGGTGGAATCCCTGCTCGCGGCGCGACATGGAACGGTTGATTTCCAGATTCGCAACATGGCTTCGATCATCGAGGCGGCGACCGAAACGCAGAACACGATGACCCTCCTGCTCGGCTCGATCGCGGCCATTTCGCTCCTCGTCGGCGGGATCGGGGTGATGAACATCATGCTGGTCAGTGTCACCGAGCGCACGCGCGAAATCGGCATCCGCATGGCAACCGGCGCGCGCGCCGGCAATATCCTGCAACAATTCCTGATCGAGGCGCTGGTTGTCTCGGCGCTCGGCGGACTGATCGGCATCGCCTGCGGCCTCGGAGCCGCCGCCGTGATCGGAATCTTCGGCACGCCGATCCGCTATGCGCTGCTGCCTGTGCTCCTCGCCTTCGGCTGCTCGTTCGCCACTGGCCTGGTTTTCGGCTACCTGCCAGCGCGCAAGGCGGCGGCGCTCGACCCCGTCGTCGCCCTGGCTTCGGAGTGAAGCGGGAACGGAAGACAGCAACAGAGGACAGAGTGGCCGTTGGCGCGGCCTTTGCGGGGGCGCATTGCGTGTGTCCGCCAGTCATCAGTAACCAGAAGGAACAAATCATGCACATACCGGCCACAGACTACAGACTGCGAAGCACACAACGCGCGCGCTCCGTCCTCTGTCTTCTGTCCTCTGTTTCCTGTCTCCTGCTCGCCGCCTGCGCGATCACCGAACCTTCCTCGCGGCCACAAATGCCCATGCCGGAACAATGGAGCGAACCGCTGCCTGTCGCGCGGGCCGAATCCGGTGTCGAATCCAGCGTCGCAGCCGAATGGTGGCAGGGCTTCGCCTCCGCCGAACTGAACCGCCTGCTCGAAATCGCCTTTCGGGACAATCCGGATCTCCTGATTTCCGCCGAGCGCGTCCGCCAGGCGGAAATTGCCCTGCGACTGACCAGCGCCGCCCGTCTGCCGAACGTAAACGCCAACCTCGGCACGTCGAAAAGCCGAAGCACACCGGACGGCGGAACGACCACCCGCCGGGAAGCGAGCAGCCTGGGCGTTTCGATGAGCTATGAACTCGATCTCTGGGGGCGGATCGCAGCCACCGTCGCGGCGGGCGAGGCTTCCCTGCAAGCGACCCGCTTCGACCACGCGACCGCCCGGCTGTCGCTCGCCGCCAGCGTGACCAGCGTCTATTTCGAATCGCTGGCGGCGGGCGAGCGTCTGCGCATCGCGGAGGAAAATCTGGCCGCGGCCGAGCGCATCCTCGCCATCGTCGAGGCACGCCACCGGCACGGCGTCGCCACCAGTCTCGACGTATCGCAGCAAAGCACCACCGTTCTCGCGCAGCGCGCCGCCCTGATCCCGCTGGCGGTCCAGGCACGCCAGTTGCGTTCCGCGCTCGCGCTGCTGCTCGGCCAGATGCCGCAGGACATGAATCTTGCCGGGGAACCCTGGGCCGATCTGCGGATTCCGCTGCTCATCCCGGAGATGCCGGCCTCTCTGCTGACGCGCCGCCCCGACATTGCAGCCGCCGAAGCGTCGCTGGCGGCCAGCGACGCCAACGTCGCCGCCGCGCGCGCCGCGCTCCTGCCGGGCGTCTCGCTGTCGGCCTCCGGCAGCCTGGGCAGCGAAGTCCTGCTGGATCTGGCGCACCCGACCCGCAGCCTTTCCGTTGCCCTGTCGCTGGCGCAAAACCTCTTCGACGGTGGCCGCCTGCGCTTGCAAACGGAAAGCGCGCGCTCGCAGCGCGCCGTGCAGATCATCCATTACGCGCAGGTGGTGCGCGCCGCGCTGAAGGAAGTCGAGGACGCCCTCGGCAACGTCGAAAAAACCGCGCGCCAGGAAACCGCCCAGCAAGCGGTGCTCGCCCAGGCGTCGCGCTCGCTGCGTCTGGCGGAACTGCGCTACCGCGAAGGCGCTGGCGACCTGCTTTCCGTGCTGGAATCCCAACGCACCGTTTTCTCCGCCCGCGACCAGTTGGTCACCCTACGCCTGTCGCGCCTGCAAGCAGCAATCGAGCTTGCCAGGGCGATGGGGGGAGGGTGGATCAAGTGACAGGGATCAGAAGACAGAAGCGCGCCTCGCAATGACGAGGTGGGGTGTAATTTTATTTTGGCGTCACGGCGGGCAATATGGATTCGATGGCGAATCACTATTCCTCAGGGCGCAGAATTTGCTCCGATGATGCCTGCACGCCCGGCGACGTGGTGGGCAAGCATCCCGACCGCGCCGCCACTCTTTACGCGCAGCGGGTTTTGCTGGACGTGCATAATTGGATGCTCGGTTGCGTGTCCTGGGGTGTAACCAACGATTTGGATTTTTCTACATATTTCGTCGGCGTGAATTCGTAGTTGTAGCTGCCTGCGGGAGAAGGTACTGCGCCGGGATAGGTCACGCTGGGCATTCCTTCGGCGACGATGGCGCGGGTGGGTGTTACAGGGAATGCTGTTTGTTGAAGGTCTCCCGCTGCGATACGGTAGAATCCCCGTCCATGACTTTTGCTCCCAAACCCATTTTTTCCTACAAAAAATTCTGGGCGCAACGCTTTGGCGTTGCGCCTTTTTTGCCCATGTCACGCGCAGAAATGGAGACGTTGGGCTGGGATTCCTGCGATGTCATCCTCGTCACCGGCGACGCCTACATCGACCATCCCAGTTTTGGCATGGCGCTCATAGGGCGGCTGCTGGAAGCGCAGGGTTTTCGGGTTGGCGTCATCAGCCAGCCAGACTGGCGCTCCGCTGAAGATTTTCGGAGACTGGGACGCCCCAATCTTTATTTTGGCGTCACGGCGGGCAATATGGATTCGATGGTGAATCACTATACCTCGGAGCGCAGGATTCGCTCCGATGATGCCTATACCCCTGGCGGCGTTGCGGGCAAACGTCCCGACCGCGCCGCCACCCTTTACGCGCAGCGGGCAAAGGAAGCCTTTTCCGGCGTGCCGGTGGTGCTGGGTTCCATCGAAGCCTCGCTCCGGCGTATTGCCCATTACGATTACTGGAGCGACACCGTGCGCCGCTCCATTCTCGCGGATTCCAAGGCCGATATCCTCCTTTACGGCAACGCCGAGCGGGCATTGGTTGAACTCACGCAGCGCATGGCGAGGGGCGAAGCCATCCGCGACATCCGCGACCTGCGCGGTACCGCCTTCATGGTGGCGCGCGGTTGGAAACCAGACGCAAGCTGGCAGGAAAACGACCTTACCGCCCTGCCGGACGAAGCCCGGATCGTGCGCTTTCATCCGCATTCCGCAGCTCAGGATGCAACCCTCTCGCGTGAAAAGACCGTGCTGCGCCTGCCTTCCTATGAAGCCGTCAAGGCCGATCCGGTTCTTTACGCGCACGCCTCGCGCATCCTGCATCTGGAATCCAACCCCGGCAACGCGCGGGCGCTCAAGCAAGCGCACGGCGAACGCGAAGTATGGCTCAATCCGCCGCCTCTGCCGCTTTCCACGGCGGAAATGGATGGCGTCTACGATCTCCCCTACGCCCGCGCGCCACATCCTTCCTATGGCGCGGCGAGGATTCCGGCCTGGGAGATGATCCGCTTTTCCATCAGCATCATGCGCGGCTGCTTCGGCGGTTGCACCTTTTGCTCCATCACCGAGCACGAGGGACGCATCATCCAGAGCCGCTCGGAAGCGTCCATCCTGCGGGAAATCGCGGAAATCCGCGACAAGACGCCGGGCTTTACCGGCATCATTTCCGATCTGGGCGGCCCCACCGCCAACCTGTATCGCCTTGCTTGCAGGGACAAGTCCGTGGAGGCGGCTTGCCGCCGCCTTTCCTGTATCTATCCCGGCATCTGCCCACGCCTTGAAACCAGCCACGCCCCGCTCATCCAGCTCTACCGCAAGGCGCGTGCCCTGCCGGGGGTAAAAAAAGTACTGATTGGATCCGGTCTGCGCTATGACCTCGCCGTGCGTTCGCCGGACTACGTGAAGGAATTGGCGGCGCACCACGTCGGCGGCTATCTCAAGATCGCGCCGGAACACACCGAGCCGGAACCGCTCGCCAAAATGATGAAGCCCGGCATCGCCACTTACGATGCGTTCAAACATCTGTTTGAACGGGCGTCGAAGGCGGCGGGCAAGGAACAATACCTGATTCCCTATTTCATCGCCGCCCACCCTGGCGCCAGCGACAAGGACATGCTGCATCTTGCGTTGTGGCTCAAGGCCAACGGTTTTCGCCTCGATCAGGTGCAGACCTTCCTGCCGACCCCAATGGCGCTGGCGACCACGATGTGGCACAGCCGCAGGAATCCCCTGAAGCGCGTCAGCCGCGCGGGTGAAATCGTGGAAACCGCCCGCTTCGGACGCCAGCGCCGTCTGCACAAAGCCTTCCTGCGCTACCACGACCCGGAGAACTGGCCGCTCCTGCGCGAAGCCCTGAAAACCATGGGACGCGCGGATCTCATCGGCAACGGCAAGCGCCATCTGGTGCCCGCTTTCCAGCCCGCCGGCACAGGTCTTTTCCACGCGCCCTCCAGGCGTGGTCCGGGGAAAGCCTGTCTGCGAAAAGTACGCAGACACTGATTTTTATATCAAGACCCTGATCGCAATCAAGGAGCAAGGCGGCGTTTCAGAAAGCTGGCGTGCCAGGGGTGTTTGGAAAAACACAAGGTTTCGCGCACCTCGCTTGTGACGAAGAGGGCCTGGAAAAGCGATTTGTCGGAGATCGTAAACAGCTTCTCGGAACCTGTCATTTTTGCTGGCAGGGCATGGCGCTATAATAGGGCTTCACTACAATCTTCAAGTCTTGCGGCGGATGCTTTTTTCGCCGCCAGGCTGTCCCTGTGCCATGACCGATCCTGATCCCGATCTTGCCCTGAAATCTTCCACGGAACCCGTGACCTTCGACTATTCCGCCGTGCGCTGCATTCCAGAAGAACTGAAGGTACTGAAAGCAGCGGTCGCCTTGCATGAAACGCAGGGCAAGGTCACCTGGAGCTTGCGCAAATCACTGCACACGCGCTTGATTGTCGTTGGCTCAAGGATCAGGGCAGGTGAGGTGGAGAGCTTTTTCAAGAACCGCGTGGGCAAACTGCAAGTCTTGTTGCATCTGGGTAAACCGACCTCTCCGCACCCCGAAGCCCGTCTGCTTTTCTCGGCGCTGCCGGTACGGGTACAGACACTGGCCGGGCAATTGGCAGAAATCGAAAGATTGCTGCGCGCGCTCACGCCGGAGACCGGCGAGATGCATCCCCCGAAAAGTCTGGCGCAGGCCACCCTGCATCTTGTCGCCTGGCCAGAGCCGGAAATTCTGCAAGGACTGGAGCGCGTATTTGTGCGCCTGCTTACCCTGCTTTTCGCGCGGAACATGACGCTCTCGGAACTCGCTGCTGCCTCTGGCGAATCTCTGGCGCAATGCCGCGCCTTTGCGGAAGAAATGGATCGCATGGGTTTGCTTGCGCGACGCAAGGTCGTCACTTGTCGCAAACCCGTTTCCCCAGGTGATTGATCATAAAACCAACTCCGGTTTGAAACCCCGACCGTAGCTATTGTGGAGGGGAAAGAAACCCCTTTCCAATGGCGTTTGACCGACAGCCCTGAAGGGCTGTTGCTGATTTTTGCTTTTCCGGGACGCCGGAGCAATGAAAGCCACGGGCCTTTGCGCCTTGCAATAACGAGAGGAGGGATTTATCTGCCACTTTCAATTGCACCTCCTTGTTTGTGTACTCCTGTATGCCTGAGCCGCAACTGGTTAAAATCCCGCCCCTGTTTTTCTCTTTTTCCTCCTGCCCCATGCTTGCCTGCAAGAATCTCACCCTCGCCCGTGCCGGAAAAATCCTGATCGAACATGCGGAAATACAAATTCATCCTGGTTGGCGGGTGGGACTGGTGGGCGCAAACGGGGCGGGAAAATCCAGCCTTTTTGCGGCCATTGCCGGGGAACTCACGCCGGAGGCGGGCGATCTTCGGCTGCCGCCGGAATGGACGTTGGCGCGTGTCCGTCAGGAAACGCCCGCACTGCCCGATGCCGCGCTGGATTTCGTGCTGGCAGGCGATGCCGAACTGATCCGGCTGGAAGCGGAGATACAACGCGCCGAAGCCGCGGGTGAAGGCGAAACCATCGCGCGTCTGCACGCCCGTTATGGCGACATCGACGGCTATTCAGCCCGTGCTCGCGCGGCGGAAGTGCTTGCGGGTCTGGGTTTTGCCGAAGCGGAATTACGCAAGCCGGTGGCAGAATTTTCCGGCGGTTGGCGGGTGCGGCTCAATCTCGCGCAGGCGCTTTTTTGTCGCGCCGAGCTGCTGTTGCTCGACGAGCCGACCAACCACCTCGATCTGGATGCCGTGCTCTGGCTGGAGGACTGGTTGAAATCGCTCACGTCCACCCTCCTCATCGTCTCGCACGACCGCGATTTTCTTGATGCCGTCGTCGGACGGATATTGTCCATTGAAGGCGGCAGGCTGACGCTTTACACGGGCGGTTATTCCGATTACGAAAGGCGTCGCGCCGAGCGCCTGGCCGGACAGCAGGCCGCCTGGACGCAGCAGCAGCGGCAAATCGCGCATCTCTCCCACTTCATTGAACGTTTTCGCGCCAAGGCCACCAAGGCGCGGCAGGCACAAAGCCGCATCAAGGCGCTGGAACGCATGAAAACCATCGCCGCCGCGCAGGTCGACTCCCCCTTTTCCTTTGCCTTCGAGACGCCCCCGCAATTACCCGATCCCCTGCTGGTGCTGGAAGCGGGCGCGACCGGCCATCAAGGCAAAACGCAACTTTCCGGCCTGCGGCTGCGGCTCGCGCCGGGCTGCCGTATCGGCCTTCTGGGACGCAATGGCGCGGGTAAATCCACGCTGATGAAATTGCTGGCAGGCGAACTTCCACTGCTTGCCGGGGAGAAGACGGAAGCCAAAACCCTGTCCATCGGCTATTTTGCCCAGCATCAACTGGAACATCTGCGACTGGATGAATCCCCCCTGCAACACCTGTTGCGGCAGGAACCGGAAACCCCGGAACAGACGCTGCGCGATTATCTGGGCGGCTTTGATTTTCGCGGCGACAAGGCCACAGCGGCAGTCGGCACGTTTTCCGGCGGCGAAAAATCACGTCTGGCGCTGGCGCTCCTCATCCGCAAGAAGCCGAATCTGCTGCTGCTGGATGAACCCACCAACCATCTGGATCTGGAGATGCGCGAGGCGCTCTGTCTCGCCTTGCAGGCATACACGGGCGGCGTCGTGCTGGTCTCGCACGACCGGCATTTGCTGGCGACAGTGGCCGATGAACTCTGGTGTGTGGCGGAGGGGAGGGTTGCGCCTTTCGACGGCGACCTTGCCGATTATGCCCAGTGGCTGGCGGCGCGACGTGCCGAAAGCCGCGCCCATGCCGTGGCGGAAGCGGTTTCGGTGGCAAAGGAAGCGCGACGGCAGACCCGCGCCGAAGCCACCGCGCGGCGGCAGGAACTCCTGCAAAAACGCCGTCCGCTTCTGAAGGAACTGGAAAAGCTGGATGCGCAACTGGCGACCTTGGCAACAGAAGTGGAAACGCTCACGGCAATGCTGGCTGATCCTGCCTTCTACACGCCAGATGCCGATCGGCAAATGCAGGAACGCCTCAGCCGTCGCCAGCGGGAAGTCGCCCAAACCCTGGATGCCGCCGAATCGCGCTGGTTGGAAGTCCACGCGGCACTGGAAGCGTTGCCGGAACCGGAACGGTAAGTGTTTTCTTCACTGGAATTCCGGTATCTACGGGACAAGGGAACGGCAGCGTGAGGGCAGATAACGGGCAAGCTCGGCGAGGGGCTCGTGGCAGTCCATGCGTTTTTCTGGGTGACTTCGTTGCCAAAGCGCCTCGCTTGTGACGAAATTTCCGCCACTTTGGATTGCACTCGTTTGGGATTTGAACCTTGGCGCACAGCACGAAAATCGTGAACAGATTTCTACAGCGCAAACATCGTCTTGACGCGCAAGGCGGGTGCGCCTGCTTCGGCGATGGCGAGGAGGCGGTCGATGTTGGGGTGTTTGCCCGGATTGGCGCGCGCTTCTTCGCTGTGTTCGGCGTACAGTTCCAATCCCTTTCTGGCCGCTTCCGGGGTGAGGGAACCGTAGGTTTGCGCCAGATGGTTGTAGACCGCCACCGAGCCGCCTGTTCCGGGTTTATTTTCGAGTCGCGCCACTTCCTGCCCTTCCGCGTCCAGCAGACGCAAGGCGGCGATGTGTGAAACGCCCGGCAGTTTTTTCAGGGTTTCCGCAAAACGCATCAAACCCTCCGCGCGAGTTCAGCCGCCTTGCCGGTGTAGTCGAAGGGCGTGAGATGACGCAGTTTTTCCTTCGCCTCTTCCGGCAGATCGAGCGATTCCACGAAATCCCGCATCATCTCGCGGGTCACTTTTGTGCCGCGCGTGAGTTTTTTCAGCGTGTCGTAGGGATTCTCGAATCCATAGCGCCGCATGACGGTCTGAATGGGTTCGGCCAGCAATTCCCAGTTCGCGCCCAGATCGGCGGCCAGGGCGGCGTCATTGAGTTCCAGCTTGTCGAGACCACGTTGCAGCGATTGCAGGGCAAGCAGCGTGTAGCCCAGTCCGACGCCCATGTTGCGCAGCACCGTGGAATCCGTCAGATCGCGCTGCCAGCGGGAAATGGGAAGTTTTTCGGAAAAATGCTTCAGGATCGCGTTGGCGATGCCCAGATTGCCTTCCGAGTTTTCAAAGTCGATCGGGTTTACCTTGTGCGGCATGGCCGAGGAACCGACCTCGTTTGCCTTCAGCTTCTGTCTGAAATAGCCCAGCGCAACATAGCCCCAGACATCGCGGTTGAAGTCGATCAGAAGGGTATTGGCGCGGGCGAAGGCGTCGAAAAGTTCCGCCATCGCGTCATGCGGCTCGATCTGGATGGTGTAGGGATTGAATTCCAGCCCCAGCGATTCGACAAAGCGCCGCGCAAATCCTTCCCAGTCGAAACCGGGATAGGCCACGAGGTGAGCGTTGTAGTTTCCCACCGCGCCATTGATCTTGCCCGTCAGCGCCACCGCCGCGATGCGGGCGCGGGCACGGTCAAGACGATGGACGACGTTTGCCAGTTCCTTGCCCATGGTGGTCGGCGTGGCAGGCTGACCGTGCGTGCGCGCCATCATGGGCGTTTCGGCAAAGGCGTGTGCCTTGTCGCGTAGTCTGGCGATGATTCCATCCAGTTGCGGCAACAGGGTTTCGTCCCGCGCGGCTTGCAGCATCAGGGCGTGGGAAAGATTGTTGAT
>JAISWQ010000051.1 GCA_031271025.1 Zoogloeaceae bacterium | reverse complement strand
GTAGGAGGGGTGCCGCCTTGCAGGCGGCACTAGACTTTGGGGTCGCGTTAGCGTCCCCTGCCAGCCGCTTTGAGCGGCTCACAATCTAAAGCCCCCGGCTCTGCCGGGGGATACTTACTGATCAATGGCTTATGAATTATGCTGTCCACAGTGCCTTGATTTGTGTATTTTTGGGGGGAATGGATGTATTTGTCGGTTTTGTTTTATCCGCCACTTTTGATTGCCTCCCCGTGTCTGCCTGTCCTTACCAGCTTTGCCCCAGTCCCAGATGGTTCAGTATTTCGTGTCGCAATTCCGCAAGCGCAGGGTCGCCCCGGCGACGAGGGTAGGGTAGATCCACCGGGATTTCGGAGAGGATGCGGGCAGGGCGGGGGCTGAAAATGACCACGCGCTGCGCGAGGAAAAGGGCTTCTTCCACGTCATGGGTGACGAGCAGAGCCGAAAAACCGCTGCGTTGCCAGAGCGTCATCAGTTCGACCTGTAGTTCCAGCCGGGTGAGTGAATCCAGTTTGCCCAGCGGCTCGTCCAGAATCAGCAGTTTGGGGTCATTGACCAATGCCCGCGCGAGCGCAACCCGTTGTGCCATGCCGCCAGAAAGCTGATGCGGCCAGACCTGCGCGAAAGAATGCAGACCCACCTTTTCCAGCGCCGCGTTTACACGCGCTTTTTCCTGTTTCAGAACGCCGCGCGCTTCCAGTCCCAGCGCCACGTTGTCCCAGACTTTGCGCCAGGGAAACAGGGTGGGGTCCTGAAAGACGACGATGCGCGATGGATCCGGGCGCGCAATGGGAAGATCATCCTGCAAGATTGTGCCGGAATCCGCGCGCTCCAGCCCCGCGATCAGGCGCAGCAGCGTTGACTTGCCGCAGCCCGACGCACCGAGCAGCGCCACAAACTCGCCCGGAGCGATGTCGAGCGTAATCTCCCTGAGCACATCGAGGCGTCCCTGGGGCGTCTCGAAGCCGTGGCTGACGTCTTGAACCTGGATGCGGGATGCGTTCGGTAAACCCTCCGCTGGCGCGCTTACCATTTCACCGTTCCCTTCTGCCAGTTGAGCACGCGGTCACGCACCGCGAAGAGCAGGGAGATGAGGCTGGAAAAGATCACGGTCATCACCAGCAGCGCGGCATACATGTTCACATAGTCGGCGTAGCCCTGTGCCCACATCAGATACCATCCCAGACCCGACTTCACGCCCATCATTTCCGCGACGATGAGCACCACGAAAGAGCCGCCCAGTCCCATGAAGAGGCCGACGAACACCTGGGGCAGAGCGGCGGGTATCGCCACGCGGAAAATGAGGAAACGTTCCGAAGCGCCCAGCGTTCGCGCCACGTCATAGTAAGCCTTGTTGACGCCTGCCACGCCCGACCAGGTGAGAATGGCGACCGGAAAGCCGGTTGCGAGCGCAATCAGAAAGACCGAGGCCGAATGGCTGGAAGGGAAAAAGAAAAAGGCAATGGGCAGGAGCGCCGTTGGCGGCAGGGGGCCGATCAGGCGCAGGATGGGATGCACCCAGTAGTTGATCCGCTTCGACCAGCCGATGGCGACTCCCGTGACAAACCCTGTGAGTACGCCCCAAAAAATCCCTTTCAGCAGAAGTTTCAGCGAGTTCCAGGCGCTGTCGGCCAGCCTTGCGTAATGCGTGAGGTAAGCCTCGATCATGCTGGAGGGAGGCGCGAAAAAAGGCGGCTCCAACAGCGCGCTCTTGGCGGTCAGCATTTCCCAGATACCCAGCAGCAGCGCCAGAACGACGAGCCAGGGCGCGGACTGGCGGAAGGCGGTCAGCACGACGGACAGAAAACGCGGTTGCGATGCCTGCTGAATGCGGCTGGCCGCGCCGGTCAGCAGCAGCCAGAACAGCGCGAGGCAACCCGCCGCCAGTCCGAATTCCCGGGTGTAAGGCCAGGTGTCGATGAATCCGACGGCCTTGTCGGGAAGCCCCAGAGTCAGCGCGGCAAGCAGCCCCCAGGCCAGTACCGGCCAGAGGCCGAAGCGATAGAGACGAAAGCGCGGCGTCGCCGCGACCTTGGGAACAACATGCGCAAGTGCTTCGACGCCTCCGGTTTTTTCGTCCAGATTCAGTACGGCGCTACTCATCGTAAACCTCATTTCCTGTGGGTACTGGCGCGATTGGCGCGGCTTCAGACGACTTTGCGGAAGACGTGATCGGCAAACTTGTTCACGTCGGTTCCGGGCTTCAGCACACCCAGTTCCTTGAATTCCTGCGCGAAGGCCGTAATCTCGTCGCGCAGATCGACACCCACCGCGTGGTGATGCAGGTTGAGCGTGCGGTAGAGCTTGACCAGTTCTTCCTGTGTGACGTTGGTTGAATAGTTGAGAAAGATTTTCGCGGCTTCTTCGTGATGATCGGCGCTCCAGTCATAGGCTTCCACCAGGGATTTCACCACTGCCGCCGCGATCGGACGGCTTTTCGTCACCAGTTCGCCGCCGACGCCCACCACACAGCAAACCCGGTTGTGATATTCGCCGCTGATGTTGCTTGCCAGTTCCACGAACGCATCCTTGGAATCCCGCTCGATGGTGAAAAGCAGCGGGTCGAATTCGGCGATGGCCTGCACTTCGCCCTTTTGCGCCGCCAGCCCCAGCAGATTGGGCTGGTAAACACGCCAGGTCACGTCCTTGTCCGGGTCGATGCCGTGCTTTTTGAGATAAACGCTGAAGAAGTGTTTGGAGGGCTGATCCAGCCCGCGCACGCCAATGGTTTTTCCGCGTAGATTGGCGATACTGGTTGCGCCTGCCGCCTTGTAACCCACAAGCCGGATACAGCCGCCATGCAGTCCGGCGACGATTTTCACGTTGAAGCCGGATTCCAGTGGTTTCAGCCAGCGGTGAATCATGCCGACAGCCGCTTCCGCCTTGCCGGTGGCGAGCGATTCCAGCAACTGGTCGGTGGTTCCTTCGTAATTGATGAGCGAGACATCCAGACCATTCTTTTTGAAAATGCCGGTATCCCGCGCGACTGCGACGGAGGCAAGGCAGAACGAGTTCTGATTCCAGGCAAAACGCAGGGGCGTAAGTTTGGCGGGCGCGGCGGCCTGCGCCCAGACATTGCCCCCCAAAGTCAGGAGCGGCGCCGCGAGCGCCGCGCCGCCTGCTGCCTTCAAAAGCGCGCGCCGCGCGGAATCCACGCCCGTCGGGAGCGCGGTGGAAGATTTCAGAATAGACATGAGCGACTCCTTGTCGAGTACCACCAGAGAAAGCGAAAAGCTGCGCGGTGCAGGCTAACAAGGTTTGTTTATATCGCAAAGACTTATAGATAATAATCATATAGTTCAAGCGAATTTATCCCCGGATTTTCCGGTTGCCCTGTATGAATACAGTACTCCCCTTGGTCTGGAAAACCGCGCCATAACTCATTGATTTTCAATGTATGGATTTTCGCAGACAAGGTTTTTGGGGAGGAACCGGTTATCGTTTCCGAAATGCGGAAACAGCCCATCCCGTGGTGTGCCGCAGGTACAATTCGCGCCTTGTCTGGAGAGACGGGAATCGTCATGCGGGAATTTGGCAAAATCGTGATTTATGGCGTCGGGCTGATTGGCGGCTCGTTTGCGCGGGCGCTCAAGGCGGCGGGCGCAGTGGATGAGGTGGTGGGCTTTGGCCGGCGACCGGAAAACCTCACCGAGGCGGTGCGTCTGGGCGTGATTGACCGCGTGGGCACGGACCCGGCGCGTGAATTGCCGGATGCGGATCTGGTGCTCGTCGCCACGCCCGTGGGACAGATGTCCGCGCTTTTTGCGCAGATTGCGCCGCATCTGGGAGAAAGGACGCTCATCACCGATGGCGGCAGCACCAAGCGCGGTGTGGTTGCGGCGGCGCGGGCGGCGTTTTCCGGCGCGTTTGCCGATGGTCTTGCCCGCTTCGTGCCCGCGCATCCCATTGCCGGGACGGAAAACAGCGGCGCGGCGGCGGCGCGGGCGGATCTGTTTCAGGGACGCAAGGTGGTGCTGACCCCGACTGCGGAAAACCACGCGGAAGCGGTTGCGCGGGTACAACGCGCCTGGACAACCTGTGGCGCGGAAGTCTGCCGCCTCACGCCGGAACAGCACGACCGGGTATTCGCCGCCGTCAGTCACCTGCCGCACCTGCTCGCTTTTGCGCTGGTGCGCGACCTGGCCGAACGCCCGGACGCGCCACTTTTCTTTGATTTTGCCGCATCCGGTTTTCGTGATTTTACCCGCATCGCCGCCAGCCACCCGGAAATGTGGCGTGACATCTGCCTCGACAACCGGGAAGCCCTGCTGGCTGAAATTGAAACCTATGCCCAACAATTGCGGGAATTCAAAACCGCCCTGCGGAAAAACGATGGCGCGGCGCTGGAAACGCGCTTCGCCGTTGCCCGCGCCGCCCGCCGCGCCTGGAGCGAGGAAAATATCCGCCAGAAATCACAGGCAGCATCCACGAACAAGCCCTGTACCTGAGAAACCATTCGTGATTTTTGCTGCGATTGCCCTGCGTATCGAAATACGTCCGACAAAATTCCGCTGAAAAATGCTATCCTCACGCATTTCTGTGGGCTTTGATCGCGCTTGTGCATAAAACCTGCCCACAGACACCAGCACACTGATAGAACGAAAACAACGAGGTCAAGCATCTATGGTTATTCTGAAAAGCCAGCGGGACGCCCTGCTCGCACCCTTGCAGTCGGTTTCCGGCATCGTGGAACGGCGGCACACCCTGCCTATTCTTTCCAACGTACTACTGGAAAAACAAGGCGACGTGCTGACCCTCGTTGCCACCGACATCGAAATCCAGATCACCACCGTGAGCCGGCAGGTCGGCGGTGAAGAAGAGGGCGCCATGACCGTGGCCGCGCGGAAATTGCAGGATATTCTGCGTTCCCTGCCGGATTCCGCCAGCATCACCCTCGATCTTGAAGACAAGCGCCTCTTGCTGAAAGCCGGTAAAAGCCGCTTTACCCTGCAAACCCTGCCCGCCGAAGATTTTCCCCGCATGGCGATCGCCGAGGAAGAAGGTAAAACCCTGAAGGTCACGCAGCGGGAGTTTCGTACCCTGATCGGCAAAACCCAGTACGCGATGGCCGCGCAGGATGTGCGCTATTACCTCAATGGCCTGATGTTGATGGTGGATGGTCCCGAACTGCGTTCCGTGGCGACGGACGGCCACCGTCTTGCCTACAACAGCATGGAACTTTCCGCCGGGTTTGAACGGCAGGAAATGATTTTGCCGCGCAAGACCGTGCTGGAATTGAATCGCCTGCTTTCCGATACCGCCGCGCCGCTGGAAATTACCCTGGGCACGAACCAGATTCGTTTTGTCTTTGACGACATCATTCTGGTCTCCAAGCTGATCGACGGCAAATTTCCCGATTATGAGCGGGTGATTCCCAGCACACTGGAACATCACATGACGGTCAACCGGCAGGCGCTGCACGCCGCCATGAGCCGTGCCGCGATTCTGACCAACGACAAATTTCACGGGGTGCGCATTCTCCTTGCGGAAAATCAGCTCAAGATCGCCGCCACCAACGTGGAGCAGGAAGAAGCCGAGGAAGAAATCGAAGTGCAGTACACGGGGGCGGACATCGACGTGGGCTTCAACGTCACCTATCTGCTCGACGTGCTCAACAACCTGACGGGCGACGACGTGGTGTGGAGTTTCAACAACGCCAGTTCCAGCGCCCTCATCACCGTGCCTGGCAACGACCGCTTCAAATACGTCATCATGCCAATGCGGATCTAGTGCCCTGCCACCCCTCGCTCCGGTCACGCAAGACCGGCGTGTTTTGACCCTGGTTTTTAATCCCTGTTTTAGTTTTTCCCGCGCCCCCGCATATTTTCGGGGGCGTGCCGTCACCGGAACCTGCCATGACTGACGCTCCCAAAACCGCCGAATCCAACGACTACGACGAATCCAGCATCCAGCAACTCGAAGGTCTGGAGGCCGTGCGCAAACGCCCCGGCATGTACATCGGCGATACCTCCGATGGCACCGGCCTGCATCACATGGTGTTCGAGGTGGTCGATAACGCCATTGACGAGGCGCTGGCCGGACATTGCGACGACATCGTGCTGACCATCCACGCCGACAACTCCATCTCTGTTTCCGACAACGGGCGCGGCATTCCCACCGGCGTCAAGATGGACGACAAACACGAACCCAAACGCAGCGCGGCGGAAATCGTCATGTGCGTCCTGCACGCGGGCGGCAAGTTCAACCAGAACAGCTACAAGGTTTCCGGCGGTCTGCACGGGGTGGGCGTCTCCTGCGTCAATGCGCTTTCCAAATGGCTGCGGCTCAACATCGCCCGCGACAGCAAAAAGCATTTTCTGGAGTTTCACCGTGGCGTGGCGCAGGATCGCATCATCGAAGTGGTCGACGGTATTGAGACCAGTCCGATGAAAATCGTGGGCGAAACCGCCAAACGCGGCACCCTGGTGCACTACCTTGCGGACGAGGACATCTTCGGCGCCATCGAATACCACTATGACATCCTCGCCAAGCGCCTGCGCGAACTTTCCTTTCTCAACAACGGGGTGAAAATCCGTCTGGTCGACCAGCGCACGGGCAAGGAAGAGGATTTTGCCTTCTCCGGCGGGGTCAAGGGCTTTGTCGAATACATCAACCGCGCCAAGACTGTGCTGCATCCGGGCGTCTTTTATTCCAATGGCGTTTCCATCCTCCCCGACGGCGGCGGCGAAATCAGCGTCGAGGTGGCGATGCAGTGGAATGACAGCTATCAGGAACAGGTGCTCTGCTTTACCAACAACATTCCCCAGGCCGATGGCGGCACCCATCTCACAGGTCTGCGCGCGGCAATGACCCGGGTCATCAACAAATACATCGAGGAAAACGAAATCGCCAAGAAGGCGAAGGTGGACATCACTGGCGACGACATGCGCGAAGGGCTGGCCTGCGTCCTGTCGGTGAAAATGCCCGACCCCAAGTTTGCCTCGCAAACCAAGATGAAGCTCGTTTCCTCCGAGGCGCGTCCGGCGGTGGAAGAAGTGGTTATCGCCAAACTCACGGAATTCCTGCTGGAAAAGCCAGTGGACGCCAAGATCATCTGCGGCAAGATCGTGGAAGCCGCTCGCGCCCGCGACGCCGCGCGCCGCGCCCGCGAGATGACGCGGCGCAAGGGCGTGCTCGACGGAATGGGGATGCCCGGCAAGCTCGCCGACTGCCAGGAAAAGGATCCGGCATTGTGCGAACTCTATCTGGTGGAGGGCGACTCCGCCGGCGGTTCCGCCAAACAGGGACGCGACCGCAAATTCCAGGCCATTCTGCCCCTGAAGGGCAAGATCCTCAACGTGGAAAAAGCGCGCTTCGACAAGATGCTCTCCTCGCAGGAAGTCGTCACGCTCATCACGGCGTTGGGCACCGGCATTGGCAAGGATGAATACAAACCGGAAAAACTGCGCTACCACCGTATCATCATCATGACCGACGCGGATGTGGATGGCGCGCACATCCGCACCCTGCTTCTGACCTTCTTTTATCGGCAGATGCCCGATCTCGTCGAGCGCGGCCATATCTACATCGCGCAACCGCCGCTCTACAGGGTGAAGCACGGCAAGACCGAGCGTTATCTCAAGGATGACCACGAGTACAACCAGTTTCTGCTCAACATGGCGACGCAGGACGCGGCGCTCATCCCAAGGCGCGGCGCGGAACCTGTGAGTGGCGCGGCGCTCACGGAACTGGCGCGTTCCTGGCTCGTCTCCCGCGCGGTGATCGCCCGTCTTTCCAACTACATGAATCCCAAGGCGCTCACCGCCATTGTGGAAAAGAATCTCAGCCTGGATGTATCCAACGAAACAGCGACCCGGGCGAGCGCCGAACGGCTCGCCGTTGCGGTGCCGGAAATCGGTATCCGCGCCGTTTTCGATACGGAACGGGAAAGCTGGCTCCTGCGCACCGAACGGATGCACCACGGCAATGTCCGGGTGGGCGTGCTGGATGCGGATTTTCTCGCGTCTGGCGATTACGCCCAGTTGCGTGGCACGGCAGAACTGCTCGCCGACCTTCTGGGCGAAGGCGCCACCATCGCGCGTGGCGAGAAAAAGTGTGCCATCCAGAATTTTGCCGAAGCGATGAACTGGCTCCAGGCGGAAGTCGAACGCGGCCTTTCCAGGCAGCGTTATAAAGGGCTGGGCGAAATGAATCCCGAACAATTGTGGGATACCACGATGGACCCGCAGGTACGCCGCCTCCTGAAAGTCAGTATCGACGACGTCATCAACGCCGATCAGGTGTTCAGCACCCTGATGGGCGAACAGGTGGAACCGCGCCGAAATTTCATCGAATCCAACGCCCTCTATGCGCGGAATATCGACGCGTAATAGCAAAAATCAGTGACAGCCCTTCAGGGCTGTCGCTGATTTCTGCTGCGATTGCCCTGCCCGACAGTTCGAATTGGACGGGGTTTTTCGCGCATTCTGGTAGAATCTGCTCCTTTCTTTTCCGGAGACGAGGGCGCGCATGGCGATCAAATCGGACAGGTGGATACGCCGCATGGCACAGGAACACGGCATGATAGAGCCGTTTGCGCCAACCCTGATACGCGAGGTCAACGGAGAAAAAATTGTTTCCTACGGCACATCAAGCTACGGCTATGACATCCGTTGTGCGTCGGAATTCAAGGTGTTTACCAATATCAATTCCACCGTGGTCGATCCCAAGGCATTTGATCCCAAATCCTTCGTCGAAATCGAGGCGGAGGTCTGCATCATCCCGCCCAACTCCTTTGTGCTTGCCCGCACGATGGAATATTTCCGCATCCCGCGCAATGTGCTCACGATCTGCCTGGGCAAAAGTACCTATGCCCGTTGCGGCATCATCGTGAATGTCACCCCTTTCGAGCCGGAATGGGAAGGTTATGTGACCCTGGAGTTTTCCAACACCACGCCGCTCCCTGCCAAAATCTACGCTGGCGAAGGCTGCGCTCAGGTGCTCTTTTTTGAATCCGACGAAATCTGCGAAACTTCCTACAAGGATAGAGGCGGCAAATATCAGGGACAGAGCGGCGTTACCCTGCCGAAGATTTGAGCCGTATTTTGGCTCGATCCGCCACGCCGGGACGCACAGCGAACCGTCCCATGCTTCACAAAATCGACGCCACGCAATGTCGCGCCTCCTGAAGGTTTGCCGTCCGCACACGAAATACCTCCCGCGTTTCCTGTCGCTTTGTAATAGAATCGGCAGCTGGATTTTTCATTTCCCCAAGGAAGCCCCATGACCCGCGTTCCCTCCCACCTTGCCCCGATGGTCGCCCTGATGAGCGCGTTGATGCTGTTTGCGCCCCAGGCGTTTGCCCAGGTGAAGGATCGCATCGACGAACAGTTGCCCGTTGTTCCCCCGCCGCCACCGGAAATCCAGGCGCTGGAAGAGGGCGATGAAGTTGAGCCGGAAGTCGTCATCCGCAAAACGGAACGCGGCACCGAAACGGAATACCGGATCAATGGCCGTCTCTACAAGATCAAGGTAATACCCACGGTGGGCGCGCCCTATTACCTTCTGGACAGGGACGGAGACGGCGCGATGGAATCCCACAGTCTGGACGATCCCGGCCTCAGCGTCCCCATGTGGGTCATCGGCACGTTCTGAAATCCCGCTCTTTTCTCGTCCTTGCCCGTGATGGGCGAGGAAACCTCCAGGGACATCTGTCCGCCTGTTTTTTTCTGTTTTCCCTCATGAGTGATTCCCTGACCCCGGCAGAGCGCCGCATCGGCGCGAGCCTCGCCGCCATTTTCGGACTGCGGATGCTGGGACTCTTCCTGATCTTTCCGGTCTTTGCCCCGCACGCCAGCGAACTTGCGGGCGGCGACAATCTCATGCTGGTCGGCATCGCCCTGGGCGCCTACGGCTTGACGCAAGCCTGCCTGCAAATCGTCTGGGGCATGGCCTCCGATCGCTGGGGACGCAAGCCGGTCATCTTCGCCGGTCTCCTGCTCTTTGCCTTCGGCAGCGCCGTCGCCGCCTTGTCGACGACAATCGAAGGCGTGATTGCCGGACGCATCCTGCAAGGCGCGGGCGCGATTTCCGCTGCCGTCACCGCGCTGGCCGCCGACCTCATCCGCGAGGAGCAGCGCACCAAGGTCATGGCGATGATCGGCGCTTCCATTGGCCTTGTCTTTGCCGGATCGCTGGTCATCGCGCCGCTGCTCTACGGCGTCGCCGGACTTTCCGGCATCTTCTGGCTGACCGGCGCGCTGGCGCTGGGGGCGATGCTGCTGTTGCGCTTTGCCGTGCCCAATCCGCCGCCTCCTGTGCCCGCGCCGCCAGTGCCGCTGGCGCTCGTCCTGAGGGATGCGCAACTGGCGCGGCTCAATTTCGGCGTGTTCGTCCTCCACCTCACCCAGACCGCGCTGTGGATGCTGGTGCCCGCCGCGCTCGTGCAGGAAGGCGGGCTGGCCGTTGCCCGCCATTGGCAGGTTTATCTGCCCGCCGTGCTCCTCTCCTTTGTCGTCATGACGCCCGCTGTGATCGTCGCCGAAAAAAAAGGGCGGATGAAACAGGTATTTGCCGGCGCGATCCTGCTGCTGCTCTGCGCGCTTGCCGGTCTTGCCTTTGCCGGACAGGGCGTCTGGTCGCTCGCCTTCTGGCTCACCCTCTTTTTTGCCGCCTTCAACATCCTGGAAGCGACACAGCCCTCGCTCATTTCCCGCATTGCGCCGCCACAGGCCAAAGGCAAGGCGCTGGGGCTTTACAATACCCTGCAAGCCATCGGTCTTTTCGTCGGCGGCAGTCTGGGCGGCGTGCTGCTTCAGACACTGGGCGGCGGCGCGGTCTATGCGCTTTGTGCCGGATTCTGTTTCATCTGGCTTTGTCTTTCCCGCCAGATTGTCGTGCCGCCACGGCGCGCAATCTGATTGTTCCCTGCTTTTCAAAAAGGAGTCTCCGCAATGGCCTCAGTCAATAAAGTCATCCTCGTCGGCAATCTGGGACGCGACCCGGAAACCCGCTACCTGCCCAACGGCGACGCCGTGGCCAACGCCACCATCGCCACCTCGGATCAATGGAAAGACAAAAATTCCGGCGAACAGCGCGAAGTGACCGAATGGCATCGCGTCGTGTTCTACCGGCGTCTGGCGGAAATCGTCGGGCAATATCTGAGGAAGGGATCGCAGGTCTATATCGAAGGCCGCCTGCGCACCCGCAAGTGGCAGGACAAGGATGGCCAGGAGCGTTACACCACTGAAATCGAAGCCACCGAAATGAAGATGCTGGGCAAACGCGAAGGCCAGGGCGATCCTGTGGGCAGCAGCAGCAGCGGCGGCGGACGGAGCGCGCCTTCAGCACCGGCAGGGGATTACAACCCCGCGCCTGCCGCGAAAAAACAGGCCTTTGAAGAATTCGGCGACGATGACATCCCCTTCTGATTCCCGCGCCCCCATCCTGCCGCCCGCGACGCTGGCCTGGCTGGGGGGAGGACAATTGGGGCGCTTTTTTGTCGCCGCCGCGCACGAGCTGGGCTATCGGGTCTGGGTGCTGGACCCCGATCCGGAAAGTCCCGCTGGCCGCATCGCCGACCGCCACATCGCCGCCGCCTATGACGATGCGGCGGCACTCGCGGAAATCGCCGCTCACTGCGCTGCCGTCACCACGGAATTTGAAAATGTCCCCGCCGCAACGCTGACGCAGCTTGCCAACACCCTGCCCGCGCATCCGGCAGCGGCAGCGGTGGCCATCTGCCAGAATCGTGTCGCGGAAAAAAACTTTCTCCGCACGCACGATTTTCCGCACGTTGCCTTTGCCGCGATTGAAGGCGAAGAAGACATCGCCGCCGCCAACGCGGGACTTTTCCCCGGCATTCTGAAAGTCGCCCGCCTGGGCTACGACGGCAAGGGGCAGGCTGTCGTAACCGACCGCGAAGCGGCACTGGCGGCTTTTCGCCGCTTCAAGGGCGAACCCTGCGTGCTGGAGCAGAAACTGAAACTCGATTGCGAGTTTTCGGTGGTGCTGGCGCGCACGGCAAGCGACGAGATTCGCCTCTTCCCCACGGCGGAAAACCAGCACACACGCGGCATTCTGGATGTTTCCATCGTTCCGGCGCGCATCCCCCCCTACCTGGCGGGCAACGCGCAGGACATCGCCATCTACATCGTCGAGGAACTGGACTATGTTGGCGTGCTGGCGGTAGAGTTTTTTGCCAGCTACGACCAGATTTTTGTCAACGAAATGGCGCCGCGTCCGCACAACAGCGGACACTACACGCTGGACGCCTGCCTCACCAGCCAGTATGAGCAACAAGTGCGCGCCCTCTGTGGCCTGCCGCTGGGCGATCCGCGGGCGCATTCGGCCTCGGTCATGGTGAATTTGCTGGGCGATCTCTGGTTCGACGCACAGGGCGCCGCGCGCGAACCGGACTGGAATGCGCTCTACTGCATTCCCAGCCTGAAGCTGCACCTCTATGGCAAGAAAAGCGCCCGCCCCGGGCGCAAGATGGGGCATTTCACCGTGGTAGACGCCAACCCGGAAATCGCGCAAAAAACCGCGTTTAACGCGCGACAGGCCATTGGGATCATTGGGATTCGGGATGCAGACTGAGGAAAAAGTGTCTTCCTGTACACAACATCCCTCCTGCCCTTCACGCACCCTGTTAAAATCCATAGGTTTTCACGCGATCCCAAAGCCATGACCCTGTTATACGTCGCCCGCGCGCCAACGCGGCTGCATTCCGCTGTGCACTGAATACGCGGAGCAATGCCACACATGTCTCAATGCGCCTCCGCTGCCGCTGCCCGGACGCCTCTGTTGACGGAAGCGCAAGACCTGATCGAGGAAGCCGTCCGCAAGCTCTGGAACGACGAATTGGTCGCCTTCCCTACGGAAACGGTCTATGGCATCGGCGCGCACGCCGCGCGCCCGGCAGCGGTGTCCAAGATTTTTTCCGTCAAGGGACGCCCCGCCGATCATCCGTTGATCGTGCATATCCCCGGCGCGAAATGGTTGAATCAATGGGCAAGCAATATTCCCGATGCCGCCTGGGCGTTGGCGGAAGCCTGCTGGCCAGGGGCGCTCACCCTGATCCTCGAAAAGCAGCAGTGGGTTCCGGACAACGTCACCGGCGGACAGAAGACCGTCGGCCTGCGCGTACCCAATCATCCGCTGGCGCTGGAACTACTCCACGCCTTTGCCGAATTCGGGCGTCCCGGACGCGGCGGTATCGCCGCGCCTTCCGCCAACCGCTTCGGGCACATCAGCCCCACCACGGCGGCCCATGTCTGGGAAGATCTGGGCGAACATGTTTCCCTGATTCTGGACGGCGGCGCCTGTAGTGTGGGGATAGAATCCACCATCGTCGACCTTTCCCGTGAAACGCCGTCCATCCTGCGTCCCGGCGCGATCTCCACCGAGCAGATTGCGGAAATCCTGGGCACGACGCCCCGCCTGGGCTACCGCACGCACGAGCACGACGCGCCCCGTGTCTCTGGCACGCACAGCACCCACTACGCGCCGCGCGCGCCAGCCACCCTCATGCGTTTGCCAGAACTCCTCGCCTGGCTGGAAGCGCATCCCGAAGAACACTGTGCTGTGCTGGCCTATACCTTGCCAACCATCCTGAACCCCTCGCACATCTGGCGCATGATGCCTTATATACCGGATGCCTACGCGCGGGAACTTTACAATGCCCTGCGCCATCTCGATCATCGCTGCCCCAGCCGCATCCTGATTGAAGCGCCACCGGAGACGTCCGACTGGGCTGCCGTAAACAACCGCCTTGTCCGTGCCGCCACACAACGCGCCACGTCCTGATTTTTCCTGTTTCCCCGCCCCCCGGAACAACAACGGAGTTTCCCCCCATGTCCCTGACGGTAGATTCCCTGCGGACGGCGCTTGCGCGCGTCACCGATCCCAATACCGGCCTTGATTTCGTTTCTGGAAAAGCCGTGCGTGACTTGCGGTTTGACGACGGCGCCGTGCGTCTGACACTGGAAGTCGGCTACCCCGCAAAAAGCCAGAGCGCCCCGCTGCGCGCGCTGGTTGAACAGGCGCTCCGCAGCGTCCCCGGCGTCAACCGCGCCAGCGTCGCCGTGACCAGCCGGATTCAGGCGCACGCCCCCCAACGTGGCGTCAAACGCCTCCCCGGCGTCAAGAATGTGATTGCGATCGCTTCTGGCAAAGGCGGCGTCGGCAAAAGCACCACGGCGGTCAACCTGGCGCTGGCGCTCACGGCGGAAGGCGCGCGCGTGGGTCTGCTGGATGCCGATCTCTACGGCCCCTCGCAACCCCTGATGCTGGGCCTCTCCGGCCAGACGCCCGGATCGCCGGACGGCAAAGGGATGGAACCCCTGGTCGCGCACGGACTTGAAGTCATGTCCATCGCGTTCCTGGCCGGCAGCGGCGAGGATACGCCAATGATCTGGCGTGGTCCGCTCGCGGCGCGGGCGCTGGAACAGCTCCTTGCCGAAACACACTGGCACGACCTCGATTACCTCTTCGTCGACATGCCGCCCGGCACCGGCGACATTCCGCTCACCCTGGCCCAGAAAGCGCCCGTCACGGGCGTGGCGCTGGTCACCACGCCACAGGACATCGCGCTCCTCGACGTGAAAAAAGGCTTGAGGATGTTTGAAAAAACCGGCATTGCCCTGCTGGGTGTGGTGGAAAACATGAGCGTGCACGTCTGCCCGAACTGCGGTCACGCCGAACACATCTTTGGTTCCGGCGGCGCGGAAAGGCTCT
The DNA here is from genome assembly GCA_031271025.1 of Zoogloeaceae bacterium. Classification (GTDB taxonomy): domain Bacteria; phylum Pseudomonadota; class Gammaproteobacteria; order Burkholderiales; family Rhodocyclaceae; genus Azovibrio. The sequence goes on along the minus strand of JAISWQ010000051.1, from coordinate 1,575 downwards.
GCGCCGATTATGGCGTGCCTTTCCTCGGCAGCTTGCCGCTGGATATCCACATCCGTGAACAGTCCGATGATGGCCTGCCCACGGTGGTTGCCGCGCCGGATTCGGAAGCCGCCCAGCGTTACCGCGCCGCCGCCCTTGCCATTGCCGGACACCTGACCCGTCTGCCAGTCGATCACAACAGCCGCATTCCGCCGGTGGTACGGGCCTAGTGTAGTGTTTTATTCTGTTAGACCCGCCAGCTTGCTTCTTTCCCTATCCGACAATTTCACCTTGGCGCTATACGCATGACTCCCCCTTGCTTGCTCAAACCAGAACAATATTATGGTGAATATCAAGTTAGACTATGACTGGAACCGCCCCATGTCCGCCATTTTCCACCGCCTTCTCAACACTGGCTTTTGCGCTCCGAATGGCAGGGGTTTGTCTGTGCGGACGCAAGCGTCTGTACTCTCCTCCCACACTTTCCACCATTTCGCCAACACCAACTTTTGCACTTTGCATCGGGTGTTGCTCTCTTGCTTCGATTTGCCGTTTGTGGCAAACTCCAATCTCCGTGCTCCAGATGGAGGTTTTTCGTCCGTGCAAACACAAACATCCGCGCCCTGCGCCTTTCTTTCGCGCTGTTTCGCTCCAGTTTGCGCCTCGTGGACTCAAAACTCTTTACACCATCGCCGGTCATCGCCTAACATCTTGTGCCAGAGGGACACGCTGCAAGCAGTGCGTTCCTGAACTCCAGCGTTCGACATGAAAACGTCCGTCATTCGCCACTTAATCAGAAATACATTACATCACTTCGGATACGATATAATTCGTTACTCCCCTGATTCTCCTTTGGGAGAATTAGCCTCAGTGCGAGACTTGAGCACAGAACAACTGGATATTATTAGGTTCGCCCGACCTTTCACCATGACCAGCGTGGAGCGCATGGCCGCATTGATCAATGCAGTTGCCCATATTTCCCAAAACGGGATTGAAGGAGATATTGTGGAGTGTGGTGTGTGGCGTGGCGGCAGCATGATGATTGTTGCTCGCACACTGCTTGCCTGCGGTGATCGAAGCCGTTCACTCTATTTGTTTGACACTTTCGAGGGTATGTCGCTTCCCACCGAAACCGATAGAAGTTTTGATGGGATCAGCGCGCTCTCTCAACTTCAACAGACTCCGAGTGGAACTGGAATATGGTGCCACGCAAGTTTGGAAGATGTTAGGGAGAACCTCTTTTCGACAGGTTATCCACCGGAGAAGATTCATTTCATTAAAGGCAAGGTTGAGGATACGATTCCACAAGCTATTCCTCCCCGTTTGGCGCTATTGAGATTAGACACTGATTGGTATGAATCAACTAAACACGAACTTGAACACTTGTATCCGTTGCTGAACTCCAAGGGAGTTTTAATCATCGACGATTATGGGCACTGGCAGGGAGCACGGAAGGCTGTAGATGAGTATTTTTCAGGTAGAGAGTGCTATTTACATCGAATTGACTACACAGGAAGAATTTTGGTAAGAACGGACGATGTCAAATTTTCAAACGCATAGAGCATAAAAAATGTCGAACAAGTCGGTAGAGCCAAC
>JAISWQ010000121.1 GCA_031271025.1 Zoogloeaceae bacterium | reverse complement strand
TCATTGCGGGTTCGGGTAGTAAAGCATAGCACTTTGCCGCAGCCAGTTCAGCAATTAGAGCAAGTCAACAAACGAATGCGCATCATGTCATCGTAAAACCAACTCCGGTTTGAAACCCCGCCCTTCAGGGCGGTGCGAAGGTTGGAACCCCGGCCTGAAGGGCTGTCGCTAATTTTTGCTGGCCAGCCCCACGGCTTCCGCCGCGCGGATGCCGTCTACACCGGCGGAAAGAATGCCCCCCGCGTAGCCCGCGCCTTCCCCTGCCGGAAAAAGACCACGGGTATTCACGCTCTGCAAGGTCTTGCCATCACGCGGCAGGCGCAGGGGCGAGGAAGTGCGGGTTTCCACGCCGGTCATCAGGGCTTCCGCCATGTCGAAACCACGAATCTGGCGACCGAAAGCGGGCAAGGCTTCCCGCAGCGCCTCCACCACGAAACCAGGCAGACAAAGTGACAAATCGGCAGGGCGCACGCCCGGTTGATAGGAAGAAAGCACCTGCCCCAGCCGGGTAGAGGGACGTCCCGCGAGAAAATCGCCGACCAATTGTACCGGGGCATGGTAAGCGCCCCCACCCACCTCGAAAGCCTTGCCTTCCCAATGCCGCTGGAATTCGATGCCAGCCAGCGGTGTATCTGGAAAATCCTTTCCCGGCATGACTTCCACCACCATGCCGCTGTTGGCGTTGCGCTCGGCGCGGGAATACTGGCTCATGCCATTGGTGACGACGCAACAAGGTTCCGAAGTCGCCGCCACCACCTGCCCGCCGGGACACATGCAAAAGCTGTACACCGTCCGCCCGTTTTTCGCGTGATGCACCAGTTTGTAATCCGCCGCGCCCAAAAGGGGATGACCGGCAAAGCGGCCAAAACGTGCCGCGTCGATCAACTGCTGTGGATGTTCGATGCGCACGCCGATGGAAAAGGGTTTTGCTTCCATCGCTGCGCCGCTTTCGTGAAGCGACAAAAACGTGTCGCGGGCGCTGTGCCCGATCGCCATGACGACAAAATCGGAGGCGAGGATTTCACCTTCCGCCAGTCGGACCCCCTGAACCGCGCGTCCCTCGGACGTGGTTTCGATCAGCACTTCCTCAACCCGCGCTCCGAAGCGGATTTCCGCCCCCAGGGCTTGCAGGGTTGCGCGCAGGTTTTCCACCATTTTGACCAGGCGAAAGGTGCCGATGTGCGGTTTGGCCAGCCAGAGAATTTCCGGTGGCGCGCCCGCCGCGACAAATTCTTCCAGCACCTTGCGCCCCAGATAACGCGGATCACGGATCTGGCTGTAGAGTTTGCCGTCGGAAAACGTTCCCGCGCCGCCTTCGCCAAACTGCACGTTGGAATCCGGGTTCAGGCGTCCCTGCCGCCACAAATCCCAGGTGTCGCGGGTGCGCTCGCGCACGATCCTGCCGCGTTCCAGCAAAATGGGTCTGAAGCCCATCTGTGCCAGCGTCAGCGCCGCGAAAAGACCGCAGGGTCCCGCGCCGACGATGATTGGCCGCCGCGTTTCGCCGGGACGGGCACGGGTCACGGGTTGATAGCGCATGTCCGGCGTGATTCCGATCTGGCGCTCGCCTCGCGCCCGACAACGCGCCAACGCCGCCGCCTCGTCCGCCAACGCGACATCCAGCGTGTAGTTGAAGAGAATGCGTTCCCTCTTGCGCGCGTCACAGGCACGGCGAAAAACACGCAATTCGCGCAAATCCACCGCTTTCACCTCCAGCCGCGCCAGCACAGCCGCGTTCAGATCCGCTTCGGAATGCTCCAGCGGCAGCCGGATTTCAGTGAGACGCAACATGAGAAAAACCTGAAAAAAACACGGAACCGTTGATTGTAAGCGAGGGACAGGCTTTACCTCTCTTCAGTCCAGCAAAATCAAATCCATCGTCAAATGTCAGGCGCGTGTGCGCATGTAACGCGCAAACAGTTCCGGATGCAGGGCGCGCAGTGTCTTGCGCTGTTCGACGATTTCATGGTGGCTCCCCTCGCGTTCGAGTTTCTGCAAATGCCGAAGCGTCCAGACCGCCTGTTCGGGCGGACTGTATTCTGGTGTGCGCTCCCGACACAAGCCAGCGGACAGGTTGGGATCGACAAGCAATGCCCAGGCGGGAAACCAGGCAAAATCGGCATCGTCGTCGGCAAATTCACATGCAAACTCGCGCACCAGCCGGGGAGCCGCGTCCAGATGCCGAAGCAGGGCTGCGCAGCGCGTGGGCGCGCGCCACGCCAATTCGACCAGGAACGGCCAGGCGGCATCCAGTCCTTCCAGGCGAAAACAGGTTTCCGCCATCCACGCCAGCGGTTCCGGGATGCGACGCCAGGCAGGAATGTGGGCAATCGCCGCTTTGGCTGCCGCCCAGTGCCGTCCCCGCATCAGGAGCGCGGCAGAATGCGCGTCCGGGAAATCCCGATGATAGGCCAGCCTCCCACAGGCATCGGCCAGTTTTTGCCAGACAGGCGCCATCCAGTCATCGGCTTTGGGTGCGCAAAATATCGTCAGCGCGTCAGTCAGCATGGATTCGGCTTGCAAGATGGCGTCTTGCGTTTCCTGATGGGTAGAAAACAGCGGCAAAGGCTTCTCCATCCAGGCAAGCCGATCAAGCAGACGCGCGCCCGGTGCAAGCAGCGTATCCTGGGGAAACTCGGCAGCCAGCTTCGCGTGCACCTCACGTCCCGCAATCAATCCTCGCGTCCGCAATGCCTGGACAAGATCATTGCGCAGCATGACGGGACGAGAGTGGGTAAAAAGATCGAGTTGTTCAGGATTCATCGTAAAACCAACTCCGGTTTGAAACCCCGCCCGCA
>JAISWQ010000097.1 GCA_031271025.1 Zoogloeaceae bacterium | reverse complement strand
GCCGGGGGAACTCCCGGGGGCGGGGCGGCTGGCCCGGGGTTGGGGGGGGGCCGACCCCCCGTTTTGATGCCCACGTCGCTACGCTCCTCGCAATGACGAGGTGGGAGGATTGCCGCATCGCTGCGCGCCTCGCAATGACGATGGGTTTTATCCACCACTTTTGATCACACCCCTCGATACCGGTTCCATTCGCAATTTCCAAAACAGCTTCTCAACGCAACGCCATCAGCCCCTTCATTCCGCGCATCAGCTTGCCGATACCTCCCTTGGAAAAACGTTTCATCATCTCCCGCGTTTGCTCGAACTGTTTCAGAAGGCGGTTCACCTCCTGCACCTGCACCCCCGCGCCTGTAGCGATGCGACGTTTGCGGCTGGCTTTCAGAAGCTCCGGCTTTGCCCGCTCTTCCGGCGTCATCGCGTTGATGATGCCTTCTATGCGGCCAATCATTTTCTCTTCCGCGCCCAGCGGGATTTGTCCGGCCATCTGCGCGAACTGGGCCGGCAGTTTATCCATGAAGGCGCTCATGCCGCCCAGTCTGCGCATTTGCCCGATCTGCTCCTTGAAATCCGCAAGGTCGAAGCGTTTGCCGTCTTTCAGCTTTTTGGCAAGCGCCACCGCCTTTTCCGCGTCCAGCCCTTTTTGCGCCTCCTCAATCAGGGAAAGCACGTCGCCCATGCCGAGAATGCGCGAGGCCATGCGTTCCGGGTGAAAGGCTTCCAGGCCGGAGAGTTTTTCCCCCACCCCGGAAAACTTGATCGGCTTTCCCGTCACCTGCCGCACGGAAAGCGCCGCGCCGCCGCGCGCATCCCCATCCAGCTTGGTCAGCACCACGCCGGTGAGCGGCAAGGCTTCATTGAAGGCGCGGGCAGTGTTGACCGCGTCCTGCCCCAGCATGGCATCGACCACGAACAGGGTTTCAATGGGGTTCAAGGCCGCGTGCAGCGCCTTGATTTCCGCCATCATGACCTCATCCACCGCCAGCCGCCCCGCCGTATCCACCAGCACGACATCCATATGGCGCGCTTTGGCCCATTCCACGGCAGCACGGGCAATGGCTTCCGGTTTTTGTTCCACCGTAGACGGAAAGCATTCAACCCCGGCCTGCCCGGCAACCGTCTGCAACTGCTGGATGGCGGCAGGACGATAAACGTCGGTAGACACCACCAGTACCTTTTTTTTCTGCTGCTCCTTCAGATATTTGCCGAGTTTGCCCGTCGTCGTGGTCTTGCCCGCGCCCTGCAAACCCGCCATCAGCACAATGGCAGGCGGCTGCACGGCAAGATTCAGCCCTTCGTGCGCCTCGCCCATCAACTTCGTCATTTCCCGATGCACCACACCAACCAGCGCCTGACCGGGCGTGAGCGATCCAATCACCTCCTCGCCCACCGCCTTTTCCTTCAGGACAGCAATAAAATCCTTGACCACCGGCAAGGCCACGTCGGCCTCCAGCAACGCCATGCGGACTTCGCGCAGGGCATCCGCAATATTGGATTCGGTCAGGCGTGCCTCCCCTTTCAGGGTCTTCATGACTTTGGCAAGGCGTTGGGTCAGGTTATCAAGCATGGTCGAAAGGCTTCGGGTAGAATTCAGAAGATGGCTATTGTAAATCAGCTCACCCTTTCCGGCCTCACGGGGTTTCTCTACCTTGTGCTCGGCATTCATTTCTGGTGTACCCGCTGGCGTGCCGCCAACACGTCCGCGGGTCTCCGTCTTTCCGCTGCGCAGGAAAAAAGCGCCATTGGCATCACCCTTTTCCTGCACGCACTCCTCCTGAAACTTGCGCTCTTTGCCGGCGGCAACCTGCATTTCTCCTTCAGCCTCGCCTTCAGCCTGATGATCTGGCTTGCGACCCTGATCTACTGGCTGGAAAGTTTCCGTGTCCGCATGGATGGCCTGCAACCCATCGTCCTGCCTGCCGGGGCACTTGCCATTCTGCTTACCCTCTGTTTTCCCGAAAGCCATTCCGTGCCGCACGCGGAAACCTGGAATTTCCGCCTGCACTTTCTCACGGCCATGCTGGCCTTGAGTCTTGCGCTTCTGGCCGCCGCGCACGCTATCCTCATGAGCCTTGTGGAAAAAGGAATGCGCCGTCCGCAACGTTCGCAGCGCCTCGCCAATATGCCTCCCCTGCTGGCGATGGAAAACCTGCTTTTTCGCATGTTGAGCGCGGCTTTTTTACTCCTCACGCTCACCCTGTGTTTTGGCTTTCTCTATTCGCAAACCCTGTTTGGACACGCGCCGGATTTCAACCACAAGACCATATTCACCCTGATTTCCTGGCTGATTTTCGCGGCACTCCTCATCGGCCGCCACGTCTGGGGCTGGCGTGGACGCAAGGCGCTGCGTTTTACCCTTTCCGGCTTCGTGGCGCTTCTGCTGGCCTATGTCGGCAGCCGTTTCGTGCTGGAAGTCCTGCTGCATCGGTTCTGACCTTTCGCGCTTCCCCATGACCGAGACCTTCCCGCTTGCGGCTCAATTGGCGAGTCTCGCCGTCCTGCTGGCGATTTCCGCCTTTTTTTCCCTGAGCGAAACCGCCATGATGGCGGCCAACCGCTACAAGTTACAGCATCGCGCCAGGGAAGGTCATCTGGGCGCAAAACTCGCGCTCGCCCTCCTTGCCCAACCGGATCGCCTGCTGGGTGCCATTCTCATCGGCAACAATCTGGTCAACACTGGCGCAGCCACTCTGGCAAGCCTCATCACCCTGCAATGTTTCGGCGACAGCAAATGGGCGCTGGGCGCGGCAACGCTGCTCATCACTTTTATCATCCTGGTGTTTTCCGAAATCACGCCCAAGATCGTGGGCGCCTCCCACGCCGACCGCCTGAGTCAAACTCTCAGCCTCGTGTTCACGCCCCTGATTCGTGTGCTTTATCCGGCCATCTGGTTTGTCAACCTCTTTGCCAACGCGCTCCTGAAACTGTTGCGGCTCCGCCCGCGCTCGGCCAATGCCCAGAAACTCACCCTGGACGAATTGCGCACCCTGGTGATGGAAAGCCGGGAAATCATCCCCGCCACGCATCGCAGCCTGCTCACCAATCTTTTCGATCTGGGCAAGACCTCGGTGGAAGATGTGATGACCCACCGCAGCGACATCGAAACACTGGACATCGACGCCCCCTGGGAAGAAGTGAGAGCGCGTCTGAAAAGCAGCCCGCACACCCGGCTGCCGGTCATCCGCGAATCCTTTGAGCAATTGCTGGGCATGTTGCCCGTGCATCGCGTGCTCGCTACCCTTCATACCGAAACGTTCACGGAACAGGATTTGCTCATCCATCTGCAAGCCCCTTATTTTGTCCCGCTCGGCACGCCGCTGTTCGCGCAATTGCGCTTCTTTCAGGAAAACCGGCAGCGGGTCGCCTTCGTGGTGGATGAATATGGTGAGGTGGAAGGGCTGATTACCCTGGAAGACATCGTAGAGGAAATCGTTGGTGAATTTACGGAGATGGCGCCCGGCGCCGGGCGCGAACTCGCCTGGGATGACGACGCCAGCGTGCTGGTGGAAGGCCGCCAGCCCTTGCGCACGCTCAACCGCAAGCTCGGTCTCGACTTTCCGCTGGAGCGCGCGCGCACTCTGAACGGTTTCATTCTCGAACACTTCGAGGACATCCCCGAAGCAGGCGTCACCTTCCGCATGGCCGATGTTGCGGTAGAAGTCGTGCAAACGCAGGGACGCAGCGTCAAAACCGCCCGCCTTACCCGCATTGCCGCGCCCGAAGCAAAGCCTGGCACGTAATCCGAACGATGCGCACTGTCTTTTGCTGAACGGGTTCTGACGCAGCTCCCGGCAGGCGATAGGGTAAAATGCAGCCTTCTTTTTACGTTTGACCGAGGGCAGGCATCATGGCCGGACATTCCAAATGGGCCAATATTCAGCATCGCAAGGGGCGGCAGGATGAAAAACGCGGCGCGGCGTTTTCCAAAATCGCCAGGGAAATCACCGTCGCCGCCAAAATGGGCGGCGGCGATATTGGCTTCAATCCACGTTTGCGGGTGGCCGTCGACAAGGCCAAGGCCGTCAACATGCCGAAGGACAGGATCGATACCGCGATCAAGAAGGGTACGGGCGAGCTGGAAGGCGTCGATTACGTGGAAATTCGCTACGAAGGTTACGGGATTGGCGGCGCGGCGGTGATGGTGGATTGCCTGACCGACAACAAGACCCGCACGGTGGCCGATGTACGCCACGCTTTTTCCAAACACGGCGGCAACATGGGCACGGACGGCTGTGTGGTTTTCCAGTTCAAACATTGCGGCCAGATGATTTTCGCGCCCGGCACGGATGAAGCGGCTCTGATGGAAGCCGCCATCGAAGCGGGCGCGGACGATGTGCTGACGAATGAGGATGGTTCCATCGAGGTGCTGACCTCCCCCACCGGGTTTGTCACGGTGAAGGACGCGCTGGAAGCCGCCGGTTTCACGCCGGAATTTGGCGAAGTGACCATGAAGCCGGAAACCGAAACCGAACTTTCCGGCGATGAGGGCGCGAAGATGCAAAAACTCCTGGATGCGCTGGAAATACTGGACGATGTGCAGGAAGTCCATACCACGGCGACGATGGCGTAGCTGAATCCCGGATGATCCTTCTTGGCATAGACCCCGGCTTGCGGGTAACGGGCTTCGGCGTGATCGAAAAAGAGGGCGCGCGTCTGCGTTACCTCGCCAGCGGTTGCGTGAAGCCAGGGGCTGACGGCAGTCTGCCGGAACGCATCGCCACCCTTTTTTCCGGTCTCTCCCAGGTGATTGCTACCTATAAGCCGGACGCGGCGGCGATTGAAAAAGTGTTCGTGAATGTGAATCCGCAAGCTACGCTCCTGCTGGGGCAGGCGCGCGGCGCGGCCATTGCGGCGCTGACGGCGGCGAGTCTGCCGGTTGCGGAATACACGGCCTTGCAAATCAAGCAGGCGGTGGTAGGACAGGGCAAGGCGGCCAAGGAACAGGTTCAGCACATGGTGGCGCGCTTGTTGAATCTTTCCGCCGCGCCCACTGCTGATGCCGCCGATGCGCTCGCCTGCGCCATCTGTCACGCCCACGGCGGCTTGGGAAGTCTGGGCGAGATGACGCGGGAATCGTGGGGCGGCGCGGGGTTTCGGGTGCGTGGCGGCAGAATGCAGTCGTGATCCGGGCAACCGGGAGAGGCCGCCGTTTTCCCGTGTTCGCCGCTGTTCTTATTCCAGCCGGAAGCGGACGGGAATCAGGGCGTCGCCCATCCCTTCGGCGGACAGGCTTTTGAGGCGGGCGGCGGCGCGTTGCGCGGCGTCATCGAGCAGGGCGTGTCCGCTGCTTTGTTCCACGCGGGCGGCCATGACGTTGCCGTTTTCATCCAGAAAAATGCGAATCCAGACTTCGCCCTCCAGTCCCTGGGCGATCGCCTCCAGTGGATAAGGCAGTTGCGCGAGTTGCCGATTGGCCTCCCGTGCAGCGGCGGCAGGCAGATTGCCCAGTGTGGCCGCCGCTTTGACCCTGGGGGGGGAGGGTGCGACTTTTGTGATTGACGGCGGAGGTTCCGGCGTGTGGAATGCTTCCGGCATCTCCAGGCTCAGTGCTGGCGTGGGCAGCGGGATTTCTGGCGAAAGGGGTTGTTCCGGCTGTTGCAGGGTCGCGCGGAGGGGCTGCGCAGGCTGGGAAAAAGAGGGAGGCGCTTGCGGTACAGGAAGGATAAAGGGAAGCGTATGCAGACTGGACGAAAACACAAGCGCAATCGCCAGCACGTTCTGTTTTGCCGGTCGAGCCGGGAGCATGCGACAATCCGCGCTGGTTTTGACGGCAGAAGGAATGGGCATGTTGTGTTTCGCAGAGGGGATGCGGTATCGGGTGTTCGGCCTGCTGGCGGGCGTCGCGCTTCTGGCGCTGGCGGCAAGCGGTGCATGGGGGCAGGATTTTACCCCACCAGACCCCGTCCGTTTCGGGAATGTCATTGAACTGGGGGATATTCGTCAGGCCGAAGCCTGGCTCGATCAAGGGCTGGACCCCGATTACAGCGCCAACCGCATTGGCAGCGGTCTCATGATCGCAGCCTGGGAAGGCAATCTCGACATGCTGACGCTCTTTTACACGCGCGGTGCGGATGTGAACAAGACCAACCAGGTTGGAGAGCAGGCGATTCTGCTTGCGGCCTGGAAAGGGCACGACAGGATCGTGGATTGGCTGCTGGCGCACGGCGCCAGTCTCAATCGTCCCCAAGGACAGTGGTCAGCCCTGCATTACGCGGCGTTTTCGGGACATCAGGCACTGGTGCAGCGCCTGCTGGATCAGGGCGCGGACATCGACGCGCGCAGCCCGAATGGTTCCACGCCATTGATGATGGCGATCTACGAGGGCAAACCGGCAGTGGCCAGACTGCTGCTGGCGCGGGGCGCGGACACCACGCCCCGCAATGACTGGGGGGATGGCGCGATGGAATGGGCGATGCGCTACAACCAGTTCGAGGTGGCGCGGCAGATGGGATCGCCGGAAGCCTTCGCCGAGGCCGCAAGCCGGCCCAGGGAACATTGGGGCGAAGACCGGCGTTCCGCCGCGATGCCGCCGGATCTGGAAAAACTCGTCCGGGCGCGCGCCTATCTAGCGATCCAGGGCGTGTCGCTGGAGCAGATCGACCGCAACATTGCCGCCCTGCGCGCCCGCTACGCGCGGGCGGAAATGGACAGAAAAGCCCTGCCGCCCCGCTCTTCCGCCGTGGAAATTTCCGCAAAAAAATCGTCCCCCTCCAGCCAGAAAGCCAGGGTCATCAACACGCCATATCGCCTGCCGCCGCGCGCGCCCAAAAAAACGCCCGCGCGCCGGAACTGAAGACATGGCCGTGCGCGTAAAACGAGCGGTGGTGCTGACGCAAGGTGGACGGCAGGAGGGATATTCCATATCATCCGTGGTGTTTCCCATGCTTTTTCGGGCGCATCTCAAACTTTTGGAAGGAAACGCAGCAATGGTGGAATCCATAACACAGAATGTTCAACCCGATGTCGCATTGCAAGAGCGCGACATTGCCCTGACGATCATGGCTTCGTTGATCGATTCAAACGGCAATCCCCAAAGCAAGGCGCTGTTGAGAAAACAGGCTTTGATCGCTGCCCTGGTGCGCAAGTTGCAGAAAGACCCGGTATTTGCCCCCCTGTTGCCGGACGACGAAGCTCGTTTGATCGTGCGGGCAAGCGTGCTGCAGAACATCGGCAAATTGGATGTGCCGGACAAGGTGCTCCTGAAACCAGGGCGCTTGTCGGAGCAGGAGTTTGCGCTGGTGAAGCGCTATCCTGATGTAGGCTACGAAGCCCTGAAGGAAGCCGAGCGCCTGATTGGGCAGCCTTCCGCTTTCCTTGCCCATGCTCAGGACATGGCGCGCAGTCACCAGGAAAAATGGGATGGTTCCGGCTATCCTCGCCAGTTGCGCGGCGAGGAAATTCCATTGCCGGCGCGCATTGCCTCTATCGTCGAGGTCTATAACGCGATTACCAGTCACCGGGTCTACAAGGCCGCGCTGCCGCACACCGAGGCGACCAGGATCATCCGCGAATTGCGCGGGCAAAGTTTTGATCCCCGCATCGTTGATGCCTTCCTTGCCATTTCCCCGGAAATCGAGATGCTGGCGAAAAAATACGCCGACCGCTTCGACCAGCAGGCGGAAATCGAGCGGCTGGCAAGTTCAGCGGCGGAAGAGATTACGCTCTGAGAAGCGGTTCATGATTTCCGATGTGCTGTCCTGCCCATGAACTTTACGTCAGGCTGCGGCAAGTCGAGAGGGTGGATCAGCACATGGCAACAATTGTCGATTGCACTTGGGATCCGCTCGGCGGTGGGTGGATCACGCTCTGGCATCGGCTCGGAAAAGGTACTGCGCCAAAGTTGAAGATGCGCGGCTGCGACTGCGTAGTTACCCTCCTGTCGGATCGAGAAGGCGCGTCAGCTATCGGAATGTCCGTCGAGATCCGAAACTGTGGTGTCTGTGTAAGCGGCCACGAAAAAGCGGCAAACTGCAGGGGAAGAATCGTGCGCCACGAGTTGCCCGAAAAGTAACCCTTCGGGGAGCACATTGTGGAGAGGCGTAGAAGGGGATAGCCAAGGTGCTCCGGGCGCTCGTCAAGTGCCCGGAATGCCGGGGACGCAGTCCGGAAGTGCGGTGTTTTTCAGAGGGGCGCTGGGTTGCCTGCCACTTTGCGGGATTGGAGGAATGAGCTTTTTCTGATTTCTTTCAAGGGTGTGATTAAAAGTGGAGGGAAATCCAATAGGCATTCCATTGTTGGTTGGCGCGCATGGCGCGGAGATTGAGCATAGCTTGGGCGTTGTCTGGGCGCTACCATGCGCCGGGGAGCTT
>JAISWQ010000146.1 GCA_031271025.1 Zoogloeaceae bacterium | reverse complement strand
CTGGATTACTTCGTGGTACGCATCGATTGGGAAGAAGCGCAAACGTCTGATGCGACCGACGAACCCGGCGCGGAGAAACGCGCGGCTTTGAATTCCATCAAGGTTGTCGCGTATCTTCCTGAACAGGAGCGCTGAACATGACAACCCTTTTTTCGGTCTTCCCTTCTCCCCTGTTTTTTCATACCCGTTCCGCACGCGGGTTCACGCTGACGGAATTCATGGTGGCGATGACACTTGGCCTGCTGCTGATTGGCGGCGTGATTCATGTCTACGTGGCTTCTTTTTCCTCCTGGCGAATCAACGACGATCTGGCCCGAATACAGGAAAACGGACGGATTGCCATTGGCATGTTGGAGCGTGATCTGCGCATGGCCGCTTTCAGGGGCTGCGCGCGGGAAGACGAAGGCGCGTTGTCCAGCGCGCTGAAGGATACGGCGAAAACGGAATGGGACAGGGGATTCTGGGTGCAGGAAAAGGCAGGCAGCACGGCTGGAGAACTGGAACTGGTCTTTCGTGCGCCGCGTGAGGGCGCCCTGAAACTGTCTGCCAACGTGGAAGAAGGAAAGAAGGATCTGCTCCTGGAAAACAGCGCGTACAGCCAGGCAATCAAGGGAGGTGAGGATGGGGATTTTTTCCTGGTCGGTGATTGCGGCAAGAGCGAACTGTTCAAGGGTGAAAAGGCGCAAACCACGGACACGGTCAAGATCGAGCGGACAGACACTTTCATCAACACCCACGACAGGAACGATACCGGTGTGCAGGTTCTGGCGCTGGCGAAAACCGTATATGCGTTTGAATACGATGCGGCAAGGAAGCATTGGGTACTGATGCGCGACGGTGCTGTATTGGCCGACGTAGCCGTTTTCCGCCTCTGTTATGCGGAAGAGGAAGCGATAGGGGGCAAGCTGGCTTCTGTATACGGGAAGGTGGATGCCAGCAATGCCGGAACCATCAACTGGGACAGGGTAAGTTCCGTCCAGATCAATCTGGTGCTGGCCGCGGAGGCGACGGCGGCGGTGGACGGAAATATTGCCAACAATCCCGTGTTGTGCGACGGAGCACCCGCCTGGGCCGCTGGCTCGGTACCGCAGGATACGAAGCTGCGCAAGCTCTTGTCTACGACAGTTCGTCTACGCAACAAGTCGCTGTAGGGCGGCCTGGAAAAATGATAAGGTCTGCCACGCAGATTCTGGAGAAAGGCAAAAGCAATGTTCAATCATCCGAAAACACGTGCCCATATGCAGATTCCGGTTGCGCGCCTCTGCGCGCCTCGCAATGACGAAATGCGCTCTACTTTCAGTTGCCCCCCAGATCATCAGCGTGGTGCTGTGCTGGTGGTGGGACTGGTCATGCTGGTGGTAGTGGTCATGCTGGGACTGGTGTCCATGCGTTCGGTTGCCTTGCAGGAACGTCTGGCGGGCGGTTTTGCCTCACAGAATCTGGCCTTGCAATCCGCGGAAACGGCATTGCAGGCGGCAGAGCGCATCATCCAGGGCGGCGGCGCGCCGAAGGAAGCGGACATGGCAGAAAATCCGGGCTGGTTCAGCATGCGGGGCAGCAGCACGATCCAGCTTCCGGCATCCCCACTCCCGGACGAGGCGGCGTTCTGGAATGCGGAGACCTACTCGAAGCTGTCGCAGGAAGTGAAGGCGGTATACGGCGTACCCAGCGTGGATGCGGGGGACACGGTGATCGATTACTACGGCCCCACCAAGGGCGTGCCGGGAGGCTTTGCCCGTTTCACGGTAAATCGGCAGGAGGATGTGCCGATCAATCCTGCGGATGTGCTCATTGGCGAGGCCCCTGTGATGGTGCCGCTTCGGCACATTTACAGTTATGGCCGGGGGGTGACATCCGGCGTTTGGGCGGGAGTGCAAAGTGAGCACAAACAAAAATGACGTCCCCTTCCTTCCCGTCACAAGCGAGCGTGGCGAAACCATCCATGCCCGGCTTCCGCTTTCCATCACATCCCGACCTCCTCTTTCAAACACATTCCAGGCAAGGAGAACGATCATGAAACACGTCCAGCTTCAAACCCGCGCGGCGGTTTTCGCTTCCCGTCCGCTGGCGCTCGCTACGGCGCTGGCCGCGTTTCCGGCGCTGGCGGAAATCGCGCAAGTCCCTCTGGGGAGCGCCATTTCCGGGGTACCGCCCAACATGATGCTTGTCCTGTCCGTGGAATATCCAACAGGGGTGGAATTCGCCTACAAGGCAAATTATGCTGATTACGGAGGCACGGGGCCGGATTACAACGGCAACAATCGCTACCTGGGCTATTTCGACCCTGAAGGTTGCTATAGCTATTCGGCCGGGAATAAACCGGGCGCGCGGAATGGCGCTACGGCGAAAAATGAGTATTTCTACAAAAGTGACAAGGCGACAAACCGCCAATGCGGGGGAAAAGGGTTCAGCGGCAACTTCATGAACTGGGCCGCCATGCAGGCGCTGGATGAGTTTCGTCTGGCCATGACAGGAGGCGACCGCGTACAGGATACAACAAGCATCACGGTCATCCAGAAAACCAGGCAGACAGGGGAGGGAAACTCCTTCAAGAGACTTGTGACAGGCGCAAACACGGTGACGCCTTTTGGCTGGAATGCGGTTTATGTCCGTGTGCTTCCTGAAACTGAAGAGCCCGCTCTCCTCAATCCGTCTTCCGGTCCATTCAATACGAATGAAACCAGGGGGCGGTCCATCCAGTTCAGTAAAAGCTCTGACTATAATCCCTATGCGGCCTATGGGGGCGCCACGTATGACTACATGGTGCAGGTCAAGGTCTGTGACCCCAATGCGCCGGGCGGGCTGGAATACAACGGGGAAGGCGACCTCAAACTGTGCAAGGCTTATCCCAACAACGGCGGTACGCCCATCTACAAGCCTGTCGGGCTGATTCAGAAATACGCCGATCAAATCCGTTTCGGCGCAACCAGCTATCTGCTGGATAACAACAAAAATCGTGCGGGTGGGGTAGTGCGGGCGCGTCTGAAATCGGTTGGGGAAAAACTGGTGGGGGCAAATGGCGGCACGAACAATCCCAACCAGGAGTGGAACCCACAAACCGGCATCTATATCAAAAACCCGGACACGGCGGACGCAACCGCCAGCGGCGTGGCCAACAGCGGCGTCGTCAATTATCTGAACAAATTCGGCAAGGCCAGCGGCTACAAGGAGCGTGACATTCTGGGCGAACTCTATTACGCCACGCAACTGGCAGTGCGCAATGTCGCGCCGCCTGCCCGTTTCACCAGCGACATGACGCAGGCGATGAAAGACGATTTTCCCGTGATTACGACGCCTGCCGACGAGAACGATGTGCACAAACGCCCGATCCAGTATGCTTGCCAGAAAACCCATTTCGTCGGCATCGCAGACGCCAACACCCACGCCGACACTTACGCGCCCGGCAGCACACGCACCAGCAGTTATGGAGCCAATCACACCTGGAATGACGGGTTTGACGGCACTACGCCTGGCCTCAATGTCATGACCCTGACCAACAAAATCGGGGACTTGGAAACGGCAACCTCGCCGATCCCGACGCTTTCCGGGCGCACGCCGCTTGCGAACTATAGTGGTTTTTCCGCTGGCGGCGCGGGTTATTTCATAGCGGGCCTGGCTTATTGGGCCAATACCCAGGATATGCTGCCGGATGTCGTGGGCAAATCCTGGACACAGGGCAAGCAACAGGGCAAGACCTATTTCGTCGATGTGGAACAAAGCCCGGAGAATAGCGCCAACCGTAACGGCAACATCTACACCGTGAGTTGTTCCGCCCGCGCCAATACGCCCAACCAGATGTACATGGCGGCAAAATACGGCGGCTTCGATCATCAGGACAAACCGGAATCGGACTATCAAGCGCTCCTGAGCGAAGCCAGCAAATCGACTTCCTGGGACAAGAATGGCGATTGCGTCCCGGACAATTATTTTCTCGCCAGCCAGCCGGATAAGCTGATTTCAGCGTTGTCGGAAATTGTCGAAACCGTTGCTGCCGAAACTGGCGGCGCGCTTTCTACCGGCCCGAGTACGGCGAATTCCACCGCATTGGAATCGGATAGCCAGTACTACGAATCGTCCTTCGACGCCGCGGATTGGAGCGGCGCCCTGAAAAGCTTCGGTTTCTGCACGATTGGAAAAGTCGGCAAGGCGCCCGGCTGCACGGCGGCGACGATCGGTTCAAGGCTGGAGGACAAAAATAAAGAACCGCTCATCGACGATGCGTCGGGCGGCTGGATTGCCAGCATTCCGGCACACGACAATCGCACGGTTTACACCACCACCTCGACGGGAGGAAGAACGGACTTCAAGGACAGCGCATCCGCATCCTTCCCGCTTTCCACGCTCGCTCCCAGCAATACCCTGCGCACGCACATCATCAATTATCTGCGCGGCGACACGTCCTACGATGGCAAGACCATAGAAGGCCAAACCTGGCGGCAGCGCAACGGCAAGGTGTTGGGCGACATCGTCAATTCCGGCGTGGCCTATGTGGAACCGGGCGTGAAGGATTACGGTTGGGGACGCTCAGCCAACCCGGAGGTCATCACCGACGCGCAGAAGATCACATACCAGGCGCGGCTGGTGAGTGCGCGGATGAACAAGGAACCAAAGAAAACCGTCTTCGTTGGCGCGAACGACGGCATGTTGCATGCCTTCAACGCGGAAACCAGAGGAAACGGAGGGGGATCGCGGGGAAAGGAACGTTTCGCCTTTGTCCCGACGGCGGCCTACGAACATCTGGCGGAATTGACACGCACGGATTACAGTCACCGTTATTTTGTCGACGGCACGCCGGTAGCGGGCGACTACTGGAACGGCAGCGCGTGGCGCACCCTGCTGGTGACGTCTACCGGTGCGGGCGGACGCAGCTATTTCGCGCTGGATGTGGAAGACCCGGAGAATCCCCAATTGCAATGGGAAGTGACGGGCGGAGGGGATGATCCCGCGGCCTGGCCCGCCAGCGGGGGCGCGGCGTCTGCGTTTGCGAACCTGGGCGTTGCCATCGGCAAGGCTTCCACCGTGCCGACGAACGACCCGGCGCACCCGTGGGTGGTCATTTTCGGCAACGGTTACAACAGCCGGGGTACGAATCTTGTGCCTCCTGCGGAAACCAATCATCCCAACCGGGCACGGCTTTTCATTGTGGATGCCAAGACCGGCGCGCTGGTCAAACAGATTTCCACCGGCGAGCGCAACAACGCGAGCATACCGAATGGCCTTTCCACGCCACGAGTGGTGGATTACGATGGCAACGGTTCGGCGGACGCGGCCTACGCCGGGGATTTGCAGGGCAATCTCTGGAAATTCAATTTGCAGGGGACGGTTTCGTCCTGGGGACTGGCGTTTGGCGGCGAGCCACTGCTGAAGGCCACCGCCCCGGACCAAACGCCGCAACCCATTACCGCGCAGCCGGAAGTCATGCGGCGCAAGGGAAAGCCTGGCGAACTGATGATCTACGTGGGCAGTGGGCAATGGATGGAAGAGAGCGACCCCATGACCCGGCAGGTGCAAACCCTTTATGGCGTTGCCGATCCTTGTGGTCATGGCGGAAGCTGCTCCCTTGATGCTTCTTACACGCGCACCAATCTGCTGGGGCAAACCCTGGAGGCTGCCACGGTGCCCAACGAGGCCAGATATGGCGCGCACGCGGGCGAGACGATCCGCAAGGTCAGCCAGAAGGCGCCAGTCGCGGGTCAGACCGACAAGGGCTTTTATGTTGATCTGGTGGTGGGCGGCAACAAGGAAGGGGAACGCGTCAGAACCAACACGAAGATTTATTACGACCGCGTGCGCTTTTATTCCCTCGTTCCAGTCGGCAGTGGTAATCCCTGTGAAGGCGGCAGTACGGATAGCTGGACCTATGAAATCGACCCCTGGACAGGCGCACGACTGGATTACGCCTTCGGCGGCGTTTACGGCAACGAGGCGGCAGGCGTCAAGGTGCCCGGCGGTTCGGGACAGCGGCCCCCGACAGTCGGAGACTTTGAGATCTACCCGCAGGGAGCGAGCCTCCCTGACAAGGGCAAGATACGCTACGGACGTCGAACTTGGCGGCAATTTCATTGACAGCACGCCATGCCCCTTGCGGGGCATGGCTTGTGTCCCCGGTTCGAGGTTGAAATGTTGAAGCAAAAGGAAAAAACCATGAAAACCCACCCCGCGCGCG
>JAISWQ010000090.1 GCA_031271025.1 Zoogloeaceae bacterium | reverse complement strand
TTGGCGAAGGTCTGGATGCCGATGGGAAGTTTCTTGCGGGTCATGGCGAAGTCGCGGACGGGGTGGGAACGCCAGCATTGTACCGCGAAGCGTCACGCCCCGTTTTTCTCGCTTCGCCCGGCATTTGCGCCTCCACCCCCGGCGCGCTGAACAATTTTCACCGGGTGGCGTTCCGTTCCATTCATACCGCGCTCAACGCCTCGGTCTTGTATAAGATTCATGCGATTGCCCTGGAAACCTGTCCTGAAAACTCTCTTCGTCTGTCTCCGGATGTTACAATCGCCCGCTTTGACTGGCTGGATGCCCGGAATGACCTTCTTCTCGTGTCGCGCTGTGGTTTTACCGGTTGTGCTGGCGGTCACTCTGGGCATTGCACTGCCCGCACGGGCATTTGACCTTTTTGCGCCGACGAAAGCGGAAATATCCGAGGCAACCGAGGCAGAAGAGAAGGCGGAGAAAGAGGAAAAAGGGGAGATTCCCCCCGCGTCGGAACCGCTGATGCTGGATTTTGGCTTTTCCTCCGCGCATGATGCGGAGGAAAAAACCGCCGATCCGGTTGCGGATGCGGACGAGGTGCTGGTGGTCGAAGAAATACAGGCTCCGGTGGCGATTCCGCTGGCGCTGGATTTGACCGAACCCACCGACGATCTGTGGGAGCGCATCCGCAACGGGTTTGCCATGCCCAACCTCATGGATGGACAGACCCTTTCCTTCCAGCAGTATTACCAGTCGCATCCCGAATACCTGCGGCGCATGGTGGAACGCAGCCGCCTGTATCTGCACCATGTCGTCGAGGAACTGGAAAAACGCAACCTGCCGACCGAGATTGCGCTTCTGCCGATGGTGGAAAGTGCCTACAACCCGCTGGCTCTGTCTCCAGCGCGGGCTTCCGGTCTCTGGCAATTCATCCCCTCCACCGGCAAACACTACAATCTGACGCAAGACTGGTGGCGCGACGAACGCCGGGATGTGCTCGCTTCCACCAACGCTGCCCTGGATTACCTGGAATACCTCTACGACCTGCACGGAGACTGGCATCTGGCGCTGGCTTCCTACAACTGGGGCGAGGGCGCGGTGGGACGCGCCATTGCGAAAAACGCGGCGCAGGGTCTGCCGACGGATTTCCTGAGTCTCACCATGCCCAATGAGACGCGGCAATACGTCCCCAAATTGCAGGCGCTGAAAAATATCCTCGGCAACCCGGAATGGATGGAAAAACTGGCGCTGCCCGCGATTCCCAATACCCCGTATTTTCATACGCTGGTGGTTTCCACCGCCATGGACGTGAAACGCGCCGCCGGATTTGCGGGCTTGAGCGAGCAGGAATTCATCGCGCTCAATCCCGCGCACAATCGTCCCGTCATCCAGGCGAACACCACCCTGGTACTGCCCGCGGATCGCGTCGAAACGTTCAAGGCGGCGCTGGAAGCGCACGAAGGGCCGCTGACTTCCTGGCAAACCTACGCGCTGCGCTCCGGGGAACAACTGAAAGATGTCGCCCCCCGCTTCGGCATTTCGCTTGCCGACCTGAAACGGGTCAACGGCCTTTCCACGCGCAAGGTCAAACCCTATCCGGGATTGACCCTGCTGGTGCCGGACGCGGCGGCAAAAACAGCGGGCAAGCTGGATTTTTCCACCGTGCCCGTCATGCCGGAAGAAATGCGGGAAGCCCGTCGTCTGGAAACCGTACGGCACACGGTGAAAAAAGGGGAAACCCTGATAGCGATCGCGCGCAGGTATCAGGTCAGCGTCAGGGATTTGACCACGCGCAACCACCTTTCCAGCAGCAGGATTCGTCCGGGCATGAAGCTCGTGGTGCGGCAGAAGAACACGCCAGCAGCCGTCGTCGCAAACAAGGCGCGTGCGCCCACAAAAACTACGCGCGTTGCGCAAACGGAAGGACGCGGCACAAAATCCAGAGTGGTGCGGCACAAGGTCAAACAGGGCGATACGCTTTTTTCCATCGCGCGGCGCTACGCGGTGAAAGTGGACGACTTGCGGCGCTGGAATCGTCAGGCCGGGGGCAAGGTGTTGAAAATCGGCAGTGACCTGACCATACGCAAGGATTCCTGAGAAATGGTTCATCGTAAAACTAACGTTGGAGTTCAGGGGCGCGCTGCTTGCAGCGCGTCCCTCTGGAACGAAATGTTAGACAGTGGTTTGCGACGGTGCAAGGTGAACGTCGCACAAGAGAAGTCTGACGGTTGACATGTCTCCAATGTGGCACCATAATGGTTCCAAGAGGAGCCAATCATGCCTACAACTTTAACCCTGAAGAACATCCCGGACGAAGTATATAGCCACTTGAAGGCAGCAGCCGAAATGCACCGGCGCAGCCTGAACAGTGAAGCCATTGTGTGCTTTGAGACGGTACTTTTGCTGGGCAAGGTGACGCCAGGCGAAAGACTTGCGCGAGCGCGTGAGCTACGCGCCAAGCTCGGCACCGTGAAATTTGAGGCGAGCGACATTGATACCTACAAGCACCAGGGGCGCCCATGATTGTGGTGGATTCGAATGTGTTGGCCTACCTGTACCTGCCGGGCAATTACACCGAAGCGGCAGAACGCTTGTACCAACAGGATACAGAATGGCATGCGCCGGTCTTGTGGCGCAGTGAGTACCGAAACATCTTGTGCGGGTATATGCGGCGAGGCGTCCTGACGCTTGAACAGGCATACGCCATACAACGCGAGGCGGAATCTTTGCTCGATGGTGCGGAGCATGAACCCGATTCCAGGCGTGTGCTGGAGTTGGTGAAAGCAAGCGATTGTTCCGCCTATGATTGTGAGTTTGTCGCATTGGCCGAAACGCTCGGCGTAACCGTTGTGACGATGGACGCCAAACTGATAAAGGCGTTTCCGAAGATCGCCAAACCGCTCACTGCGGCCTAACTCCGGTTTGAAACCCCGCCCTTCAGGGCTGTGCGAAGGTTGGAACCCCGGCCTGAAGGCCGGGGTTTCGACCGTAGCCATTGGGGAGGGGAGAGAAACCCCTTCCCAATGGAGTTTGACCGACAGCCCTGAAGGGCTGTCGCTGATTTTTGCTCTCCGACAACTTTTGACTTGCGCGGCCGAAACGCATATCATCGCGCCCCTATGTCGCAAGCGCACCTGATTGACGCGCGTCGTTTCAGCCGCGAAAACCGTGTGCTGGAAGGCGTTCTTCCCGTTTCGGATTTGCAGCGGCTGGCAGATTTGCTGGCGGCGGAGGCAGGCGAAAACGGGATGGTCTGGCAACTTTCCGGCGAAACGGGCGAGCGCGGGGAACCGCGTCTGCGGCTTCGGATCGACGGAAACCTGCCCCTTCGCTGTCAGCGTTGTCTGGCAACCATGCGGGAGCCGGTCGCCATCGATCGCTGTCTTGAACTCGTTGCCGAAGACGCTGCCGTCACACAGGAAGAACTGGAAGACGAGCAGATGGACGTCCTGCCCGTAGGCAAAATTCTGGATGTGGCGGCGCTGGTGGAAGAGGAGATTCTGCTCGCCCTGCCGCTTGTGCCGCGTCACGCGGCCTGTGCCTTGCCGCAGGATATGTCCTGTGCGGATACGCCGCATCCGTTTGCCGGACTGGCGGAACTGGTCGGCAAGCACCCGTAACCCCGATTTCTTTTTTTTGGAGTAGTCAACATGGCAGTACAGCAAAACAAGAAAACCCCGTCCAAGCGCGGGATGCACCGTGCCCACGACTTTCTGGGCAATCCTCCGCTGGCGGTGGAATCCACCACGGGCGAGGTGCATCTGCGTCACCACATTTCCCCCACAGGGTTTTATCGGGGCAAGAAAGTCCTGAAGACCAAGGGTGAATAAACCCTGTCGCGCGCAAGGCAGACCTGCCGTTCCCGCCGGGAGCGTGGTCTGCCTTTTTTGCGCCCGCCTTGCTTCTGTTTCCTGTCTGTTTTCGCGCTGACGCGCCCACGACATGCCACACACCATTGCCATTGACTGCATGGGCGGCGATCATGGCCCACGGGTTACCGTGCCGGCCGCGCTGGCCTTTTTGCGCACCCACCCGAAAGCGTGTGCCATTCTGGTGGGTCTGGAAGATCAGATTCAACCCCATCTCGCAGCGGCTGCCGATGTCGGCGCCCGTCTGCGCGTTCAGGCGGCGAGCCAGGTCATCGCCATGGATGACGCGCCCGCGATGGCGCTGAAAAGCAAAAAGGATTCCTCCATGCGCGTCGTCGCCAATCTGGTGAAGGCGGGCGAAGCCGAAGCCTGCGTTTCGGCGGGCAACACCGGCGCGCTGATGGCGATTTCCCGCTTCGT
Organism: Zoogloeaceae bacterium; assembly: GCA_031271025.1. Classification (GTDB taxonomy): domain Bacteria; phylum Pseudomonadota; class Gammaproteobacteria; order Burkholderiales; family Rhodocyclaceae; genus Azovibrio. The sequence goes on along the minus strand of JAISWQ010000090.1, from coordinate 7,613 downwards.
GCTGAAAATGATGCCGGGCATAGACCGTCCTGCCATTTGCAGCAAATTGCCCACCCTGAAGGGACACGTCTACATGCTCGACCTGGGCGCGAACGTGGATTGCGAGGCGGAACACCTGTTTCAGTTCGGTCTCATGGGTGGGATGCTGGCCGCGGCGCTGGATCACAACGAACGTCCGCGTGTCGCGCTCCTCAATATCGGCGAGGAAGAAATCAAGGGCAACAAGGTGGTGAAAGACGCGACCGAACTGCTCGCCAATTCCGGCCTCAATTTCATCGGCAACGTGGAAGGCGATGGCGTCTACAAGGGCGAGGCCGATGTGGTGGTCTGCGACGGCTTTGTCGGCAATGTCGCCCTGAAGATCTCCGAGGGCGTCGCGCAGATGCTTGCCACCTTCCTGAAACAGGAATTCAAACGCAACCTTTTCACCAAACTGGCGGCTCTGATCGCCTGGAAGGTGCTGGGCAATTTCAAGCGGCGCGTCGACCCCCGCGCTTATAATGGCGCAAGCCTTTTGGGTTTGCGCGGCGTCAGCGTCAAGAGTCACGGCTCCGCCGACGTCTATGCCTTTTCGCAGGCCATTGCCCGCGCCTATGAGACGGTGGAAAACGGCGTACTTGAACGCATTACCGTCAAATTGTCTGAATTACAGGCGAGGCGTGGTCTTCTACCCAACTCCAAGGAGAGCGCCTGATGCGCATTTTTTCTCGTGTGAGCGGTACGGGCGGCTATCTGCCCGGCAATCCCGTCCGTAATGACGACCTGGTGGCGCATGGCATAGAGACCAGCGATGCGTGGATCGTGACCCGCACCGGCATTCGCGCCCGCCACCTTTCCGCAGGCGAAACTTCCAGTCAGATGGCACGGAAAGCGGCGCTCAAGGCGCTGGAAATGGCGAATATCGCGGCGGCGGAACTCGATCTCATCCTTGTTGCCACCTCCACGCCCGATTACATTTTTCCCAGTACCGCCTGCCTTCTGCAAGGCGCGCTCGGCAACAAGGGCGCGACCGCCTTTGACGTGCAGGCAGTGTGCAGCGGTTTTGTCTATGCGCTTGCCGTGGCCGACAAGTTCATCCAGTCCGGTTCCCACAAAAAGGCGCTGGTTGTCGGAGCCGAAACCTTTTCCCGCATTCTCGACTGGAGCGACCGTTCGACCTGCGTCCTTTTTGGCGATGGCGCGGGCGCTGTGGTGCTGGAAGCCGCCGAAACCTCCGGCGTCCTGGCAACGGCGCTGCACGCGGATGGCAGCCAGGCGGGCATTCTTTCCGTACCCGGCCAGATCGCTGGCGGCGTGGTGACGGGCGATCCCTTTTTGCGCATGGAAGGTCAGGCCGTCTTCAAAAGCGCCGTGCGCGTGCTGGCGGCCGTGGCGGAAGAATGTTGTCACGCCGCCGGAATGGAAACCGGCGACATCGACTGGTTGATTCCGCATCAGGCCAACATCCGCATCATCGAGGCCACCGGACGCAAAATGGGGCTGCCGATGGAAAAAGTCGTGGTCACGCTGGATCGGCATGGCAACACCTCGGCAGCTTCCGTACCGCTGGCGCTGGACGAGGCCGTGCGCGACGGGCGCATCCGGCGCGGACAGAAGTTCCTCCTCGAAGGGGTTGGCGGCGGCTTCACCTGGGGCGCGGCCCTCATCGAATTCTAGAAAGAGGCGACAAGATGACGTTTGCTTTTGTTTTTCCCGGTCAAGGGTCACAATCCGTCGGCATGATGGCCGCTTATCGGGATGCCGCCGCTGCCGATGCCGCCGTGGTGCGCGCAACCTTTGCGGAAGCTTCCGGCGTGCTTGGCCAGGATCTCTGGCAAATGGCGGCGGAAGGCTCCGCCGAAACGCTCGCGCAAACCGTCAACACCCAGCCCCTGATGCTTACCGCCGGGATCGCCGTCTGGCGTCTGTGGCGGGAAAAGGGCGGCAAGCCGCCCGCCGTGCTGGCAGGACACAGCCTGGGAGAATACGCGGCGCTGGTCGCTGCCGGGGCGCTCGACTTTCAGGATGCCGTCCTGATCGTGCGTCTGCGCGCGCAGGCCATGCAGGAAGCCGTGCCGTTGGGCGCTGGCGCAATGGCGGCGATCATGGGTCTGGACGACGACGGCATTGCGGCCGCCTGTGCCGAAGCGGCTGCGGGCGAAGTGGTGGAAGCCGTCAATTTCAACGCGATTGGGCAAACCGTCATCGCCGGCCACAAGACCGCCGTGGCGCGGGCCATGGAAGCCTGCAAGGCCAGAGGCGCAAAACGCGCCGTGGCCCTGCCGGTCTCCGCTCCCTTCCATTCCTCGCTGATGTTGCCTGCCGCCCTGACGCTCAAGGAAAAACTGGCGGGCATCCCGGTACATGAACCGAAAATTCCCGTCCTGAACAACGTGGATGTCGCCAGCGAAAATGATCCCGAACGCATCCGCGATGCGCTGGTGCGGCAGGCGCATCATCCCGTGCGCTGGGTGGAAATCATCCGCAGGATGGCGGCAATGGGGGTCACGCAAGTCGTCGAATGCGGTCCCGGCAAGGTGCTTGCGGGGCTGACCAGGCGCAGCACCGACAACATTTCCGGCATTGCGCTCGCCGATTTCGCCCAGGTTGAAGCCAACCTCACACTGGAGTAAGCCTCATGTCACCTCTGCAAGGACAAATCGCCCTCGTCACCGGAGCCTCGCGTGGCATCGGCAAGGCCGTGACGCTGGAACTGGCGCGTCAGGGCGCTATCGTCATCGGTACCGCGCTCTCCGCGAGTGGCGCGGAAGAAATTTCCGCCTATCTGGCAGAAGCTGGCGGCAAGGGCAGGGGCGCGGAACTGGAAGTATGCGACGCCGCGCAGATCGATACCGTCATCACCGCGATCGAGGCTGAATTCGGCAGCGTTGGCATTCTGGTCAACAACGCGGGCATTACCCGCGATACCCTTGCCATGCGCATGAAGGACGAGGATTTCGACGCCGTGCTGGAAACCAATCTCAGAGCGGTTTTCCGTCTTTCCCGCGCGGTCATGCGCGGCATGATGAAGGCGCGGACGGGACGCATCATCAACATCACCTCGGTTGTTGGCCACACCGGCAACGCTGGACAGGCCAACTATTGCGCCGCCAAGGCGGGTGTCTCCGGTCTTTCCCGCGCGCTCGCGCGGGAACTGGGGGCGCGCAACGTGACCGTGAATTGCGTTGCGCCCGGTTTTATCGAAACGGATATGACGAAAGATTTGGCGGACGAAATCAAGGCCGCGATGCTCGCCAACATTCCGCTGGCGCGCATCGGACAACCGGAAGACGTTGCCGCAGCGGTGGCCTTCCTCGCCTCGCCCGCTGCCGCCTATGTGACCGGACAAACCCTGCACGTCAATGGCGGACTCTTCACAAGTTGACAACCCTTTGCTTTCACGGCGACGGAGAAACGCAAAAGCATTCTCCAGAATGCCGAGTTTTGGTAAACTAGCGCAGTTTTTTAACCCCCGAAAATCGGGAAGGAGCTTTTTTCATGAGTAACTTGGATGACGTTATCGCTCGCGTCAAAAAAATCGTCGCCGAACAGCTTGGCGTAAACGAGGCGGACATCAAGGATGAATCCTCGTTTCAGGAGGATCTTGGTGCGGATTCGCTGGATGCGGTGGAACTGGTCATGGCGCTCGAAGAAGAATTCGACGTCGAAATCCCGGATGAAGAAGCCGAAAAAATCACCAGCGTGCAAAAAGCCATTGATTACATCAAGGCGAATTACAAGCCCGAATAACCTTCCGCCAGTCCTCCCGCGCGGCGGCATCGCGTAAAGCAGGTGTCGCGCGGGACTTTCGGGTTTTCTTTCCAGCTTTCTCCAGTACCGGCGCAAGGCCGGTTGCTGTCATTTATCGGATTGGAGTGCGTTTTGGCACGTCGCAGAATCGTCATTACCGGGCTGGGCATCGTCAGCCCCGTCGGCAACTCGGTGGAAGAAGCCTGGCAGAACATCCTGGCGGGGCGTTCCGGCATCGGCGCGTTGACCCGGTTCGACGCCTCGACCTGGCCTTCCCGCGTTGCCGGGCAGGTCAGGAATTTCGACATTCACGACTACCTGCAACCCAAGGACGCCCGCCGCATGGATGAATTCATCCATTTCGGCATGGCCGCCGGCATTCAGGCCGTGCGGGATGCCGGATTGGACCAGGAACAGCCGGATGGCGACCGCATCGGCGTCTGCGTTGGTTCCGGCATTGGCGGTCTTGCCACCATCGAGGACGGCATCCGCAACAATCCCGGCAGCCTTGCCGATCCGCCGACGCTCAATCTGCGCAAGGTTTCGCCCTTCTTCGTACCGGCGCTCATCATCAACATGATTTCCGGCAACCTTTCCATCCGTTTCGGTTTCCGGGGACCCAACCTTGCGATCGTCAGCGCCTGCACCACGGGCACCCACTCCATCGGCGAGGCCATGCGCATGATCGAATATGGCGATGCCGACGTGATGGTGGCGGGCGGTTCCGACGCCTGCGTCACGCCGACTTGTGTCGGAGGCTTTTCCGCCGCGCGGGCGCTCTCCACCACATTCAACGACGATCCCGCCACCGCCAGCCGTCCCTGGGACAGGGACAGGGATGGCTTCGTCATCGGCGAAGGCTCTGGCGTGCTGGTGCTGGAAGAATACGAACACGCGAAAAAGCGCGGCGCGAAAATATATGCCGAAGTGATTGGCTACGGGATGAGCGGCGACGCCTACCACATCACCGCGCCCAACATGGACGGCCCCAAACGCTGCATGGAAGCCGCCTTGAGGAATGCGGGCATCAACGCCGACGCCGTGCAATATCTGAACGCGCACGGCACGTCTACCCCACTGGGAGACAAGAACGAAACGGACGCGATCAAGGCCGCTTTTGGCGCGCACGCGAAAAAGCTGGTGGTCAATTCCACCAAATCCATGACCGGTCACCTGCTGGGCGGCGCGGGCGGCATCGAATCGCTCTTTACCGTGCTGGCGCTGCATCATCAGGTCTCGCCGCCGACCATCAACATTTTCGATCAAGACCCGGAATGCGATCTGGATTACTGCGCCAACAGCGCGCGGGAGATGAAGATCGACATCGCGCTGAACAACAATTTCGGCTTCGGCGGCACCAACGGCTCACTGGTGTTCAAGCGCATCTGAGATTACGCCGACACTGTCGCCGGGAAAAGAACCTGCCGCTTTGGCCTGCCCATGTGGGCAATGTCCGGCGGCAGGTTTGCGTTTGGCGGGTAAAAAAAGGGCTTCTTCTGTGGAATTTCCGCTTCTGGTCAACCTGCGCCCTTCCCGTCTTTTTGCGGCAGCCCATTGCACGCTGCATGGCATGGCGCTGTTCGGCATCTGGGCAACGCCCTGGGATTTGCGCCTGCAACTTGTGCTTTCCCTTTGCGCGCTGACCAGTGGCGGCGCAGGTTACTGGCGCGCTCGCCCTGTCCCCGCCCGCCTCCTGCTGCATCGGGATGGACGCATTGCCGTTTTTTCCAGCACCGCAGCAAACGCCTTGCCCCAGACGGCGCGGGCAGCTTCTCCCCTTGTCGCCCTGCCCGGCTTTTGCGTGCTGCGGCTGGCCTGGGAAGACGAAACGCCGCGCCCAATCAAAACCCTCGTCTTCTTCCCGGACAGCGCCGACGCGGAAAGCCTGCGCCACCTGCGCATCTGGCTCACCTTCTGCGCGGGCAGGGGAAAATCCGCGTGAGTCATGTGGTCTTGTCTTCCGGATTCTCAGCCACGCCGGAAGACCCAAACAGTCTCTGTGCTGGCGGCGGGTGTGAAAACGTAGCCTTCCCGGTCGAAGGTTTTCAGCGTTTCCGGCGATTCGGCGCGGGTTTCGATGACATGGCGCGTCATCAGGCCGCGCGCGCGTTTGGCATAAAAACTCACGACCTTGAATTGGCCGTTTTTTTCGTCTTCAAATACGGGTTGAATGACAGGGCAGGGTAATGCCTTGCCACGCACAGCCTTGAAGTATTCTTCCGAGGCAAGATTGATGAGGCAGGCTTCGCCCGAAGAAGCGGCCACGGCAGCCGCAACCGCGTCACGCAAAAGCGTTCCCCACCAGGCATACAAATCCTTGCCGCGTGGATTGACAAGGCGAGCGCCCATTTCCAGACGGTAGGGCTGGATCAGATCCAGTGGCCGCAAAAGGCCATGGAGACCGGAAAGAATGCCCAGATGGCCTTGCGCCCAGTCGAGATCGGCAGCGGAAAGCGTGCGCGCCTCCAATCCTTCGTAAACGTCGCCCGCAAAGGCCAGCACCGCCTGTTTGGCGTTTTCCGGTGTGAAGGGCGGCGACCATTCGGCGTAACGGGCAACGTTCAGTGCCGCGAGTGCATCGCTGATTCCCATCAGGGAAGCGACTTCCGCCGGTGACAGGGTGCGCAGCTGCGCCATCAAGGCTGCCGATTCGGCCAGCCAGTCCGGTTCGGAAAAGCGGGAAACGGCAACCGGTGTTTTGAAATCCAGGGTTTTGGCGGGCGAAATCAGCAGGAACATGGCGGCAAGGCAACGCAGCGGGAAAGCGCGCACTATACGCTGTTCTGGCGCGTGCTACAGTAGGGGCAAGCGCCTCTGCCCCCTGTAACGTTTGCTCCGTCATGTGGATTGACAGCCATTGCCATCTCGATGCCCCGGAATTCGATGCCGACCGCGCCGCGATCTGGAATGCGGCAAGGGAAGCGGGCGTGACGGCGATGCTGACGCCTGCGGTTTCGCTCCCCGACTGCGCCGCCGTGGCCGACTGTTGCCGCCAGCATTCTGGCGTGGTTCCGGCTTATGGCATTCACCCCCTTCATGTCGATCAGGCGCGGGAAGCGGATCTGGCGATGCTGGATGCCCTGCTTGCGCGCGCGCGTCCGGTTGCCGTGGGCGAAATCGGTCTGGACGGCTATGTCCGCAATCTGGATGTTGCCCGGCAGGAATGGTTTTTCAGCGAACAACTGAAACGCGCCCGCGATTTTGATTTGCCTGTCATTCTGCATGTACGCCATGCCGTCGACGCAGTGCTGAAGCATCTGCGCCGCATTCGGGTAAAAGGCGGGATTGCGCACGCCTTCAACGGGAGTTGCCAACAGGCGAAGGAATTCCTGAAACTGGGTTTCAGGCTGGGCTTTGGCGGCAGCCTGACGTTTCCCGGCAGCACGCGCATCCGCCGCCTCGCCGCTGAATTGCCGGAGGAGGCGCTTGTGCTGGAAACCGACGCGCCGGATATGCCGCCTTTCTGGCGACGCGGACAGCGCAACGCCCCCGCCGAACTCCCCGCCATTGGCGCTGTGCTGGCGGAATTGCGCGGCACAACGCCGGAAGCCGTGGCCGCCTTCACCCGCGCCAACACGCGCGCGGCGCTGCCGGGATGGGATAGCTGGCAGCCTTCGCCAAAGCCGTTGCGCGCTATTCTTCCAGACGCGCCAGCAGCTTCTTTCCCGATACCTTGAATTCCTCATGTTGCGCTTTCATCGTAAAACCAACTCCGGTTTGAAACCCCCGCCCGTAGCCTGTATAGACCGTGGACATCGTTCCCAAGTGTACGATGACATCCTCCCCACAGGTTCAGCACGGATTTTCCTCCTTTCCGATCATGATGGAATGGTTTTTCAGGTCAATCTGTCCGATGCGGCTGCTGTACCACCACAGGCTGTAGC
>JAISWQ010000073.1 GCA_031271025.1 Zoogloeaceae bacterium | reverse complement strand
GGCAGCAGGATTTCCGCCGACACTTCTTCGATCAGGGCGTCCAGCAACCCCGCCTTGCCGCCGAACTCGGTATAGATGCTGCGCCGCGAACCGCCCGCGCGCTTGATGATGGCGTCGAGACTGGGCGCGGCGACACCCTCTTCGACGGACAATTCCTTCGCCGCCTGCAACAAGGCGGCGCGACGCTCGTCGGGCTTCAGTTTTCTGGACTTCGCCGGAAGGCTTTTTCGTCGGGTTTCGGACAGCATATTTTTTCCTTCGGATAAACTTGCCGCGATGATACCCCGCCGCCCTGCCGGAGAATAGAAAGTAGAAAGACAACGGCGACGGACTGCCACGTCGCTACGCTCCTCGCTTGTGACGAGGTGGGGAACGGCCATGTCGCTGTGCGTCTCGCCTCCGTCATTGCGAGGGCGTAACCCGTGGCAATCCAGACAACGCCCAAGCCATGCTCAACCTCCGTTCCATGCGCGCAAACCAGCAATGGCAGTCATACTGGAGAATCAATATCTCTTTGACATCCTCCACTTTTAATGCGCCCTTCTGGCGTGCAACACGCGCGAAAGCAAACCGGTGCGCCTATAATCTTTTTCTTTTCCGGCCTGACCCGGATTGTTCACTGGAGCGGTTCAAATGGATATCACGCAGTACATGCAAACCCTGGGGCAACAGGCGCGGGAGGCGTCGCGCCACCTGGCGCGGGCGCGCACAGCGGAAAAGAACAGGGCGCTGGAAGCCATCGCCAGCGCGCTTTTGCGTGAAAAATCGACGCTCGTTGCGGCCAATGAGGTGGATCTGGCCGCTGCCCGCGCCGCCGGTCTGGAAGCCGCCCTGCTCGATCGTCTGACCCTTTCCGCCAAGGGCGTGGCGTCCATGGCGGAAGGCGTGGCGCAGGTCGCGCAGCTTCCCGATCCGGTAGGCGAAATCAGCGATTTGAAGTTTCGTCCTTCCGGCATTCAGGTCGGCAGGATGCGGGTGCCGCTGGGCGTGATCGGCATCATTTACGAGGCGCGTCCCAACGTCACGGCGGATGCCGCCGCGCTCTGTCTCAAATCCGGCAACGCAGCCATTCTGCGCGGCGGGTCGGAAGCGATTCAGAGCAATCAGGCGATTGCCCGCTGTGTGCGTGAGGGACTGGAAGTTGCCAGTCTGCCCGCCAGCGCCGTGCAGGTGGTGGAAACAACCGATCGCGCCGCCGTGGGTGAACTCATCACGATGCGCGAATTTGTGGATGTGATTGTCCCGCGTGGCGGCAAGGGGTTGATTGCGCGCCTTCTGCAAGAAGCGCGGGTGCCGATGATCCAGCATCTGGACGGCAACTGCCACATCTATCTGGAAGCTTCCGCCGACCGGGAAAAAGCCCTGAACATCGTGGAAAACGCCAAGACGCAGCGTTACGGCACCTGCAACACCGCCGAATCCCTGCTCGTGGATCGTGCTGTTGCGGCCTGTCTCCTGCCGGAAGTCTGCGCCCTGTTGACGGCAAAGGGCGTGGAGATTCGCGGTTGCGGCGAAACCTGCCGCCTTGTGCCCAACGCAAAACCCGCGACCGAGGAAGATTTTGCGACGGAATACCTCGCCCCGGTGATCTCCGTAAAAGTGGTGGCAGGTCTTGATGAGGCCATCGCGCACATCAACCGCTATTCCTCGCACCATACCGAGGCCATCGTCAGCGAAAATCACTCCGCCGCAATGCGGTTCCTGCGCGAGGTGGACTCGTCTTCGGTGATGGTGAATGCCTCCACCCGCTTCGCCGACGGCTTTGAGTATGGCCTGGGCGCGGAAATCGGCATTTCCACCGACAAACTCCACGCGCGCGGCCCGGTTGGGCTGGAGGGACTGACCAGCCAGAAATGGGTGGTGCTGGGGAATGGAAATGTGCGGAGCTAGCGTAACGTGAGATGATGACCCGCAATTGGTGCAAGAAGGTTTGATTCCGCGAGACGCAGACTGGATTTGCATATGGCCGGATGCTGGAGCACCGTGGCAATTCATCGTAAAACCAACTCCGGTTTGAAACCCCGCCCGCAAGAAAGGTGCGAAGGTCGAAACCTGGAAAGGGATGCAAACCCCTTCCAGGTTTGTTTTGAGCGACTCCGCATGAATGCCTGTCGCTGATTTCTTGCTGGCCTTCCAGGACACGCCGTCAGGACAAGGCATTCTCTTCCGGCGTGACTTCCTTGCGTACTTCCCGAATGACACGCGAAAACGCGTGCACATCCTCAAAATTGCGATAAACAGAGGCAAAGCGGATATAGGCGACCTTGTCCAGCCGCTTCAGCTCCGCCATCACCAGTTCTCCCAGTTGTTGCGAAGAAACTTCCCGTTCGCCGGAAGCGAGCAGGCGCTCCTCTATTCCTGCCACGGCGGCATCGATCGCTTCTGCCGTGACCGGGCGCTTTCTGAGCGCCAGTTCCAGGCTTGCCAATAGTTTTTCCCGCGCGTAGGGCATACGCGCACCGTTCTTTTTCACCACCAGCGGAAACTGCACGTCCGCCCGCTCGTAAGTGGTAAAGCGCTTGTCGCAGACCGTGCAGCGCCGCCGCCGCCGCACGACATCGCCTTCTTCGTTGATACGGGTATCGACAACGGCAGTATCCGTCGCGTTACAAAATGGGCATTTCATGCGGGAAGAAACGCTTCAAGCGCCATAGACCGGGAACTTCCTGCACAGCGCCGCGACGTCTTCCCGCACGCGGGCGAGCACGGCGGCATCTTCCGGCGCACTCAGTACATCGGCGATCAGATGGGCGACGCGTTCCGCTTCCAGTTCCCTGAAGCCGCGCGTCGTCATCGCGGGCGAACCGATGCGGATACCGGAGGTGACAAAGGGTTTTTCCGGGTCATTCGGAATCGCGTTTTTGTTCACCGTGATATGCGCCTGTCCCAGCGCCGCTTCGGCAGCCTTGCCGGTGATTTTCTTGGCGCGCAGGTCGACGAGAAAGAGGTGGCTTTCAGTGCGCCCGGAAACGATGCGCAGGCCGCGTTCCTCGCCCAGCACCCGCGCCATGACGCGGGCGTTGTGGATCACCTGTTCCTGATACGCCTTGAACCCGGGCGTGGCGGCTTCCTTGAAACAGACCGCTTTGGCCGCAATCACATGTTCCAGCGGCCCGCCTTGCAGACCGGGGAAGATGGCGGAATTGAGGGCTTTTTCGTGTTCGGCCTTCATCAGGATCGCGCCGCCCCGCGGCCCGCGCAGGGTTTTGTGCGTGGTGGTTGTAACTACATCCGCGTGCGGCACGGGATTGGGATAAAACCCGGCGGCGATGAGTCCCGCGTAATGCGCCATGTCGACCCAGAAAATCGCGCCAACCGCCTTGGCAATTTTGGCAAAGCGCGCAAAATCAATACGCAGGGCGTAGGCCGAAGCGCCCGCCACGATCACTTTGGGCTTGTGCGCGCGCGCCAGCGCCTCCACCGCCGCGTAGTCGATTTCTTCCTTTTCGTTCAGACCGTAGGCGACGACATTGAACCATTTTCCGGAAAGATTCAGGGGCATCCCGTGTGTGAGATGCCCGCCTTCGGCAAGGCTCATGCCCATGAGGGTGTCGCCGGGTTTGGCGAAAGCCATCAGCACGGCCTGGTTTGCCTGCGACCCGGAATTGGGCTGAACATTGGCGGCTTCCGCGCCAAAGAGTTTTTTCAGGCGATCGATGGCCAGTTGCTCCACCACGTCGATGTGCTCACAACCCCCGTAATAGCGTTTGCCGGGATAACCTTCGGCGTATTTGTTGGTGAGCTGCGAACCTTGCGCCTGCATCACGGCAGAGGAGACGTAGTTTTCGGAAGCGATGAGTTCGATGTGATCTTCCTGGCGACGGTTTTCGGCCTCAATGGCCTGCCAGAGTTCGGGATCGATTTTGGAGAGGGTGTCCTTGGCGGAAAACATGGTGTTGAACCTCGACCGCGCGCATCGCGCCGGTGCTGGGTAGTGGAAAAGGCGAGTTATTCTACAGGATAAGACCAGAGTCTACCCAAAAAGCCCCCCCACTGGGGTTGCCCCAGCGTTTCACAGGAAACCGAACCGCAGCCTGGATTGCCGTATCGCTGCACGCCTGTGACGAGAGAGGGGGAGACCGCGCCAGGGAAAATCAGGGATTGTGAACAACCTCCCGGTCTGACGCAGGCAGCACGCGCCGGCACAGCGTTTTCTCGTCCCAGACAAGCGCCTCGCCGCGTGTTTCGGACCAGTCGGCAAGCACCCAGCGTTCGACATGGATGCCGTCCACGAGGTGGTCGTGGCGGGCAGGACGATGGGTGTGCCCATGAATGAAGGTAGCGTAACCGCAAGCGCGTAAGAAATCATCGGTGGCGGCGGGATTCAGATCAGTTTGGGCGTAGGGTTTGTCGCGTTTTTCCACCTCGCTTTGCGCCCGCAGCTTTTCCGCAAGTTGGAGGCGTTCTTCCAGGGAGCGCGCCAAAAAGTCGTGTTGCCAGGGAGCGGATCGGGTCAGCGCGCGAAAGTTCTGGTAGGCGGTATCGTCCGTGCACAAGCGGTCACCGTGCGAGAGCACGAACTGCCATTTGGCCGTGGAGAGCACATAGGGATCGGGCAACAGGGTTGCGCCGGTGGCGGCGGTAAAACTCTTGCCCAGCAGAAAATCCCGGTTGCCGTGCTGGAAAAAGAGGGCAAGACCCGCCGCGCGCGCGCGTCGCAAGGCGGTAAAAATTTCCCGGTAGGGTGAAAAACTGGCCGCGTCGTCGCCCGCCCATGCCTCGAAAAAATCACCGAGCACGTAGAGCGCCGCGCCCGGACGCGCGCTCGCCGCCAGAAAATCGGTAAAAATGCGCGTCGCGCCTGGCGTGCGCGGCGAGAGATGCAGATCGGAAATGAAGAAAAGCGTCACGACGGCATGGGCACGGCGGGACTACACCGCATCCACGATGCGAAAACTGCCGGTGCCGGAGGTGCGCCCGTCCGGGCCGTAGAAAATGCCCTTGCCGGCTCTGCCGGTCAGGGTATCCAGCAATTGCTGGTTGTTGTGGGCGAGCAGGGTGATGCACTGGCCGTTGAGTTCGTTCAGCGCCTTGGCTTCCTGCGCCAGCGCGTGCAGTTTTTTCCAGCCTTGCAGGAGGCGCGGGTCGCCCAGACTGGCAAGCCATTGTTCGATGGCGTCGTTTTTTTCCTCGATCCCCGCGTGGAGGAGCCATGCCTGCCGTTGCTTGCCGATGGCTTCCAGTTTCCCGGCGAGCCGGCTTTTTTCGGCGACGATGCGATCCAGGGCTTCCAGGCGGCTGCCGGAAAGCACTTCCTTTTCTTCTTTCAGGAGGGCGACGAATTCCTGAACGGCGAGGATTTCCGCCGCCAGCGTCCGGGCGAAGTCGGCTTTCATTTTTGCTCGTCAGGCTTTGCGCTGGGCTTCGATCAATTCCTGCGCGGTGCGGATGATGCTGTCCGCAATCGTTTCGGGATTGATGCGAAAGCGTCCTTCGGCAATGGCGGCCTTGATCTCCGCCACGCGGGCGTCATCGAACGGTGAGGTTTCGGCGGCGCTGTCCGCGTTCGCAAGCGCGCTGGCTTCGGAGAGATGGAGGGAATCGGTCGCGCCAGGGGTTTGGGGACGCGCCGGACGCGCTGGCGGCAACGTGGAAACAGTGGGCGCCAGTTGGGGCGGAGAAAGGTCGATTTTCACTTGCATCACCTATGACGAAAAGATGGCGGGGTTGATTTTCATATCGGCATTTCGCGAGGGAACTTGAGGTTGACAGGGGGATTTTTTCAGGGACTGCCGCCTACCCGTACCGTGCCGTCTTCCGCCGCGATGCCGCCAACAACCGCGCCGGATTGTGTGCGCACCTGCACGGGTTGTCCAAGGCTCGCCGGGTTGAGCGCCTGTCCTTCGTTGGTCGCGCTGAACCCTGTTCCCTGATAGACCAGCCTGACCCGTTGCCCGCGCTGGATGACCTGGGGTTCGGTGAGGGCTTCACGGCGCAGGGTTTGCCCCGCGGCCAGCGCGTTTTTCAGGGTCTTGCCAATGGCGGCTTCCGCTTCGGTAATGGCGCTGGCGGGAATCTGCCCCAGATCGCCGCGCACGAAATGCAGATCCTGCACTTCCAGGCGGTGTCCTGCCGGTAATGCCGTGGCGGCGACAGCGTAGTCGCGCTCGATGCGGATGCGGGTCGGGACGTAGAGACTCCAGCGCGTGGGGTCAAGGCAGCGAACGCCCAGATTGACGTTGCCGACAAGGCGAACGCCTGTGGGCGCAAAAACTTCAAACCGGACGCAGGCAGGCAGACGCAGGCGCGGATCAAGGGGGCCAGCCTGCACGCCAACGAAACCGGGTTGCCCGCCCAGTTCCGCCCGGACGTAGTTTTCCACCGCTTCCAGCGCCGGATGCGCGGCAAAGGCACAGGGCACGAGCGTGAGGAGAACACACAGCAGAGAGAGACGTTTTTTCATGTACCTTATTGTCGCTGAAAATACTGTAGATACGAAACAGAGGTTTGACGCCAAGCGCGTTATGAACAGGTACTGAGCCCAAACCCGCGCCAATTTGAACGCTCGCCCGAAAGCGTTGGCGATTCTATTTTTTCGTTTCCCGCTCTTGAAATCCTCGCTCGCCATCCCTATTATTAGCACTCGTCGGTGTCGAGTGCTAACAAACCTGTTGGCGGACACCCGATTTTCTCCCTCGTTTCTTTGTTTTCTCACCAAGGAGTTTGATCCATGAGCTTCAACAAAATCCGTCCCCTGCACGATCGCATCATCGTGAAGCGCGTCGAGGCCGAGCGTACCACCGCTTCCGGCATCGTGATCCCCGATTCCGCGGGCGAAAAGCCCGATCAGGGCGAAGTGCTGGCGGTTGGTCCCGGCAAGCGGGACGATTCCGGCAAAGTGACCGCGCCCGATGTCAAGGTCGGTGATCGCGTTCTGTTCGGCAAATACGCCGGGCAAACCGTGAAGGTGGATGGCGAAGAAATCCTCGTCATCCGCGAAGAAGATATTCTGGGCGTGCTGGCGCTTTGAAGCCGCGGCCGTCTTTTCTCTTTCCCTGAATTACTGGAGTTTTCGATATGGCAGCAAAAGAAGTCAAGTTCGGCGACAGCGGGCGTGCCCGCATGATCGAAGGCATCAACATCCTGGCTGACGCCGTCAAGGTGACGCTGGGACCCAAAGGCCGCAACGTGGTGCTGGAACGCTCCTTCGGCGCGCCCACCGTCACCAAGGACGGCGTCTCCGTCGCCAAGGAAATCGAACTGAAAGACAAGTTCGCCAACATGGGCGCGCAACTCGTGAAGGAAGTTGCCTCCAAGACCTCCGACGTCGCCGGTGACGGCACCACCACCGCCACGGTGCTGGCGCAATCCATCGTCCGCGAAGGGCTGCGCTATGTGGCGGCCGGTCTGAACCCGATGGATCTGAAGCGCGGGATCGACAAGGCCGTCATCGCCATCATCGCCGAGCTGAAAGAGATCGCCAAGCCCTGTCAGTCCAACAAGGAAATCGCCCAGGTTGGCGCGATCTCCGCCAACTCCGATGCCTCCATCGGCGACATCATCGCCCAGGCAATGGAAAAGGTCGGCAAGGAAGGCGTGATCACCGTTGAGGATGGCAAGAGCCTGGAAAACGAGCTGGACGTGGTGGAAGGGATGCAGTTCGATCGCGGCTACCTCTCGCCCTATTTCATCAACAACGCCGACAAGCAGCAAGCCACTCTGGAAAACCCCTATGTGCTGCTCTTCGACAAGAAAATCTCCAACATCCGTGACCTGCTGCCGGTGCTGGAACAGGTGGCCAAGGCTTCCCGTCCGCTGCTCATCATCGCGGAAGATGTCGATGGCGAAGCGTTGGCAACCCTCGTGGTGAACAACATTCGCGGCATTCTGAAGACAGTCGCCGTCAAGGCGCCCGGCTTCGGTGATCGCCGCAAGGCCATGCTGGAAGACATCGCCATCCTCACGGGCGGCACGGTGATTTCCGAAGAAACCGGCCTCACGCTCGAAAAAGCCAGCCTGCAAGACCTGGGGCAGGCCAAGCGCATCGAAGTGGCGAAGGAAAATACCACCATCATCGACGGCGCTGGCAACGAAGCCGACATCGAAGGGCGCGTCAAGCAAATCCGCGTGCAAATCGAGGAAGCGACCTCCGATTATGACCGCGAAAAATTGCAGGAGCGCGTGGCGAAGCTCGCTGGCGGCGTGGCCGTCATCAAGGTGGGCGCGGCAACCGAAGTCGAAATGAAGGAAAAGAAGGCGCGTGTCGAAGACGCCCTGCACGCGACCCGCGCGGCGGTGGAAGAAGGGATCGTCGCTGGCGGCGGCGTCGCCCTGCTGCGCGCCCGCGCGGCTGCCCAGGGCAAGATCAAGGCCGATAACCACGATCAGGAAGCCGGCATCAAGATCATCCTGCGCGCCCTCGAACAACCCCTGCGCGAAATCGTCGCCAATGCGGGTGCCGAGCCTTCCGTGGTGGTCAATGAAGTCGTCAAGGGTTCCGGCAATTACGGCTACAACGCGGCCACTGGCGAATATGGCGACCTCGTGGCAAGCGGCGTGCTGGATCCCGCCAAGGTGACGCGCTCCGCCCTGCAAAACGCGGCTTCCGTCGCCGGTCTCATTCTCACCACCGACGCGCTGGTGGCGGAACTTGTCGAAGACAAGCCCGCGCCTGCGCTCCCCGGCGGTATGGGAGGCATGGGCGGCATGGACGGGATGATGTAATCCTTCTCGCAAGTCGGGTTGAACAAAAAACGGAGGCGCAAAAAGCCTCCGTTTTTTATGGTGCGCCCAGCATGGATATGCCCTCCTGCGGGTGGAAGTCCCGCCGCAAGCGGATCACGGCGAACGAAAAAGCGAGCGGACCAGCAAAAATCAGCGACAGCCCTTCAGGGCTGTTGGTCAAACGCCATTGGGAAGGGGTTTCTTTCCCCTCCCCAATGGCTACGGTCGAAACCCCGGCCTGAAGGCCATAGGTATCTACACACCGTGTTCCCCCTCGTAATATTGCCGCTCATGCAGGAAGGAATCGGCAAAGGTTTTGAGTTGCTCAGGGGAATAGTGCTCAAGGGTTTCGAGCATGGCGAAGCGCATGAAGACACCTTCGAGCAACGCGGGCATGGAGGCAGGACGGGAAGGCTTCATCTGGCGTCCGGACAGGCGCGCAAGAAAGTCCCGGGCTTGCCTAGCGATCTCGCCACGCTCGCGGGCAAGGCGCCAGACAAGAAGACAGGCGTGGGTTGCAATCAACAATCACTTGAAGAGGGCACTTCCACTTTCCTGCTCCCAACGCTCCAACGGGTGCCCCGCCTGCTTGAGCAGTTTGAAGAAGGATTCGATCTGCCAGCGAAAGTAATACCACAGCGCAATCTGGGCATCGCTCACCGCATCCAGCAGCGCACTGAGCAAATACCATTCGGCGAGCACTTGTCCTCGCGCATCGTAGAGACGGCTCACGACCAGCCGGAGCGCCAGCGGCGCTCCGGGAATCGGTGCGCCATCCTCGGCGCCAACGAGCAGACTGCTCTGCAATTCGTAGCCCACATCGCACTGATGGGACATTTGCAGACGATCCCGTTTTGCTTCGTGACTCCCGTAGTTCAGCCTCGACCCGTCGTGGATACACAACACGTACTCGCCGTCTTGCCGCTCCACCGCCTCATGCGCCGCCTTGAGCAAAGGCACTGCCAGTTCCCTCGGATTCACCCGCGGATTGGACACGCCACATCACCTGCGTATGGGCAAACGCCCGAACCCCGTCGGGCAGCGCTTTCATCCCCGCCGACAAGGCGCTCGTGCAATTGCTGTGGCTCATCACCCGCTTTCCATACCGGGCATTCAGCCGCTCATCCGTAAATTTTGTCGCATACGCAGAGATATTACCTTTTTTTGACTGTGTAGATACCTATGCTCGCCCCTGACGGGGCACTCTCTCCCGCCGAGCAGGAGAGAGGACGGCAAGCGCCGTGCTTGGGTTTTCCCTCGCCCACTTGCGGGAGAGGGCTGCGCCCTGCCAAGGGTGGCGCGAAGCGACGGGAGAGGGTTTTTTCCAGCCCGCACGACTTCAACCGAAGGAACTTGCCGCGCGCCAACGCTGTTCACGTTTTTTTCATCTTCATTTGACGGGCGTTTGACGGCTTCCTCGCAAGAATGCGGCGTTTGTTTTCCTGAAATGCCGCATGAGCCGTATTTCCATCCTCCGTAACGCCATTTCGCGCCGGCAATGGCGCGTTTCCAGCACATGCTTGATCCTGATTCTGGCGGCCTGGTTCGGGTTTGTGCTGAATCTGGGATTCTGGCGCTTCATCGTGCAGCGAATCGACATCAGCAATGCCGCGATGCTGGGCTTTTCCATTTCCCTGCCGGTTTTCGTTTTCGTCGTTTTTGTCTGGATTTTCGGTCTGTTGCTGGTCAAACCTTTCGCCAAGCCGCTGATCGTCCTTCTTTTGCTGCTTTCCAGCGCGGCGAATTACGGCATGTTCACCCTGGGCATCCAGATCGATTCCAGCATGATGCGCAACCTGTTTGAAACCAACGCGCGGGAAGCGGGCGATTTT
>JAISWQ010000007.1 GCA_031271025.1 Zoogloeaceae bacterium | reverse complement strand
ATTTGTTGCACAATGCGAACCAATGTTTCGTGATATGAATTTTATGGAAGCGGTTTTCGCTGGATTCTGGATTCCGTCTTCCCTTCATGAAAGGAGTTCGCGCCATGAATGCTGCGCCTGTCGCCGTCAGTCCGCTGGCGGAAGTCTTTGCCGCGGGCGGTGAGACCGTCGCCATCGTCTTTGCCGACCATTCCCTGAAACCGCGTTACGGCTGCAAGGGCAAGGGCGCGGCGGAGTGGCTGCAAGGGCTGGGGCTGGAACTGCCCGACGCGCCGAACCGCTGGCTGCCGTTGCCAGACGGCGGATTGATTGCCCGGCTGGGCAACACGGAATTCCTGATCGACGGCAACGCCGCCATCATCGAACGTCTGCAAGGCGCTTCGCCGCCCGCCGCCGTCGCCGTCGTGCTGCGTCAGGACGCCGCGCTGGAGTTTTCCGGCCCCGGTCTGCCGGAGTTGCTCCTGCAAACCTGCAACATCGATTTCGCCACGCTGGATCTGGCGACGTCGCCAGTCGTGCTCACCCGCATGACCGGCATCGATGTCACGGTGATTCCCGGCGCCTCCGGCTATCGCCTCTGGTGCGACGGCACTTACGGCGCGGCGCTTCTGGAAAGTCTGCGCGCAGTCGCCGCGGAGTTGCCGGAAACGCGCGTTCCCCGCGAATGAATGAACGGTTTTTCGCAACCTTGAATGACAGGAGCAATGAAAATGACGCCGGATGCAGCCAAGAAATTCCTGACGGACAATCACGTCAAATACGTCTTCGCGCAGTTCGTGGATATTCACGGCGCGCCCAAGGTCAAGGTGGTGCCCGCCGACCATTTCGACGACATCATCACCAACGGCGCGGGCTTTGCCGGCGGCGCGGTGTGGGGGCTGGGTCTGGAACCCGCCAGTCCCAAGGACTACATGGCGGTGGGCGACCTCGATACCCTGACGCTGGTGCCCTGGCAGCCGGGCTACGCGCGCATCGTCTGCGACGGACACATCGGCGGAAAACCATGGATTTACGATAGCCGCGTGGTGCTCAAGAAGCAGATTGCCCGCCTGAAGGCGCGCGGACAGATTTTCTACACCGGGCTGGAACCGGAATTCTCGCTCCTGAAAAAGAACGAGCGCGGCGAAATCGTCCCCTGCGAAGACAGCGACGTGCTGCGCAAACCCTGTTACGACTACAAGGGACTGTCGCGCGCGCGGGAATTCCTGGAGCGCCTGACCGACAGCGTCAAGGTGGTGGGACTGGACGTCTACCAGATCGACCACGAGGACGCCAACGGGCAGTTCGAGATCAACTACGCCTACGAGGACGCCCTGAGTTCCTGCGACAACTTCATCTTCTTCAAGATGGCGGCCTCCGAGATCGCCCATGAAATGGGGCTGATCTGTTCCTTCATGCCCAAGCCCTTCGCCAATCGTCCCGGCAACGGCATGCACATGCACATGTCCCTGGGCGACGGCGAAAAAAATCTGTTCGAGGACAAGGCGGATGCGCGCGGTCTGCAACTCTCGCCGCTGGCCTACAAGTTCCTGGGTGGCATCCTGAAACACGCGCCGGCGCTGGCCGCCATCTGCGCGCCCACCGTCAATTCCTACAAGCGGCTGGTGGTTGGGCAGTCGCTCACCGGCGCGACCTGGGCGCCCGCCTACATCAGCTATGGCGACAACAATCGCTCGACGATGGTGCGCATCCCCGGCGGACGCCTGGAAATGCGGATGCCGGACGGTTCCTGCAACCCTTATCTCGCCACCGCCGCGATCATCGCCGCCGGACTGGACGGCATCGACCGGGAAATCAGTCCCGGCGAGCCGAGGAACAACAACCTCTACGATCTCTCGCCCGGCGAACTCAAGGCGGAAGGCATCCGCACCCTGCCGCAAAGTCTGCACGAAGCCCTGTTCGCCCTGGAACGCGACCATGTGCTCTGCGAATCGCTGGGACCGGCGGCGGAGGAATTCCTGAAACTGAAAAACATGGAATACGTGGAATACATGCGCCACGTCTCGAACTGGGAAGTCGAGCGTTATCTCGAATTTTTCTGAAAACCGGCAAGGAGAATACTCATGTGCGGAATCGTGGGACTACTGGTAAAAACACCGGCGTTGCGCGCGCGGCTGGGCGAATTGATGGTGCCCATGCTGATCGGCATGACCGAACGCGGCCCGGATTCGGCGGGACTGGCGGTGTTCACCGAACCGCTGACGGACGGCGCGCGCAAGATCAGCCTGTATTCCGGCCTCATCGAAGACGACGAGCGCTTCGACTGGCAGGACATGGCGCGCGAACTGAAGGCGCGTCTGGGCATCGACGCCACACTGGAAACCGTCGGCAACCACGCCATTCTGGGCGTGGACGCGGACGCGGAAACAGTCAAACACTGGCTTGCCGAACACTATCCCGGCCTTTTCATCCTTTCCACGGGAAAAAGCATCGATCTCTACAAGGACATCGGCACGCCCGCCGAAGTCGCCAAACGCTACGCCTTCGGCAAGCTCAAGGGCAGCCATCTGGTGGGACACACCCGCATGGCGACCGAATCCGCCGTCACGCCCGACCGGGCGCATCCCTTCACCGCCGGAGAGGATTTCTGCCTGGTGCACAACGGTTCGCTCTCCAATCCCAACGGCATCCGCCGCAAGCTGGAGCCGCGCGGCATCCATTTTGATACCGACAACGACACCGAAGCCGCCTGTCGCTTTCTCGAATGGCGGCTGCGCGAAGGCGACGACCTGGAAACGGCGCTGAAAAAAGGCTTCGAGGAACTCGACGGCTTCTATACCTTCCTGATGGGCACCAAGGACGCCCTGGCGCTGATCCGCGATCCCTTCGCCTGCAAACCGGCAGTGGTGGCGGAAACCGACGATTACGTCGCCATCGCCTCCGAATTCCGCTCGCTCGCCCATCTTCCGGGCATCAAGGAAGCCAACGTCTTCGAGCCCGCGCCAGAGGAGATGTATGTATGGAAAATCTGAAGTCCTGGCGGACGGCGAGTCCCCGCAAACAGCATTTCATGACAAAGGAGATGAGCTTATGGACGAGGTAATCTTCGATCTGGCGCAGAAGAAGGTCAGCGAACTGAACGCCTATCTGCACCATGACGCGCCCGGAAAGGGGCGGCACAAAATCACCGTGGTCAATCCCGACGGCGCGCACAACATCGCCGTGGGGCTGGACGCGCCGCTGGAAGTCGACATCATCGGCCACGCCGGATATTACGCGGGCGGCATGAACAAGCGCGCCAGTGTGGTGATCAAGGGCAGCGCCGGCACGGGCGTCGGCGAAAACATGATGAGCGGCACAGTGCATGTGCAGGGCTTTGCCTCCAACGGCGCGGGCGCTTCCGCGCACGGCGGGCTGCTCATCATCGACGGCGACGCCGGATTGCGCTGCGGCATTTCCTTGAAGGGCGGCGACATCGTGGTCGGCGGCTCGGTGGGCAGTTTTTCCGCTTTCATGGCGCAGGCCGGGCGCATGGTGATCTGCGGCGACGCCGGCGACGCGCTGGGCGATTCGCTCTACGAGGCCGTGCTCTATGTGAAAGGCAACATCAAGTCGCTGGGCGCGGACGCGCGCATAGAAACCATGAGCGAAGCCGATCATGCCGCCGTCGCCGAATTGCTCCAGCAGGCGGGACTGAATCACGCCACCGGGGATTTCAGACGGATCGCCTCCAAACGGGAGCTGTACCACTGGAATGCCGACGCCAATCAGGAATATTGAGGAACCCGCCATGCAAACGAAACCGCTTTCTCTGGAAGAATCCTACGGCTACGACCGCAAGACCCTGGATTACATCCGCAAGGCCGCCGCGCACGGTCTCTACGAAATCCGCGGCATGGGCGCGAAAAGAAAACTGCCCAATTTCGACGACCTGGTGTTTCTCGGCGCTTCCATGTCGCGCTACGCCCTGGAAGGCTATCGGGAAAAATGCGTGACCAGGACACTGCTCGGCACCCGTTACGCCAAAAAGCCCGTTGAACTGGAAATTCCCATCACCATCGCCGGAATGAGCTTCGGCGCGCTTTCCGCCAACGTCAAGGAAGCCCTGGGACGCGCCGCCACGGAAGTCGGCACTTCCACCACCACGGGCGACGGCGGCATGACGCCGGAAGAGCGGCAATCTTCCAAGACCTTGGTCTACCAATGCCTGCCCAGCCGCTACGGTTTCAATCCCGACGACGTGCGCCGCGCCGACGCCATCGAAGTGGTCATCGGCCAGGGCGCGAAACCCGGCGGCGGCGGCATGTTGCTGGGTCAAAAAGTCTCCGCCCGCGTCGCCGGAATGCGCACCCTGCCCGCCGGCGTCGACCAACGGAGCGCCTGCCGCCATCCCGACTGGACGGGGCCGGACGATCTGGCCATCAAGATTCAGGAACTGCGGGAAATGACCGACTGGGAAAAACCCATCTACGTCAAGGTGGGCGCGACCCGCACCTTCAACGACGTCAAACTGGCGGTACATTCGGGCGCGGACGTGGTGGTGGTCGACGGGATGCAGGGCGGCACCGCCGCGACGCAGACCTGCTTCATCGAACACATCGGCATCCCGACGCTGGCGGCGCTCCGGCAGGCGGTGGAGGCGCTGGAAGACCTGGACATGAAAGGCAAGGTGCAACTCATCATCTCCGGCGGCATCCGCAGCGGCCCGGATGTCGCCAAGGCGCTCGCCATGGGCGCGGACGCGGTGGCCATCGGCCAGGGCGTGATGATCGCCCTGGGCTGCAACGGCGACACCTACCGCCAGAAAGGTCAGAACATCAGCGCCGTGGCCGACTACAACGCCCTGGGCGCCGCGCCCGGCTACTGCCACCACTGCCACACCGGACAATGCCCGGTCGGCATCACCACCCAGGACGAAATCCTCGAACAACGCCTGGAACCCGCCGTCGGCGCCAAACACCTGAAAAACTACCTGAAGACGCTGAACATGGAACTCACCACCATCGCCCGCGCCTGCGGCAAACAAAACGTGCACCACCTGGAAAAGGAAGACCTGGTGGCGCTCACCCTGGAAGCGGCAGCCATGGCAAACGTGCCGCTGGCGGGAACCAACTGGGTGCCGGGAAGGGGCGGCGGCATTTGAGCGCGGCGCGACGCGCCGGGAGGTTCAAATCGTCACAAGCGAGGCGCACAGCGACGCGGTAATCCAAACGGCCTTGGGGCGTACTCCAGTTTTCTGGAAAGCCGCACTGCTGCATGGATTGCCATGTTGCTGAAAGCATCGCCATCATCCGCTGCTTCGCGGTCAATCTTGTTGACTGCAAATCCCGTACCGGCTATGCTGCCAGCCCACATTACGGAACAGCCCGCCCGGCCCAGGGTTCTTTGCCAATGTCATTAACCCCCCCCCCCCGCAATTACACGTCATGTAATGTAGGCCATATTCCCCGCGCAACGCGGGAACGGCTCACGGGACAACGGGCGCTGACCCTGTGGATGACAGGGCTTTCCGCTTCCGGCAAAAGCACCACGGCGTTCGCACTTGAAGCCTGCCTCATTGACCAGGGACGCCTTTGCGTTGTGCTGGATGGCGACAATCTGCGGCACGGCATCAACCGGAATCTGGGCTTTTCGCCGGAAGACCGGCGGGAAAACATCCGGCGCGTCGCGGAAATTGCCCGCTTGATGAACGATGCTGGCCTGATTGTCATTGTTTCCCTGATTTCTCCCCTGCAGGTAGACCGCGACATGGCGCGCGCCATCATTGGCGCCGACCGGTTTCTGGAAATTCTGATTTCCGCACCCCTGGCGGTTTGCGAAAACCGCGACCCCAAACATCTTTACGCGAAAGCGCGCGCGGGAGAAATCCCCGATTTCACGGGCATCAGCGCCCCTTATGAAATACCACATGCTCCAGATTGTATTCTGGAGACAACGAGCCTCACGCCCAACGAAGCGGCTATCAGACTCGCAACCCTGATTCAATCCCGCCAGAAAGGCTGACCATGCAAACCCTGCCCATTTTCGTGCATATTCCAAAAACCTCTGGTACTTCAGTCAATACCCTGATCGGCTGCAATTATGAGAAAGGCGAATATGGCAACATCACAGCGGATATCGTCCGGGAAAACAGGGAACGGGAAAGTCCGCTTGATCCCAAGATCGTATTGCGTCATGTGCTGCGTGAACGGCGAAACCTTGTTCGCTGCAAACTAATCAGTGGCCATATACCTTACGGGATTCACCGGATTCTGGGAATCAAGCCACAGTATTACGTTTTTCTGCGGGACCCCGCCACCCATCTGGTCTCATATATTCGTAACTCTAACAGGACTACGGCGGCGTTCTTACAACATAATATGTTTTCCCCGAAAACAATGGGTTACGAATTTTTACTCAAACTGCTGAATTGTGCTTCGCTTTCCGAGATGCTGGACATTGTGCTGGCTCCGGATTTTTGCCCGACCGGAAATTCCTTTCGCAATTTATTGACACATTATGTCAGCGGCTGCTGGTACACAGAGCAGGTTTCCCTCACCCAGCTCAATGTTGCCATTGACAACCTGCGTGCCAGTACTTTCGTAGGACTTACCGAGGAATTTGAACTTTCCATTCTGATGATGGCAAAAAAACTGAAATGGCGGAATGTCATACCCGCAATTGCCAGGGTGTCACCCGATAGCGGTGTATACGAGGTATCTGCCGAAATTCGGGCGCGTCTCGTCCGGCCATTGGCCTACGATCAGGCACTCTACGAAGTCGGACAGGATATTTTTCACGAAGCGGTGCGTGCGGAAGGAACGCGGCTTACCGAAGCCGCTGCGCAATTGAGGGAAATCCATCAGCAATTACGCCGGGAATCCCCCAAAAATCTACATGCCGACGAGCAAAATAGTATTAGACTGTGGACTGATTTACCGATGCCGGAACCTTTTGAAATTGCACGCGCCCTGAACGCCAATCTTTCCCCTGCCTCTCCCTTGGGGCGCTGGCGGGAAGTTTGCGCCGCCGCGTAATTTACTCCGGGCATTTCCTGCGCGGGGCTTACACCCTTCGCTTGTGTCGAACGAGCCGCATCCCTCGATTTCATTCCAGAAACTGCTCCGACCCCGCCAGACCGATTTTGCTCAGGCCGTTTCGCTGTACCGTCGCCACGACGGTGTAGGATGCTTTCGCGTCCGGGCGGATATGCAAGTTCCGGTTGCGACGCCCCGGCGGCAACGGCAGGCGCGACCTCCGGCGTGGAGCGATCCGGCCTTCCCTTCCGGAAAACGGCGCATTTGCGGAACGCGGGTTTTCATCCTCCCGTCAGGATTTTTCTTTCTCATAATCAGAACAAATTTGATACCATGCCTTGCGCGATTCCAGAGACCGCCTGCAAGTTGATACCTCTGATTTCATCGTCCATCTCTCTCTTTGTGAAGGAGGCTTACTGTGCCTGAAAAATATGCCCGCATTCTCGATGAATTTCTGGCGGGGGCCCCCCCCCCCCCCGCCCCCCCCGCGGGTGATATGTGCGGGGGGGGGGGGGGGGGGGGGGGGG
>JAISWQ010000175.1 GCA_031271025.1 Zoogloeaceae bacterium | reverse complement strand
GTCGCCTTCCAGGTCTTGCGCGTCCGGCAGGGCGCTGGGACGCGCGTCGATGTCGGCGATTCTGCCGTCCCGGATTGTCAGCGAGCCGTTCATGACCTCGTTCGCGGTGACGATGCGGGTGTTGGTCAGGATGATTTCGTGGGGCATGGGGATTCTCCCTTGTCTTGCATGGGCAAAAGGGAGGCGGCGGCTCCCGTAAAGATCATGGAAACGGACTTTACGGAAGGTTCATGACGATACGGTGACAGCTTCGGGAAACGGCAGATCGCCCGGATCGGTTCAGATGGCGGCAAGCAAAAGTGGGGAAATTGCCTCGGCGCTACGCGCCTCGCAATGACGCCCAGGAGGCAAATCGTCTTTTTTTCTATTTCAATTGCTGCCCAAGAAGATAAAGTTCGGCGCTGCGGTCGCGGGAGGCTTTCGGCTTCTTGCTGGCGACGCGGACAAAGGTCTCCCGCATGGCGCCAAGGAAGGGCATGTAGTCGCCGCCCTGAAAGACCTTGACCAGAAATGCGCCGCCAGGGGTCAGGCGCGCGCGCGCAAATTCGAGCGCGAGTTCGGCAAGGAGCATCCCCCGCGCCTGATCCACCAGTGGGATACCGGAAAGATTGGGTGCCATGTCCGAGAGCACGAGTTCGATGCGTTTTTCTCCCAGCAGGTTTTCCAGAGCACGCAGGACGGCCTCCTCGCGGAAATCTCCCTGGATGAAGCGGACGCCATTCAAACCCTGCATGTCCAGCAGATCCAGCGCGAAAACCTCGCCGCCCCGTTTGGCGGCAACCTGCGACCAGCCGCCTGGCGCAGCGCCCAGATCCACCACCACACTGCCAGGACGAATGAGTTTTTCCTGATCGTCGATTTCCATCAACTTGAAAGCCGCGCGCGAACGCCAGCCTTCCTGTCTGGCGCGTTGCACCCAGAGGTCGGTAATATGTTCGCGCATCCAGGCTTTGCTGGTTCGGGTTCGGGACATGAGAGTAGAATCGCTGGTTTTGAAAAAGGATGGATGATGATGCCGCTGCAACTGGATTCCGCCGCGCGCCGCGTTCTACGCGCCAAGGCACATGCCCTCAACCCTGTCGTTGCGATCGCCAAACAGGGCTTGAGCGTATCGGTGCTGAAAGAAATCGATCACAGCCTTGTGGCACATGAACTGGTCAAAATCAGCGTTTTCAATGACAATCGCGCCGAGCGGGAGGGGTTGTTGGCGGAAATCTGTGAAAAGCTGGAAGCCGCGCCAGTACAGCACATCGGCAAACGCCTCGTCATCTGGCGTCCGCGCCCTGAGGGCGAAGCGGCGGAAAAACCAGTCGCGTCCGGAAAAACAGAACGCCGCAGCAAGCGCAGCTACCAGAACGCATGATTTTCCGCGCGAAACGACAAGGAGTGCGATTCTAACATGGCACGGGGATGACGCTAATCAGGCCATACGATCCGCGGTATTGCCACTCATCTATATCGCTTGTGTGAGGACTCTCACTGTTTCATCCTGTGAGCTTGAAACCTTCTTCTCCATGTCCGCCGATCTTTTTTCTACCATGCCCTGCTCCACGATTTCCGGTAGTTCCGGTCATTCTGGCAAAAGTGCCTTTCCGCCTCTGGCCGAGCGCCTGCGTCCGACAACCCTGGATGAAGTGGTCGGGCAGCAACATCTGCTGGGCGCTGGCAAACCTCTGCGACTGGCCTTTGAAGCGCGGCAACCCCATTCGATGATTTTTTGGGGACCTCCCGGTGTCGGCAAAACGACACTGGCGCGTTTGATGGCCGATGGCTTCGATTGCGAATTCATTGCGCTTTCCGCCGTGTTCTCGGGGGTAAAGGAAATCCGGGGAGCCATGACCCAGGCAGAAGCTGCCCAGCGTCTGGGACAGCGCACCATTTTGTTTGTGGATGAGGTACACCGCTTCAATAAATCACAACAGGACGCTTTTCTTCCCTATGTCGAAGCGGGGACAATCACTTTCATCGGAGCGACCACCGAAAATCCTTCCTTTGAAGTCAATTCGGCGCTGCTTTCCCGCGCCTCTGTTTATGTTCTCAATCCCCTGAACGAAAAAGAACTGGGCGAACTTTTTCGCCATGCCCAAAAGGTTGCCTTTCCGGAACTGGCCTTTACCGAAGAGGCGCAGGCAAGACTGATAGCACTGGCAGATGGCGATGCGCGCAAGCTCCTGAATCTTCTGGAGCAGATCATCATCGCCGCGCATGGCGCGAATCTCCGGCAGATCGAAGGAAACCTTGTCGCCAATGCCCTGGCGCAGAATCTGCGCCGCTTCGATAAAGGCGGCGACGCTTTCTACGATCAGATTTCCGCATTGCATAAATCGGTGCGCGGTTCCAATCCGAATGCCGCGCTTTACTGGTTGGGCAGAATGCTGGATGGCGGCGCGGATCCGCGTTATCTGGCGCGTCGCATCATCCGGATGGCGTGGGAAGACATTGGCCTTGCCGATCCACGTGCCGTGCGGCTTGCCCTGGACGCGGCGGAAACCTGTGAACGTCTCGGCGTGCCGGAAGGGGAACTGGCGCTGGCGCAGGCGGTGCTTTATCTTTCCGTTGCGCCCAAATCCAACGCGGGCTACATGGCCTGGAATGCCGCGCGCGCCTTTGTCGGCAAGGATCAATCCCGCCCCGTGCCGGAACATCTGCGTAACGCGCCCACGAAGCTCATGAAAGAACTGGGTTACGGCAAAACCTATCGCTATGCCCACGACGAACCGGAAGCTTATGCGGCAGGGGAAAATTATCTGCCCAAGGGACTGAAAAACCCGGATTGGTATCATCCCGTTCCCCGTGGCCTGGAAGCAAAAATCAGGGAAAAACTGGCGCATCTGCGCGTGCTGGATCAGGCTTGGGCAGATGCGAAAAATGACAACGACGATGACACATGAACGGAGCAACCATGACCCCTGCCCTGCCGCCTTTTTTTGAAAACAAGATTTGCCTGCCGGAAGCACTGGCAAGGCGCGCGGCTTCTTTACCCGCGCCGCGCGTTTTCACCAATGGGTGTTTTGATATTCTTCATCGGGGACATGTAACCTATCTGGCACAGGCGCGTGCGCTGGGCGCATCCCTGATCGTGCTGGTCAATTCAGATGCTTCGGTCAGGCGGCAGGGAAAGGGCGCGGATCGTCCCATTCATCCCCTGTGCGACCGTCTCGCCCTGCTGGCGGCGCTGGAGTCTGTCGATCTGGTCAGCAGCTTTGATGAAGATACGCCGCTTCAGGCGATTCTTGCCTGTCAGCCGGACATTTTGGTCAAGGGCGGTGATTGGCCAATAGAACAGATTGTCGGCGCGAAAGAAGTTCTGCAATGTGGCGGCACCGTCCATTCCATTCCTTTTTTGCATGCGCTTTCGACAACTGCCGTGCTGAAAAAAATACGTCAAAGCGGGGAAAATCCAAGCTTTGCATCAACTTCCACGACGCATTCAGGCTGAAAAAACGCGCCAGAAACCAGGAGAAGAGAGTGTAATCGCTCTGGTTTTCAGACGCTCATAAATGTATAATGAATACCACATTTGGTTTGTGGATTTTATTCATCATGTACGTACTTGGTCAGGCGTCAGGCGTCAGGCGTCAGGCGTCAGGCTTTATGACATGTACATTTCCTGGGAGATTTTTCGGTATCGTTTCACACTGAACGCGCCCAGCGTTTTTTTGTTTCAACAACGGTATAGGTACGCAACGGTATAGGTACGATGACGTCGTGCATATGCCGTTTTTTTTGCCCACTTTGCACAGCCATGAAAAAAAATCAGGAACCTCCTGGATTATCCGTCCCATCCGCCACACGCAATGGCCTAATGAACGATGTTCAAAACATGAGATATGATAGGATAACATCATATGCATATGCCGTTTTCCTGCTCGTCTGGCACTGCAAAATCCAAAGAGGTTTTCATGAACAACGAACAGGCACTTGAACCGGAGCTTGACTCGTGAAATGTCCGGGTCAGGCTCCAAACAGAATGAAACACTACAGTCCTATCATCACGAAGGGGGAAAAACATGAAACTCGTTCACAAGATATTCATGGTCACCGGCGTCTCCGTGCTTGGCATGGTGGCGATCGCCATAAGTGGTTACATTGGCATGGAGGACGCCGGGGAGTCGCTGAACCGTGTCTACCAGGATCGTGTGGTGCCGCTGAAAGACATCAAGGAAATCGCTGATCTTTATGCGGTGGAAATCGTCGATCTGTCCCACAAGGCGCGTAACCGCAGCATCGACTACGCGACCGCGCGTGCGCGCATCGAGAAGGCGGAAGCCGAGATCGCCACAAAGTGGCGCGGCTATCTTGCCACCGAGTTGGTGGAGAGGGAACGGCTCCTGATCGCGGAGGTAGAGAAACTGCGCACAGCCAGTGTCGGGCCGATCAACCGCCTCAAGGACATCCTGCGCGACGGTGACGGCGAGCAACTGGCCGAATTTATCCGCGCCGAGCTGTACCCGACGATCGAGCCGCTGTCGGACAAATTCACCGAACTGATCCTGTTGCAACTCGAAGTGGCGAAAGAGGAATATGAGAAAAGCGTCGAAGAAGCCGCGCTGGCGGACGCAATCAACCTTGTGGTAATCGTGCTCGCGTCCCTTGCCAGCATCGTGCTGGCGTTCTTTATTGCTCGTCAGGTGCGCCGCGAACTGGGGGGCGAACCGAGCGAAGTCGCAAGCCAGGTGGCGCAAATTGCCACGGGCGATCTGAGCCATCGGATCACGGTTGCTCCGGGATTCGAGAACAGCCTGCTGGGGTCGATGGAAAAAATGCGTGCCAGTCTACACACTGCCCTGTCCGGTATTCAGAACAGCGTGGATGGCGTGCTTTCCACCGCGACTTCCCTTTCCTCTGCCGCGACACAGGTAGCGGAAAGTTCCACCAATCAGGCGAGCGCCACCTCGGCGATGGCTGCTTCGGTCGAAGAAATGACGGTCTCCATCAACACGGTTTCCAGCAGCGCTGGCGACGCGCAGCAACAGGCAGTCAAGGCTGGCGCCAGTTCGGCGCAGGGCGGGGACATCATTCATCGTTCTTCCGCCGGAATGGTTTCCATCGCGGAATCCGTGGGCGACGCGAGCCGGGTCATCACGGAACTGGGCGAAGAATCCAAGCAGATTTCCGATGTGGTGCAGGTCATCAAGGAAGTGGCGGATCAAACCAATCTGCTGGCGCTGAACGCTGCCATCGAGGCGGCGCGCGCGGGCGAACAGGGACGCGGTTTCGCTGTGGTGGCGGACGAAGTGCGAAAACTGGCCGAACGCACGGCACAATCCACGGTGGATATTGGCGTCATGATCGGCAAGATCCAGACATCTGCCAACGACGCGGTAGTGGAAATGCAAAAGGTCGTGGAGCAGGTTTCCGTTGGCAAGGATCTGGCAGAAAGCGCAGGGGTGGTAATGGCTTCGGTCGAGGAAGACGCCGGCAAGGTTTCCACAGCCGTGACGGAAATTTCCAACGCGCTGAAGGAACAGAGCCAAGCCAGCCAGGAGATTGCCAAGCATGTGGAATCCATCGCGCAGATGACGGACGAGAACAACGCGGCGGCGGCGGAGACTTCGTCCAATGCGCACACGCTCCAGGAGATTGCGCAGAAAGCGGGTCAGGCTGTCGCGGCCTTCCGTCTCTGAAAACCGAATCCGCTTCGCTCCGCGCGTTTGTTACCAGAGTGGTGCGCCAAATTCCGCGCGGTAGCGTTCGGCAATTTCCGCGCGGCTGGGGGTGTGGTTTTGCGGCCCCTGGCTTTCGATCTTGTACGCCCCCATGAGCGCGGCCAGTTGTCCGCTTTTCTGCCAGTCCCAGCCATTCAGGATGCCGTGGATCAGTCCGGCGCGGTAGGCGTCGCCGCAGCCGGTGGGATCCAGCAGCGCCCTGGGCACGGCACAGCGGATACTGATTTTTTCGCCTTCGGCATAAATGTCGGAACCATCGCCGCCGCGCGTCACGACAAGCGCCCTGACCTGCTCCGCCAGTTCTGCCACCGCAAGGCCGGTGCGCTCGGCAGCCAGTTGCGCCTCGTAGTCGTTCATGCAGGCGTAGTCGGCAAGCGCCAGAAAATGCAGCAATTCCTCGCCATTGAAGAGCGGCAAACCCTGACCGGGGTCAAAGATGAAAGGGATGTTCGCCTCGGCAAACTCGCGGGCATGTTGCAACATGCCTTCCCGCCCGTCCGGCGCGACGATCCCCAATCCCACGCTGGCGGCGGCGTCCTGTACCCGGTTCTGCTGCGAAAAACTCATTGCGCCGGGGTGAAAAGCGGTGATCTGGTTGTCATCCAAATCGGTGGTGATGAAGGCTTGCGCGGTAAAGGTATCGGGCACCTGCCGCACATGCGCGGTGGCAAGCCCCAGTCTGGCAAGACGCTCCAGATACGGCGCGGCATCGTCGCCCACGGTTGCCATGATGAGCGGATCATCCCCCAGCAATTTGAGGTTATAGGCGATGTTGCCCGCGCAACCGCCGAATTCCCGCCGCATCGCCGGCACCAGAAACGCCACGTTCAGGATGTGGATTTTCTCCGGCAGGATGTGATTCCTGAAGCGGTCGGGAAAAACCATGATGTTGTCGTAAGCGATGGAACCACAGATGAGGGCATTCCGGGCAGAGAGAGGCATGGCGTACTCGCGCAGGATTCAGGGATAAAAATAATCCACCTGATAGCTGGTGGTCGGCAGATTGCCGCGATCCAGCAGGAGGCGTACCGGCGTATTGCCGGAGGGAAAGGTTTTGGGCGAGCCGGGCGGCAGGTAATCCTGGGGCGAGAGCACCTTGCGCGCGAGAATCGCGCCATAGAGGTCGCTCAGGGTGAGTTCCAGATGCGGCCAGGCAAGCGCGTAGGACGCCTCATTGCGCAATGTGACCAGGAGGCGCAGACGCGAGCTTTGCTCGGCTTCTGGATGCGCCGGGTCGCGCTCGGCTTTCAGGTCGAATTCCTCGATACTGATGTGTGCCTTTTGCCGCGGCGCAGGGACGGCAAACCCCAGCGTCCGGTTGATTTGTGCCGCGAAGGCAAAGCGCCGTCCCAGTTCTCCCCGATAAAAATAGGTGCTCTGGAGTGCCAGCGCCAGCGCCAGCACAAAGGCGCTGACCGCAAAAGGCCAGAGCGGATAACGCGCCTCTTCGCCCAGAGAATCCAGCAGGGAGGATGACCAAGGGGAATAACGGGGCAATTCCTGGGTATTCCGGGGCGCGCGCAACCCTGCCGCCAGCGTCTGTTGCCGCACTTCTTCCGGGGTCGCCTTTTTTTGTGCTTCCAGCGCAGCCGCGGGCGCAGGCCGGACGGAATGCGTTACAGGGGGTTCGGAATGCAGACGCGGAGCCGCTGGCGGTATTCGCTGCGGAGCCTGATGTGGCGCGTGCTGCGGCGCTTGATGCACAGCGGTAGCTGGAGGAAAAGGCGCGGCGACGGGCGCGCGGCTTGGCGTACTCGGCTCAGGCACGGGATCCGGCGTGAGAAACAGCGTGCGGGTTGGCGTGAATTCAGGTGCGGGCGCGCGTGGCGGCTGGGAAACAGGAGGTGCTGGCGGCGGCGGTACGGTTCTGGCTGTCGCCGGTACGGGCGCAGAGGCTGGCGTGGCGGCATGTGCGTGTGCAAAACGCGCGGCATCTTCCGCCAACAGGCTTTCTATCGCATTGAACACCTGTTTGCAGGCGCCACAGCGCACCCGCCCGCCACAAGCGTGCAGTTGCGCCTCGTTCAGGCGAAATATCGTCCGGCAATGCGGGCAGCGCGTCAGGAACATGGGCGGACACCAGCAAGACAAACCCAGCCTTCCCGTTCCGCCGCCACGACCAGCGGAATCCAGGGCGCGTAAAAAGCAATGAGATCGTCCGCCTGCGTTTCCAGAATGCCCGAAAGCGCCAGATGACCACCGGGGCGCACATGGGCACTGATGGCAGGCGCAAGCACGCGCAGGGGATTGGCAAGAATGTTGGCGACGACCACGTCATACTGGCCTTGCAGCGGCGTATCGCTCGCCTCGAAGCGTGCCGTCACCCCGTTTTTTTCCGCATTGGCGCGGGCGGCGGCAACCGCCTGCGGATCGATATCCACCCCCGCCACCCTTGCCGCGCCCAGTCTGGCGGCGGCAATGGCGAGAATGCCGGAACCACAGCCGTAATCCAGCAGGCATTCGCCCCCCTGGAGCGTTCTTTCCAGCCATTCCAGACAAAGGCGCGTTGTCGGGTGCGAACCAGTGCCAAAGGCCATGCCAGGGTCCAGCGCGAGATTGATCGCCCCCGGATCGGGCGCTTCCCGCCACGACGGCACAATCCACAGACGGGAGGAAATCTGGATGGGTTCAAATTGCGCCTGGGTTTTCTGCACCCAATTTTCTTCCTCCACTCGCGCCAGCGCGAAATCCGGCGTTTGCGGCAATCCCAGCGCGGCGGCGGCCTCTTCCAGCGCCTGCCGGATCGGCGCGTCTTCGGCAAACAGCGCGACAACGCGGGAACGCGCCCAGCCCGCCAGCCCTTCCGCCACGTTTTCCATGCCCGGTTCGCCGAAACGCGGCTGCTCGTCAGGCGTGTTCGCGTCGGCGTCTTCCACGCTGGCGGAAAGCGCCCCAGCCTCCAGCAGGGCATCGCAGAGCGGATCGGCGTGCGCCGCGTCCGTCAGGAAGGAGAGGCTGACCCAGGCCATGATTAACGCTTGACCTCGCCCTTGTCCGCCAGGCGCTGTTCCAGATAATGAATGCTGACGCCACCCTTGACGAAACGCGCGTCCTGCATCAATTCCTGATGCAGCGGAATATTGGTCTTGATCCCGCCGATCCCCATTTCCGAAAGCGCAATCCGCATCCGGCGAATTGCCTGCTCGCGGGTATCGCCATAGGCGATCACCTTGGCGATCATCGAATCGTAATAGGGCGGGACGGTGTAACCCTGATAGATGTGCGAATCAAACCGGATACCGGGGCCGCCGGGCGGATGATACATCTCGATCTTGCCGGGAAAAGGCACGAACGTGTAGGGATCTTCGGCGTTGATGCGACATTCGATCGCGTGTCCGCGCAAGACCACATCGCGTTGCCTGATGCGCAGTTTTTCGCCCGCCGCAACGCGGATCTGTTCCTGCACGATGTCGATACCGGTGATGAGTTCCGTTACCGGATGCTCCACCTGCACGCGCGTATTCATCTCGATGAAATAGAATTCATTGTTTTCATAGAGAAATTCAAAGGTACCCGCGCCGCGATAGCCGATTTTGCGACAGGCTTCGGCGCAGCGTTCGCCGATGCGCGCCGTCAGCCGCGCCGGAATCAGCGGCGCTGGCGCTTCTTCAATCACCTTCTGGTGGCGGCGCTGCATGGAGCAATCGCGCTCGCCCAGATATACGGCGTTGCCGTGCTGGTCGGCCAACACCTGGATTTCCACATGGCGCGGATTCTCCAGATACTTTTCCATATAGACGGTCGGGTTGCCAAACGCCGTTTGCGCTTCCGTCTTCGTCATGGTGACGGCGGAAGGCAGCGCCGCTTCGGTGTGCACCACCCGCATCCCGCGTCCGCCGCCGCCGCCCGCCGCCTTGATGATGATTGGGTAGCCAACGCGCCTGGCGATCTTCGCCACTTCCTTCAGGTCGTCCGGCAACGCGCCCTCCGATCCCGGCACACAGGGCACCCCGGTCGCCTTCATCGCGTTCTTGGCCGAAACCTTGTCGCCCATGAGGCGGATGGTATCGGCTCTGGGGCCAATGAAAACAAAACCGGAGGATTCCACCCGCTCGGCAAAATCAGCGTTTTCGGAAAGAAAACCGTAACCGGGGTGAATGGCCTGCGCGTCGGTGACTTCCGCCGCTGAGATGATGGCCGGCATGTTGAGATAGCTTTGCGCGGAAGCGGCAGGGCCGATGCACACGGCTTCATCCGCCAGCATGACATATTTGCTGTCGCGGTCGGCTTCGGAATAGACGACAACGGTCTTGATGCCCATCTCCCGGCAGGCACGCTGTACCCGCAGGGCAATTTCGCCACGATTGGCGATGAGAACTTTTTCAAACATGAGCGTCACCCGTCAGCCGATGATGAACAAGGGTTCGCCAAATTCCACCGGCTGTCCATTTTCCACCAGAATTTCCTTGATGATGCCGGAAGCGTCGGCCTCGATCTCATTCAGGAGTTTCATTGCCTCGATGATGCAGAGCGTATCCCCCGCCTTGACACTCTGCCCGGTTTCGACAAAAGCATTGGCGCCCGGCGAGGGCGAACGGTAGAAAGTCCCCACCATGGGCGATTTCACCACATGGCCTTCGGGTTCCTCCTCCTCTTCATCTTCCAGATTCACCGAAGAAGCGGGGACGCCCCCCGGCACGGCGGCATAGTTGACAGGCAGGGGCGCGTAGGCCGCCGCGCCAGTGGGCGCAAATTTGGCGATCCGCACCTTTTCTTCGCCTTCGGTGACTTCCAGTTCGGAAATTCCGGATTCCTGTACCAGGTCAATCAGTTTCTTGAGTTTGCGCAGATCCATTGTATGGCTCCTGAAATGCGGCAAAACGGACGCAAGGGATGGCTGCGGCGCTTGCCGGAAAAAGAGGTTGTAAAAGCAGGCTTTCGGCGAAGGATTGGATTTGACTGTCCGGGTCAGGCGTCCGCATGAAATTTATCGAGCAGGAACTCCAGCGCCAGCAGATAACCCTGATGCCCCAGCCCGGTAATGACGCCCAGCGCGAGATCGGAAAAAAAGGAATGTTGCCGGAACGGCTCGCGCGCATGAACATTGGAAAGATGCACTTCCACAAAGGGAATCATCACGGCGGCAAGGGCGTCCCGGATGGCGACGCTGGTATGCGTCCAGGCCGCGGGATTGAGGATGATGGCGCCAATTCCCTCGGCGCCCGCGGCGTGAATCCGTTCAATCAGCGCGCCTTCGTGGTTGCTCTGGAACGCCTCCAGATCCACGCCGGCAGATTCGGCGCGACGCGCCAGCGCCAGATTGATGTCTGCCAGCGTCACTGTGCCGTAATGCTGCGGCTCGCGTGTGCCCAGCAGATTGAGATTCGGCCCATGCAATACCAGCAATTTGGGTCTGGCTGCCTGGCGGGAAGTTTTTGGCTTGGTCATAAGGACGTGAGTGTGCCGCAAACAAACGGCATTTGTCCAGCTTTTGGCGCATCCCGCCGTTCCAGGCGAAATTTTTCACTGCGGATTTGCCAGTAAATCGCCGCATGTTCGCCGAATATGCGCCGGTTTGTCACGGCAAGCGCCGCAACCAGAGCACAAGCTGCGCCTCCGGCAAACGCCCGACCTGACGCGCCACGATGCGCCCCTCGCCATCCAGCAGGACGGTAAACGGCACGCCCACGGCCGGATTTCCCAAAGCCGGGAACAAGACCATCGCCGCCTGTTCCGCATCCACGAGCAGAGGAAAACTCAAAGGGTTTTTATCGGCAAAAGCCTGAACGTTCGCTGCGGAATCCAGGGCGATCCCGACAAATTGCACCTTTTCCCCCTGAAATTCCGTATGCAGGCGGGAAAGGACGGGCAGTTCCTCGCGGCAAGGCGCGCACCAAGTCGCCCAGAAATTCACCAGCAACGCCTGCCCGCGCCAGCGCGCCAGCGTCACTTGGTTGCCCTGAAGGTCAGGAAAAGAAAGTTCCCACAGGCGATTCGGGGCAGGTGCTTCGGTGCTGGCGAGACCCGGTTCCGCCGCGACAGGCGACGCGCCCTGCCAAAGCAGGAAGGAGAAAACCGCCAAGGTGAAAATTTTCAGGCGCATGGCGTTTTCTCCAACAGCGCCCGCATCTGCGCCATATTGGCGCGTTCGTGCGGACGTCCATCACGGTGATGAAAACGCTGGCGCTCCAACTGGGGCGGGAAAATCAGCAAAAGTGCTTCCGCCGCCGGGGTGGAAAGGCAAAGCGCCGCCTCCGCCCGTTCGTGGCGCGGTACGCGGTTTTCAAAGGAGAAACCCCGATTGAGCAGAAAGATTTCCACTTCCTTGGCGCTGTCGGCGAACAACATGAGATCAATGGCGGAAAACGCGCCTGCCGTGCCCTCCAGCACCGCGCCGGTGAGATAGGGATGAAAGACTTCCAGCAGAGCCATGAGCCGCGCGGCCTCCGCCCTCAATGCCGCCAACTGCGCCGGTTGTGTTTCGTGCTGGTAGAGCGCCTGATAGAGCCGCAATTCCGCCGTCACTTCCGCATCGTCCGGCAAAGGGGCATTCTCCGGCAAGCCCAGTTGCCGCGCCGCTTTTTTCTTGGCAAGCGCGGGATCGGCAATGCCATCCTGCGCCATCAGACGCGCCGCCGCTCCCGCGATACGGGAAGCGGCGGCATCGCAACGGCCGCGACGCGGCGGGCGGGAAGAGCGGGAAAGAGGCACGGGTGCAAGGCTTCCGGTAAAATCCGACCTTCGATTGTACGGGGAAGTGTCTCAGGAAACCATCATGCACCTTCATATTCTGGGAATTTGCGGCACGTTCATGGGCGGATTGGCACAATTGGCGGTACAGGCCGGGCATCGCGTCACCGGCTGCGACGCCAATGTTTACCCCCCGATGAGCGATCAATTACGTGCCAGTGGCATTCCCCTGAGCGAGGGCTACGACGCCGGACAGCTTGCCCTGAAACCGGATGTCTTCGTGGTCGGCAACGCCATTTCGCGCGACAATCCCCTGCTGGAAGCTATTCTCGATGACGGTGCGCCCTATGTTTCCGGCCCGCAGTGGCTGGCCGGGCATGTCCTGCAAGGGCGTTGGGTTCTGGGCGTGGCCGGTACGCACGGGAAGACGACGACGGCCGCCATGCTGGCCTGGATTCTGGAAGCCAACGGAAAAAAACCGGGCTTTCTCATCGGCGGCGTCCCCCTTGATTTTGGCGTTTCCGCCCGTTTGGGCGCGTCCCCTTTCTTCGTCATGGAAGCCGACGAGTACGATACCGCATTCTGCGACAAGCGTTCCAAGTTCATCCATTACCGCCCCAGAACCACCATCCTGAACAACCTGGAATACGATCACGCCGACATCTTCCCCGATCTTGCCGCGATCGAGCGGCAATTTCACCATCTGGTACGTACCCTCCCCGCCTCTGGCCTCATTGTGGCAAACGCGAACGAAGCCAGTCTCAAGCGTGTGCTGGCACGGGGTTGCTGGACGCCGGTGCAGTATTTCGACGACGTTGGCGGTTTTCACATGCAGGGGGATGATGTATCCGGCGAACTCGTGCTGATGCAGGGCACAACGGAAATATCCCGTTCGCGCTGGACGCTGACAGGGACACACAACCGCGCCAACGCCTGCGCGGCGCTGCTCGCGGCGTGCCATGCCGGGGTGACGCTGGAAGCGGGCATGGCGGCGCTTGCCGATTTCCACAACGTCAAGCGAAGACTGGAAAAACGCGGCGAGGCGGCAGGGGTGACGGTCTATGATGATTTCGCCCATCATCCCACCGCGATTGCCGTGACGCTGGCCGGCTTGCGGCGCAAGGTGGGCAACGCCCGCATTCTGGCGGTACTGGAGCCGCGCTCCAACACCATGAAGCTGGGTTCCCTGAAAGACCGTCTCGCGGAAAGTCTCCGCGAGGCGGACGCCGTGTTCTGCTATCGTCACGATCTGGGCTGGGATGCCAACGCCGCGCTTGCGCCGCTGGGTGAAAAGGGGGCGAGTTTCGCGGATATGGACGCCCTGATTGCCGCCGTTGTCGCCAGGGCGCGTCCCGGCGACCAGATTCTGGTCATGAGCAACGGCGGCTTTGGCGGCATTCATGAGCGCCTGTTGTCGACACTTGCGGCCTGAATTCCGGCTTTTCGCAACTTTTCGCGGATTTTCCTGCATGTTCGATCTCATCATCCTTGGCGGCGGTCTGGCAGGCGCAAGTCTTGCTGTCGCCCTGCGTGACACGCCGCTTTCCATTGCGCTGGTAGAAGCGGTTCCGCCTGTTTGCGCTTCCGGCTGGGATCCCCGCATTTACACCATCAGTCCTGCCAACGCCCGCTTTCTGGGCGACATCGGCGTCTGGGAACACCTGGAAGCATCCCGCATCGCTCCCATTGAAACGATGGAGGTTGCGGGCGACAAGGGCGGGCGGCTCTGTTTTTCCGCCGCTGAAACCGGCGTACCGGAACTGGGCTGGGTGCTGGAATCCTCGCGTATCGCCTGCGAACTGTGGGAAAACCTGAAACGGCAACGTAATCTGACCCGCTTTTGCCCTGCCCGGCCGCAACATCTGGACTTCAGCGAAGCGGCGGCAAACCTGACCCTTGCCGATGGACAGGCACTTTCCGCGCGTCTCATCGTCGGCGCGGATGGGCGGGATTCCTGGGTACGTGGCGCAGCGGGTCTGGAAGCCCTCGGCACGCCCTATCACGAACA
Source organism: Zoogloeaceae bacterium (assembly GCA_031271025.1). GTDB lineage: Bacteria > Pseudomonadota > Gammaproteobacteria > Burkholderiales > Rhodocyclaceae > Azovibrio. Next base: position 1,092 of record JAISWQ010000175.1, on the reverse strand, counting down.
AGGGGTCGTCGCCAATTTTGCAACGGAAAAACCACATGGAAACAGTGCCCGCCAGTGGTTCCGCAATGACGGCGTGCTCGCCTGGCTGCCCCTGCCTGACCAGCGCGTCTCCATCGTCTGGGCGACACCAGACGCGCAGGCGGCAGAACTCCTGGCCCTGCCGGAAACCGGATTGGCGGAACGGGTGGCCGCAGCGGGCGGCCATGCGCTGGGCGCGTTGAAAACGCTGACACCGGCGGCCGCTTTTCCGCTCCGGCTGATTCGCGTGCCGCGTCTCGTGGCGCACCGGATTGCGCTGGTCGGCGACGCGGGACATGGCATTCATCCGCTTTCCGGGCATGGCGTCAATCTGGGCTTTCAGGATGCCCGTGTTCTGGCAGAACGCCTGCGCACCGCGCCAGAATGGCAGGACATCGGCGAGGAAGCCTTTTTGCGCCGCTACCAGCGCGATCGACGCGAAGAGATTCTCTTCCTGCAAACCGCGACAGATGCCCTGCGCCGCCTCTTTCGCGCACCTTCCGCGCCCCTCGCCGGTCTGCGCAACGCCGGATTTTCCCTGACCGACAAACTGACGCCGCTCAAGACATGGCTGGCGCGCTACGCCATTGGCGCGGCGCTCTGAAAGTCCGTTCATAGTCCCTGACTTTCCCTGGCGCTGCCTTCCCTTCACCGTCACAAGCAATGCACGCAGCGGCGCGGCAATGACGAGAGGCGTATCCGCCACTCGCCACTTTCGATTACCCCCTTCGATCGTGAAAAATTCACCCTGTTCGAATTTTGGGTTATATTCCGCACACTCGCGGTGCATATTGAGAATCAATATCATATGTTCTGCCTGCAAAACTCCGGAAATACCGTGCTTTTTGTGCTGGCGCTGCGCTCAACGCATTGATTTATATAAAGTTGGCGCGCAGGTTTCCGGCTTGCAGGAAGCTCACGTATGAATCCTTCTCACGGCGAGTACCGTTTTTTCTCATGTTCGACCACCTTTTGGGAGCATTCATCATGCAAGTCACTTTCCCCTCCCGGCAGAGGATTCGCAAAGCTACGCAAACACAGCGTGTTGACGTAGCCACCGTAGCAGGAGTTTTT
>JAISWQ010000157.1 GCA_031271025.1 Zoogloeaceae bacterium | reverse complement strand
ATTGGCGGCAAATCCAATACCGGCGAAGGCGGCGAAGACGCGCGGCGCTTCAAACCCCTGAAGGCGGGACAGACGCTTGCGGAGGTGATTGGCAAAAACCGCATCGAACGCGATTACACCTTCAAGGAAGGCGATTCCCTGCGTTCCGCCATCAAGCAGGTGGCTTCCGGGCGCTTTGGCGTGACCACCGAATACCTGGTCAACGCCGACCAGATTCAGATCAAGATGGCGCAGGGGGCGAAACCCGGCGAGGGCGGGCAACTGCCAGGGCACAAGGTTTCCGAATACATCGGCTTCCTGCGCCATTCAGTGCCGGGCGTCACCCTCATTTCACCGCCGCCGCACCACGACATTTATTCCATTGAAGACTTGGCGCAATTGATTCACGACCTGAAAAACGTCAACGCGCAAGCCAGCATCTCGGTGAAACTCGTGGCCGAAGTCGGTGTCGGCACCGTTGCGGCGGGCGTGACCAAGGCCAAGGCCGATCACCTCGTGATCTCCGGGCACGACGGCGGCACAGGCGCTTCGCCCATTGCCTCCATCAAGCACGCCGGTTCCGCCTGGGAGCTGGGTCTGGCCGAAACGCAGCAGACGCTGGTGCTGAACCGGCTGCGCTCGCGGGTACGGGTACAGGTCGACGGGCAGATGAAGACAGGGCGCGATGTGGTGATCGGCGCGTTGTTGGGCGCGGATGAATTTGGCTTTGCCACCGCGCCGCTGGTGGTGGAAGGCTGCATCATGATGCGCAAATGCCATTTGAACACCTGCCCGGTTGGCGTTGCCACCCAGGACCCGGTGCTGCGTCGGCGCTTCTCCGGCCAGCCGGAACACGTGGTCAATTATTTCTTCTTCGTCGCCGAGGAAGTGCGCGAAATCATGGCGCAACTGGGCATCCGCAAATTCGACGACCTGATTGGCCGTTCCGATCTTCTGGAAAAGCGCGCCGGAATCGACCACTGGAAGGCGAAGGGACTGGATTTTTCCCGTGTATTCCAGTTGCCGGAGGCAGGCGTTGAAGTGGGGCGTCTGCATACCGACACGCAAAACCACAATCTCGACAAGGCGCTGGACGTGCAATTGCTCGCCAAAGCCAGAGCCGCGCTGGAACAGGGCGAGAACGTGGTGATCGAACTGCCGGTGAAGAACATCAACCGCACGGTGGGCGCGATGCTTTCCGGCGAGGTGGCGCGGCGCTACGGCGCGGCGGGGTTGCCGGACGACACCATCCGCGTCGTCCTGACCGGCACGGCAGGGCAGAGCTTTGGCGCTTTCCTCGCCAGAGGCGTCACCCTGGAACTGACCGGCGAAGGCAATGATTACGTCGGCAAGGGGCTGGCGGGCGGACGCATCGTGGTGAAGCCGCACCCGGATTTCCGGGGAGAACTGCCGGGCAACATCATCGTCGGCAATACCGTGATGTATGGCGCGACGGAAGGGGAAGCCTTCTTCGCGGGCGTTGGCGGCGAACGTTTCTGCGTGCGCAATTCCGGCGCGACGGCGGTCATCGAAGGCGTGGGCGACCACGGCTGCGAATACATGACCGGCGGCACCGTGGTGGTGCTGGGGCAAACCGGGCGCAACTTCGCGGCAGGCATGTCCGGCGGCATCGCCTATGTTTACGATGCGGATGGCAGCTTCCGCGAACGTTGCAACCTTGCCCAGGTGGCGCTGGAAGCGGTTGTGCCCGCCGAAGCGCAAACGGATTTCCTGCACCGTGACGCGACGGACGAGGCGCAACTCAAGGATCTGATCCACCGCTATGCCGGGGCAACCGGCAGTGCCCACGCCAAAAACCTTTTGGCGGACTGGGAGAAGAGCCGGGAAAAATTCGTCAAGGTTTTCCCGAATGAATATCGCCGCGCCCTGACGGAACTCGCCGCGAGCGCAAAAAAGGAGGCCGCATAATGGGCAAGCCGACCGGATTTCTCGAATTTGAACGGGTGGAAGAAACCTGCGAAGCCCCGGAGACCCGGCGCGGACATTACCGCGAGTTCGTAAAGACCCTGACGGAGACCGAAGCGCAAACCCAGGGCGCGCGCTGCATGGATTGCGGCGTGCCCTTCTGCCACAACGGTTGCCCGTTGCACAATGTCATCCCCGACTGGAACGATCTTGTCTTCAAGGGCGAATGGGAAAAGGCGCTGGCGGTATTGCATTCCACCAACAACTTCCCCGACTTTACCGGGCGCGTTTGTCCTGCCCCCTGTGAGGCGGCCTGCACGTTGGGCATCAACGCCGCGCCAGTGGGCATCAAGTCGATCGAGCACGCCATCGTCGACAAGGGCTGGGAAAAAGGCTGGATCAAGCCGCAACCCGCGCCCGTGCGCACGGGCAAAAAAGTCGCCATCGTCGGTTCCGGCCCTGCGGGTCTCGCTGCCGCGCAGCAATTGGCGCGCGCCGGACACGCGGTGACGGTGTTCGAGAAAAACAGCCGCATTGGCGGTCTTCTGGGCTTTGGCATTCCCGACTTCAAGCTGGAAGCCGCCGTGATCGACCGTCGGGTCAAGCAGATGGAAGCCGAAGGCGTGTGCTTCAAGACGCAGACCCTGATCGGCGACAAGGCGCTGCCCAATGGGGTTGCCGACGAGGCGTCCACCGTGATTTCCGCCGCCGAACTGAACAAGACATTCGATGCGGTAGTGCTGGCCGCTGGTTCCGAAGTGCCGCGCGACCTGCCGGTTCCGGGGCGCGAGTCAAAAGGCATTTACGCCGCGCTGGAATTCCTGATTCCGCAAAACCGCGAAGTGCAGCAGGGCGTGAAAAATCCCGTGCAGGTACGGGGCAAACACGTACTCGTGATCGGTGGTGGCGATACCGGCGCGGACTGCGTGGGCACCAGCTACCGTCACGGCGCGGCCTCCGTCACCCAGTTTGAATTGATGCCACAGCCGCCAGTGGCGGAAGACAAGGCGCTGACCTGGCCGTACTGGCCCCTGAAATTGCGCACCTCCTCCTCGCACAGGGAAGGTGACACCCGCCGCGAATTTTCGGTGATGACCAAGGCTTTCATCGACGACGGCAAGGGCTGCGTGAAAGCCGTAAAAGCCGTGCGTGTCGAATGGCAGGACGGCAAAATGACGGAAGTGGCAGGCAGTGAATTTGAACTACCCTGTGACGCGGTTTTTCTGGCAATGGGGTTTCTGCACCCTGTCCCCGCCCTGCTCGACGCTTTCGGCGTGGACAAGGATGCGCACGGCAACGCCCGCGCCACGACGGAAGGCGTCGATGCCTACAAGACCAGCGTCCCCAGGGTCTTCGCCGCAGGCGACACCCGGCGCGGCCAGTCGCTCATCGTCTGGGCCATCCGCGAAGGCCGCCAGTGCGCGCGGGCAGTGGATGCCTTTTTGATGGGCAAGACGCTGTTACCGCGTTGATGGCCCACAAAATATCGGGTTTGGCTTCATCCGATCCGATATTTTCGACTCTGAAAACGGTGAAATCATCCGCAGTCGACACCACCGCGTCTACTCAGCACAACCACTTGCAAAACATAGAAGCCTGCGCCGGTAAATCCAGCAAAAATCAGCGACATCCCTGAAGGGCTGTCGCTGATTTTTGCTGGGGGAATTTTCGGAAAAGGCGTAAAGACAGGCTTTGCGGTAAAATTCTTGATTTCCCAGAATTGCTCTGGATGTTTTATTTTCCTCCAAGAGAACGACAGAAAGCACATCATGCGACTGATACTGCTGGGCGCGCCTGGCGCGGGCAAAGGCACACAGGCCAGATTCATCGCGGAAAAATACAGTATTCCGCAAATTTCCACAGGCGACATGTTGCGCGCGCAGGTGAAGGCGGGCAGTCCTCTGGGGTTGGAAGCCCAAAAATACATGGATACGGGCGGGTTGGTGCCAGATGCTGTCATCATCGGCATGGTGCAGGAACGCCTGAAGGCCGCCGATTGTGCCAGGGGGTATCTTCTGGATGGGTTTCCCCGCACCATTCCGCAGGCCGAGGCTCTGAAGGCGGCAGGCGTGGCGCTGGATGTGGTCGTGGAAGTCGATATTCCAGACGCGGACATCGTGGAACGCATCGTGGGACGGCGGGTGCATCCGGCTTCCGGGCGCAGCTATCATGTGAAATTCAATCCACCGAAAGTGGCAGGCAAAGACGACGCCACCGGCGAAGACCTCGTGCAGCGCGAGGATGACCGCAAGGAAACCGTGCAAAAGCGGCTGGCGGTTTATCACGCGCAAACCGAGCCGCTGGTGGCCTTCTATCATGACTGGGCAACGCAGGACGCGAACGCGCCCCGCGTGCGCAAGGTGGCGGGCGTCGGCAGTGTGGCGGACATCACCGCCCGCGTTTTCGCGGCGCTGGAAGCCTGAGTTTTTATCCGGGCGAACTGTCCGATCCGACCATGAAATTTATCGACGAAGCGAAGATTTACATCAAGGCTGGCGACGGCGGCAACGGCGTTGCTTCATTCCGGCGCGAGAAATACGTGCCCATGGGCGGGCCGGACGGCGGCGACGGCGGGCGTGGCGGCAGCATCTACATGGAAGCGGATCGCAATCTCAACACCCTGGTGGATTACCGCTATACCCGCAAGTTTCTGGCGCAGCGCGGCGAGAACGGGCGTGGCGCGGACTGCTATGGCGCGGGCGGCGAGGACATCACATTGCGCGTGCCGGTAGGCACTGCCGTCTATGACCTCAACAGCGAGGAAGCACTTGCCGATCTGCCGCGTGACGGAATGCGGGTTCTACTCGCGCGGGGCGGCAAGGGCGGTCTGGGCAATCTGCATTTCAAATCCAGCGTCAATCGCGCGCCGCGCAAATGCACCAAGGGGGAACCGGGCGAAGAATTTGAATTACGTCTGGAACTGAAAGTGCTGGCCGACGTGGGCTTGCTGGGGCTGCCGAACGCGGGCAAGAGCACGTTTATTCGCGCGGTCTCGGCGGCAAGACCCAAGGTGGCGGATTATCCCTTTACCACCCTGCATCCCAATCTGGGTGTCGTGCGGGTGGATAGCGAACGTTCTTTTGTGATCGCCGATGTGCCCGGTCTCATCGCGGGCGCTTCCGAAGGCGCGGGGCTGGGGTTCCGCTTTTTGAAACATCTGCAACGCACACATGTGCTTTTGCATCTGGTCGATCTCGCTCCCTTTGACCCGGAGGCCGATCCGGTTGCGGATGCCATTGCCATCGTCCGGGAACTGGAAGGCTATGACCCGGCGCTGGCGGCCAAACCGCGCTGGTTGCTGCTCAACAAGCTGGATCTGATTCCCGAAGCCGAGCGCGCAGACCGCGTGGAGGCTTTTCTTGCTGCCTACCGTGCGGCCACCGCTTTTGCCGCGCCGTGTTTTTCCATCGCCGCCATTTCCGGCGAAGGCTGCAAGGCGGTCACGACACAGGTGATGACCTTTCTGGAAACCCTGGCGCAGGAACGCGCGGCGGCGGGCGAGGAGGCCGAGGCCGGACGTAACGCGGATGCTCAGGTGCAATCGCCGTAAAAATTTCTGAATCGCCATGACATCCTTACTGAAAAACGCGCAGCGTCTCGTCATCAAGGTTGGTTCGGCGCTCATTGCCGGCAATGGGCGCGGCGTGGCGCTGGATGCCATCCATGATTGGGCGCGGCAGATTGTCGGCCTGCAAAAGGCGGGGCGGCAAATCCTGCTCGTTTCCTCTGGCGCGGTTGCCTGCGGAATGCAGCGCCTGGGCTGGGAGAAGCGTCCGCGTGAATTACGGGAATTGCAGGCCTGTGCTGCCGTTGGGCAAATGGGTCTGGCACAAATCTACCGGGAAGCCTTTTTTGCGCATGGCGTGCATACCGCGCAAATCCTGCTCACCCATGCCGACCTTGCCGACCGCACCCGCTACCTGAATGCCCGCTCCACGCTGGCGGCCCTGCTGGAATTGGGCGCGGTGCCCGTCATCAACGAAAACGATACCGTGGTGACGGATGAAATCAGGTTTGGCGATAACGATACGCTGGGGGCGCTGGTTGCCAACGCGGTGGAAGCGGATGCCCTTGTGATTCTTACCGACCAGCCGGGTTTGTATACGGCGGATCCGCGCAAGCATCCCGAGGCGACGCTGGTGACGGAGGCCGTGGCAGGCAGCCCGGAACTGGAAGCCATGGCGGGAGGCGCGGGGACGGCAATGGGCACGGGCGGGATGTTGACCAAGGTTCTGGCGGCCAGACGCGCGGCAAGGAGCGGTGCGGCGACGGTAATCGCCAGTGGCCGCGAGCCGGAAGTGATCGCGCGTCTGGCGGCGGGGGAGTCCATTGGTACCCTGCTGGTTTCCAGAACCGCGCCGCTCGCCGCGAAAAAACAGTGGCTTGCCGATCATCTGCAAACCGCCGGACAGATTTATCTGGATGCCGGCGCCTGCAAGGCGCTGCGCGCGGGCGGCAGTCTTTTGCCGGTTGGGGCAATTGCCGTGACAGGCGAGTTTGGGCGCGGCGCGGCGGTTGGTTGTGTCGCGCCGGATGGCAGGGAAATCGCGCGCGGCCTGGTCAATTATGGCGCTTCTGAATCCCGCCGCATTCTTCGCCACACTTCCGGTGAAATCGAAGGGCTGCTGGGTTATATCCAGGAACCTGAGCTGATCCACCGGAACAACCTGATTCTGCTGGACTGAGGTTGGGCTGGACGCTTCAGGTGCTGGGCCGTCCGATCATGCGGCCCCCACCCGCACGACGCGCTCGCACACCGCGTGGAGGTCATCCAGATCGTGAGAAACGAAAAGGCAGGTGACCTGGCTTTGTTCCATGAGTTCGCGCATTTCCCTGCGGATTTCCACTTTCAGACTGGCGTCCAGATTGCTCAGGGGTTCGTCCAGTAGCAGGAGTTTGGGGTTGGGCGCAAGGGCGCGGGCAAGGGCGACCCGCTGTTGTTGTCCGCCGCTGATTTCATAGGGATAGCGCGTGGAAAATGCCTGCATGCGGGTGAGTTCCAGCATGGTTTCCAGCCGTTCGCGCCGCGCTTTTTTATCGAGCCGCCAGAGTCCATAGGCAATGTTCTGCGCGACCGTCATGTGTGGAAAAAGGCCGTAATCCTGAAATACCATGCCCACCTGCCGCGCTTCCGGCGTGACGTCATGCTCCGCGCTGGTCACGATTTCCCCATCGATGACGATCTGGCCTTTTTGCGGACGTTCCAGACCTGCGATCAGGCGCAACAAGGTGCTTTTTCCCTGACCACTGGGGCCGGAGATGCCTACCTTTTCCCCGGCTTCCATGCCGAAACGGTAGCCCTCGAGTATCCAGGGACGATGCTTGCCCGGATAGGAGAAATACAGATTGTCAATTTCCAGAAACACGCTTTTCTTCTCCTTTTTCTCCAAGCTTTGTCAGCAGAAGAAAGGCTGCTCCGAAAAACACGATGCACAGGGAAGGCAGCGCGGTTTCCTCCAGTGCCTCGTTGTTGGCGAAGTGATAAACCAGCGTCCCCAGGGTTTCCGTGTTGAAGGGACGCAGCAGGAGGCCCAACGGCAGTTCTTTCAGGATGTCGATGAAGACGAGCGCGGAACCGCCCAGAAGGGCGTGGCGGATCATGGGAAGATCCACCCGGAAAAAGGTGGCGCTGACACCCCGGCCCAAGGTGCGCGAGGCTTCGGTATACACGTTGCCGATCTTGGCAAAGCCCGCTTCCACCGACTGGTAGCCGATGCTGAAAAAACGGATGCCATAGGCAAAGACCAGGAGAAAGCTGCTCATGCTCAAAAAACGTTCCGGCAGGAAGGGGAAGCATGAGGCGAGCCAACGATCCGCGCCGGTGAAAAAACTGATGGCCCCGATGGCGAGCACCGCCGAGGGAATCGCGTACCCCAGCGTCGCGCCTTGGGAGAGCGGCGCGGAAAGCCGGTTTTTGAACAGTCGGTTGGCATTGACTGTGCCGGTGGCCGCAATCATCACGCAAAGGGCCGCCGCGCCCGACACGCCCAGGGTATAGAGAAGGGCATATCCCAAATCGGCGGTGAACGCGCCCCGCCAGCTCAAGCGCAGCCAGTGGAGCATTTGCAACAGGGGCGCGAGGAATCCGGCCAGAAAAACGAGGCCGCAGAAGAGCAGGACGCCCGCCTGGGGGAATCCCCGGAGACGGTGGAGGGAAAGCCATTTTTCCTGACTGGAAACGACGTGGTAACGCCGGGCGTTGTGCAACGCCTTGCGGACGAGCAGCACGAAGAAAACGAGAGCGAGCAGAATCAGCGCCAGCCGGATGGCCGTGTCCGCGTCCCCCATGCCGAACCAGGCGGCGAAGATGGCCGTGGTGAAGGTGGTCAGCCCATAGTGGCTGGAAACGCCGAAATCGTTCAATACTTCGAGACAGACGAGAATGACGCCCGCCGTTGCCGAGGGCCAGAGAAGCGGCAGCCCCACGCGCCAGAAAAGACGCGCGCGACCGCCCAAGAGGAGGGCGTTCTCGAAAATCGCCGCACTCTGGTGGCGCAGGAAGGCGCGGGAGAGGAGATAGACGTAGGGAAAGAGCGTCACGCCGAAAATCCAGATAGCCCAAGCCTGCGCCGGGATTTCCGTAGTAAGGCGCGCGAGGGAAATGTCGAAGTGATCGCGGAAAAAAACCTGGATGACGCCGGTGTAGCCCAGCAACCCTTCATAGGCGTAGGCGGCGATGTAGGGGGGAATGGCCAGTGGCAGCACGAGCGCCAGATCGAAGAAACGGCGACCACGAAAATCGTACAGACTCACGCTCCAGGCAAGACTCACACCGAGCGCCCCGGCAAACGCACTCGCGCCCAGCGTAACGACAAGCGTTTCCGTGCAATAGGCCCACAGCAGGTGATCGCGCACATAGGGCCAGTGCTCGCCGGGCGGGGAAAAAAGTCCACTCGCAAGCGCCAGAAACGGCAGGAGTACGCACAGGAAGGAAAATGCGCGGATCGCCGTCCAGCCGTTGCCAAATCCCCGGCGGAGCAAAGCCGCTCTTATTTCCATCCCCCTTCGGCGAAGAGGCGGATGGCGCTGGCGTTATGCACGCTCAAACTGGAAAAATCGACATCCTGCGCCTTGAACGCGCCCCAGCTTTCCAGAAGCGGGTGCTTTTTGGCCTTCGGGTTCGTTGGGAATTCATAGTTGTCGGTGGAGAACCGCTCCTGCGCCGGAACGCTGGTCAGAAACTCGATGAAGCGAATGGCGTTCGCCCGGTTCTTCGCGTGTTTCGTCAGCGCCACGCCGCTGATGTTGTGATGCGTACCAGTAGTGGCCTGGTTGGGAAAGAAGAGGCCAACTTCCTGTGCCGCGCGGACTTCCTCCGGATCTTTGGCATTCAACATCTGCCCGATGTAATAGGTGTTCATCAGCGCCACGTCACCCACTCCGGCGGCGATGTCTTTTGCCTGCGCGCGGTCGTTCCCTTTGGGCGGGCGTGCGAAATTCGCTACGATGCCCTTGACCCAGGCCCGCGCCTTCTCCTCGCCATTCAGGGCAATCAGCGAAGCGAGCAGAGATTGGTCGTAAAGGGAAGAGGAAGGGCGCGCCACAATCCTGCCTTTCCATTTTGGGGAAGCCAGGTCTTCATAGGTGGAAAGCTGCTCAGGCCGAACCCGTGCCTTGGAATAAACGATGACGCGGGCGCGGGTGGTAAGGCCGATCCAGTGGTTTTCACGGTCACGTAGGGCGGCAGGCACGTTTTGCAGGACAAGCGGCGAGGAAATGGCTTGCAGGATGCCCGCGTTCCTGGCGGTATTCAGCACGCCGCCATCGACGGTGAGGAAAAGATCCGCGCTCGTCACCTCGCCCTCGCGCTTGATGCGCTCGATGAGTTCAGGCGCGTTGGCGCTCACCACGTTTACCTTGATGCCGGTTTCCTTTTCGAAGAGCGCGTAGAGCGTCTTGTCCGACTCATAATGCCGCGCCGAATAGAGATTGACGACCTCTTCCGCGAAAGCAGCGGAAAAGCCCAGAAAAACCCACAGCCCGCTCAAGGCCACGAGGAATTTGCGTGCAAAAGAAGCGCTGGCATGTGTTGCGCGATGGTTCATGATGGTTTCCCGAAAGTCAGTGGAGCGGCAACAGGGTAGCGCACTACCAAATGAAAATCAATATCATGCCTCGAATCGGGTGCAATCCAAAGTGGCGGGAATTTCGTCATTGCGAGGCGGGTAAACTGGTGCGGCGCTTTGTTCCATGCAATGACGCGGCTTTTGTCTGCCTTTCATTCCCCGGCTCCCTGAAAAAACCCCGCCGAAGCGGGGGATGTACCGCCCTGTTATCCGTGCTGAACCTGTGGGAACAATGTCCCCGGTCTATACTCGCCTTCCCCGCGCGCTTCGCGTCTAGAAGGCATTTTCCGTTTCATTTCCCCGTTTTGTGTTTGTTTGCCTTTCCGGCGTTTTGGCGTTTCGGAAGGTTGAACCGCCGCTTGGATTGCCTCCCTTTCTTTGTACGGGAAATTTGACCGAACGGCGTGGAACCGCTATGATGCGCGCCGTTTTACGGAGACGTGGCCGAGAGGTCGAAGGCACTCCCCTGCTAAGGGAGCATACGGGCTAAAACTCGTATCGAGGGTTCGAATCCCTCCGTCTCCGCCAGAACATCCCAAAGGTATCCCAATATCCCCAACAAAGAGCAGAGCAAGAAATCAGCGACAGGCATTCATGCGAAGTCGCTCAAAACAAACCTGGAAGAGGTTTGCATCTCCTTCCAGGTTTCAACCGTAGCACCTTTCTTGCGGGCGGAGTTTCAAACCGGAGTTGGTTTTACGATGAATCGTGCTGGCGGCGGACTGCGGACGCCACGACCGTTCCAAAAGCCCGGCCTCACCTTCCGCCTGATAGCGCCACAACCCCTTGCGCCCCGTCTTGCGGTCAATGCCAAACTGCCGGCACAAGGCGTTCGCCCCTTCCTGACCCGCAAACAACACAAACTCCTGCTTCAGTGACATCGCACGCCTCGCTTTCCAGACTATTTCCCCATCCTCCAAAAAAATAGGGCAGGAGAATAACAACCGGGGACGATGTCCCCAGGCGGTACAACGATTTTCCACACATCAGCGCCCTGACACCTCTCCTGCGATTCCTGATACCATTCCGCGCTTCCCATTTCACGTTTTTGTCCAGACCGCCATGTTCGACGCTGTTCGCAATCACAAACGCATAGTCCAGTTCTTTCTGCTTCTGATCACAGTCCCCTTTGCCATCTGGGGGTTGGAAGCCTACCAGCGGGGGGATGGCATCGTGAAGGTCGCCCGTGTCGGCAAGGTCGACATCACCCAGGCTGAATTTCAGGAAAGCCTGCGTACACAGCAGGAAACGTTGCGCGCGCAACTTCCGCCCGGCGCGGACGCTGCTCTGTTGAACAGCCCCGCCATGCGCGAAAACACGCTCAACGGCCTCATCCGGCAGCAACTCCTTACTCAGGAAATCGCCCGCCAGCGCCTGAAGGTGGACATCGGTCTTCTCCGCGAAATGATCGTGCAGATTCCCGATTTTCAGGAAAATGGCGTCTTTTCCGACCAACGCTACCGCGAGAAGCTTGCGCAAAACGGCATGACGCCAGAAACGTTTGAATCCCGCGCGCTGAAGGACATCCAGTTTCAGTTTCTCGCCGGTTCCCTTTCCGCTTCCGCTTTCACGCCCAAGACGGTGACAGAACGTGTCGCCACCCTGCTCTCCGAGCAGCGGGAAGTACAAAGCTTCAACCTGCCCTGGCAAAACCTGAAAGCGGAAATCAAGCTCGCGCCCGCCGACCTGAAAGCCTATTACGACAGCCATCAGGCCCGGTTCAGCGTGCCGGAACAGGCGCGGGTTGAATATCTGGTGCTGGAAAACGATCCCGAACAACGGCGTGCCAGCCATATCCTGCTCCTCACCAACAACGGGGAAGACAAGGCCAAGGTCAAGGCGGAAGCCGAAAAACTTCTGGAGGAAGTCAAGAAGAATCCGGCTCAGTTCGCGGAAATCGCCAAAAAGAATTCACAGGATCCCGGCTCTACCGCCAATGGCGGCGATCTGGGTTTCTTCCCCTCCGGCGCGATGGTCAAACCCTTCAACGATGCCGTTTTCGCCATGAAGGAAGGCGAGATTTCCAGCATCGTCGAAACGGATTTCGGCTACCACATCATTCACCTCACCGGCATCAAATCCGGGCGCTACGGCGACAAGGATTTTGCCCAGGTGGAAGAAGAGTTTTCCGATTCCGCCTACAACAATTCGGATAGCCTGAAAACCACCGCCGAAGCCTTCAAGCTCACGCCGCAGCAATCCGGCTGGATCACCAAAACCAGCGCGATGGGGAACGGAATGCTGGATAACCCCGCCTTCCTCGCCGCCGTGTTCGATGACGACGTGGTGAAGGAAAACCACAACAGCAAGGCAGTGGAAATCGCCCCTGGCGTGATGGTGACCGCGCGCATTCTGGAACACAAAGCCGCCAGTCTGCGCCCCTTCGCGGAAGTGAAGGCCGCAATCGAAACGCAATTGACCGAAGAAAAAGCCATGGCCCTGGCCATCCAGCGCGGCGAAACCCTGCTGACCAACGCCCAGACGGGCAAGGGCAGCATCGCCTGGAGCAAGGCGGAAACGGTTTCCCGCAGTATGCCGCATCCGGCGATCGGCGCGATTTTCAAGGCCAAGGCGCAAAAGCTGCCGGCCTATGTCGGCGTCCCCCTGCCGGAAGCCGGTTACGCCCTTTACAAGATCGTCAAGGTCACGCCTGGCGCAGCGCCGGAAGAAGAAAAGAAGGCGCTCGCCGGACAACTTACCGCCTTCGCCGGTCGTCTGCAACTGGCCGCCTACGTGGATGCCCTGCGCCAGCGTTATCCGGTCGCCCTCAACGCGGACGCGCTGAAAGAAGAAAAATAAGCCCTTGCGGTTTCAGAGCCGGATGCGGCAACGCTTCCGGCGCTTCCGCTTTTTGCTCTCCTTCTCCCCGCCCAAACAAACGCCATGTCCCGCAAAATCCTCGTCACTTCCGCCCTGCCCTACGCCAACGGCGCGATTCATCTGGGTCATCTGGTCGAATACATCCAGACCGACATCTGGGTGCGTTTCCAGAAGATGCGCGGGCATGAATGCTGGTATGTCTGCGCCGACGATACGCACGGCACGCCAGTGATGCTGCGCGCGGAAAAAGAAGGCATTACGCCGGAAGCCTTGATCGAGCGGGTGCACGGCGAACATCTTCGCGATTTTTCCGGGTTTCTCGTTGGCTTCGACAACTATTACCGCACCCACTCCCCGGAAACACAGGCGCTCTGCAATCTTTTCCATGCCCGGCTCACGGCAGCAGGACTGATGGAAACCCGCGCCATCGAGCAGTTCTACGACCCGGTCAAAACGATGTTCCTGCCGGATCGCTTCATCAAGGGCGCGTGTCCCAGGTGCGGCGCGGCGGATCAATACGGCGACAATTGCGAGGTCTGCGGCGCGGCCTACGCGCCCACCGAACTGAAGAATCCCTATTCCGCCGTTTCTGGCGCAAAGCCGGAATTGCGCGCCTCGGAACACTTTTTTTTCAAACTTTCCGACCCGCGTTGCGAAGCCTTCCTCCGCCGCTTTACCCGCGCGGCGGGCGTTTTGCAGCCGGAGGCCGCCAACAAGATGCAGGAATGGCTCGGCACGGAAGGCGAACACCGGCTTTCCGACTGGGACATTTCCCGCGACGCGCCCTATTTCGGCTTCGAGATTCCCGACGCGCCGGGGAAATTCTTCTACGTCTGGCTGGATGCGCCCATCGGCTACATGGGATCGTTCAAAAATCTCTGCGACCGGCAGGGCATCGACTTCGACGCCTTCTGGAAGCCGGATTCGGAAGCGGAGCTGTACCACTTCATCGGCAAGGACATCCTCTATTTCCACGCCCTTTTCTGGCCTGCCGAACTCGCGCACGCCGGTTTTCGCACGCCAACCAAAATTTTCGCGCATGGCTTCCTTACCGTGGATGGCGCGAAAATGTCCAAGTCGCGCGGCACCTTCATCACGGCGGAAAGCTATCTGAACGCGGGACTGAATCCCGAATGGCTGCGCTACTATTTCGCCGGAAAGCTCTCCGGCACGATGGAAGACATCGACCTCAATCTCGATGATTTTTCTGCGCGGGTCAATGCCGATCTGGTTGGCAAATACGTAAATATCGCCAGCCGCGCCGCCGGTTTTGTCGCCAGACGCTTCGACGGCAGACTGGGAAGCCCGGATACGGCGCTGCCGGTCTTCACCGCCATCCGGGAGGCCGCGCCGCGCAT
This sequence comes from Zoogloeaceae bacterium, assembly GCA_031271025.1. Lineage (GTDB taxonomy): Bacteria > Pseudomonadota > Gammaproteobacteria > Burkholderiales > Rhodocyclaceae > Azovibrio. The sequence goes on along the minus strand of JAISWQ010000157.1, from coordinate 23,951 downwards.
CGCCGAACATTACGAAGCCCGCGCGTTTTCCAGGGCCATGCGCGACATCATGGCGCTGGCCGACGAGGCCAACCAGTACATTGCCACCGCCAAACCCTGGGAACTCGCCAAAGAGGAAGGTGAGGACGCCGCCCTGAGCCGCGTCTGCGCCAACGGCATCAACCTCTTCCGCCTGCTCACGGTGTTGCTGAAACCCGTGCTGCCCGCGCTCGCGGCCAGGGCGGAACACTTCCTCAACGTCGCCCCGCTCGTCTGGACGGATGTGGAAACCCTGCTGCCGGAAGGCCACGCCATCCGCGCCTACGAACACCTGATGCAGCGCATCGACCCCAAACAGATTGCCGCGCTCATCGCCGCGAACCGGGAAAACCTCGAAAAAACCGCCACGCCGCAGCGCAAGGCCGCGCCCGCGGAAGCCGCGGCGCCAATCGGCATCGACGATTTTCTCAAGGTGGATTTGCGCATCGCCCGCATCGTGGAAGCCGCTCAGGTGGAAGGATCAGAAAAACTCGTGCGTCTTGTGCTCGACATTGGCGAGGAAAAACCGCGCCAGGTGTTCGCGGGCATCAAATCCGCCTACGATCCCGCGACATTGAAGGGACGGCTCACGGTTGTGGTTGCCAACCTCGCCCCGCGCAAAATGAAATTCGGTCTCTCCGAAGGCATGGTGCTGGCCGCCTCCGCCCCGGAAGGCGAACCCGGCGGAATCTATCTGCTTGCCCCCGATTCCGGCGCGACGCCGGGGATGCGGGTTCAATAATCCAGAGGGCAACTGACCAGAAAACGGAAAACCCATGTCGCTCAAATCCGCCGCCGCACAAATCACTTTCCGCCCCAAACTTTTCGATTGCCTGATTGGGTACGACAAGGCGCAATTCGGCAGGGACGTTGGCGCGGGCATCACCGTGGGTGTGCTGGCGCTGCCCTTGGCAATGGCCTTTGCCATCGCTTCCGGCGTATCGCCCGCCGCGGGCATCTGGACCGCCATCGTCGCCGGTCTCCTCATTTCCGTGCTGGGCGGCTCCAAAGTACAAATCGGCGGGCCAACTGGCGCTTTCATTCCCATCATCTACGGCATCGTCGCCGCCCACGGCTTCGGCAATCTGTTGCTCGCCACCATGCTGGCTGGCGCTTTCCTGCTTGCCATGGGAATTTTTCGCATGGGGCAGTTGATCCGCTTCATCCCGGTTTCCGTCGTCATCGGCTTTACCAACGGCATTGCCGTCGTGATCTTCATGGCTCAGATCAAGGATTTTCTGGGGCTGCAAATTGCCAGTCTGCCGCCGGAATTCTTCGCCAAGATCGAAACCCTCGCACGCAGCCTCTCCCTCATTCATCTCCCGACGCTCGCGCTTTCCTGCGCTTCGCTCTTTTTCCTGCTCGTTTACAACCGTGTGGCGGCGCGGGAAGGCTTCGCCCTTCTGCGCCGCGCCCCTGGCCCGCTGGCAGTGCTGGTGCTCGCCACCGCGACCGTGGCGCTTTTCGATCTGCATGAATACGGAATCGAGACCATCGGCAGCCGCTTCGGGGGAATTCCCCAGGGTCTGCCGCCCATCACCCTGCCCTCCCTGTCGCTCGATACCGTGGGCAAGCTCATTTCCCCGGCGATTGCCATTGCCCTTCTGGGCGCGATCGAATCGCTCCTTTCCGCCCGCGTCGCCGACGGCAGCATCGACGACAAGCACGATCCCGACCAGGAACTCATGGCGCAAGGCATCGCCAATCTCGTCGCGCCGATCTTCGGCGGCTTTGCCGCCACCGGCGCGATCGCCCGCACCGCCACCAATGTTCGTTCCGGCGGACGCACGCCAATCGCTGGCGTCATCCATGTCTTCGTGCTGCTCCTCATCGTGCTGGCGCTCGCGCCGCTTGCCAGCCACATTCCACTCGCAACCCTTTCCGCCATCGTGGTGCTGGTAGCCGTCAACATGGGCGAATGGCATGAGTTCAAGGCGCTGCGCCGTTTTTCCAACGATTACCGCGCCATTTTGCTTTCCACCTTCATCGTGACCGTCATCTTCGATCTCACGGTTGCCATCGAACTGGGCATGGTGCTCTCCTGCCTGGCCTTCATCTACCGCATGTCACGGCTCACCCGCATCGAGCGGCTGCCGCTGAAGCAGCACGAGCGCAACCCGGATTTCCTCAAGCCGGACGGCAGCGCCCGGATTGCCGCCTGGCGGTTCTACGGCTCGCTCTTCTTTGGCGCGGTCAACAAACTGGAAGTTCTGCTCGATCCCAGGGAGGAGTTTCCCGATGTCCTGATTTTCGACATGCAGCACCTCGTGCAACTCGACACCACCGGCCTGGACGGCCTGTGCAAGATTCTGGACAGACTGGAAAAGCAGGGCAGCGGCGGGCTTGTGCTTTGCGGACTTTCCCGCCAGCCCGCCTCGCTCATGTACCGCGCGGGCTTCATCGACCGTCTGGGCGAGGAAAATCTCGCGGACAACCTCTCGGCAGCCCTGACACGCGCCGAAACCCTGCTCAACCGCAGCTATTTCCAGCAGATTGCCGCCCTCCCGGAGTAAGCCTCCCTTATGCGCGATTTCATTGCTGAAACAGACCGTCCGCTGCTGGAGCGGCAGGGGCTTGCCACCTTTGAAGCCCTCTGGAGGCTCGATCTGCCCACCGTGGATGCCGCCAATGTCGACCGGGGCGGCTGGAGCAAGGTATGCCGGTTGGAAATCGAAGGCCAGGGCTTTTTTCTCAAGCGGCAAAAGAACCATCGCACCCGCAGCTTTTACACACCGTTTGGCGAACCCACCTTTGCCCGCGAACTGCGCAACATCGAACGCTACCGACGCCGTGGCGTGCCTGCCGTACAAGCGGTTTTTTACGCCGAACGCCATCTTTCCGGCGCGGACGCGGGTCTCTGCGCCTGTCTTCTGACCCGCGCCCTGGACGATTGGCGTGACCTTGCCCTTTGCCTTGCGGAAAGCGCGCATGACGCCCAGCGCCGTCAACATCTGCTGACCGCCTGCGGTCATCTGGCGCGCAAGCTGCACGGCGCGGGATTGATTCATTGCTGTTTTTATCCGCGCCACATCTTCATCCGCGAAACCGGCGCACGCTGCGAAGCCTGCCTGATCGACCTGGAAAAAACCCGACCCCTGCTGCCGGGACGACGCGACCGCATCAAGGATCTGGAGCAATTCCTGCGCCACTGCCCGCCGCTGACGGAAGGCGAAACGCGCCTGTGGCTGGCCGCCTACCTCGCCTGCCCACCGGAAGCAGACAAGGTGAGCGACTGGCTGGCGCATCTCGCCGCGCGGCGACAGGACAAGGAATCGCGTTGACAGACGCGCAATCCCTGGCAACGCTCGCCACCGCTGGACGCGAGCCGCCCCTGCCGCTCCGTCTTGCCCTGCCGGAAACCGGCGCGCTCACTCTCAACCGCTGGTTGCGCATTCTGCCCGGAAAACGCTATGCCGGCATGGGACAATGGCGCGGACAGCCCGTGTTCGCCAAGCTGCTGGTGGGGAGCAAGGCGGAACGCCAATACACGCGGGAATGCGCAGGCGCGGCGCGGCTGGCCGAATGCGCCCAGGCCGCGCCCCATGCCCTGGCAACACCACGTCTGCTGACCCAGGGTTTTGTTTCCGGCGTGGGCGGCTGGCTCCTTTTTGAATGGCTGGAAGACGCGGAAAGCCTGAGTAGCCGCTGGCAGACCGCGCCGACAGCGGCGGCGCGTGACCATCTGCTGGGAATGGCCTTGCGCGCCTGTGCCGCGCTCTATCGTCAGGGCGTCTGGCAAGCCGATCCGCACCCGGACAATCTGCTTTTTGTCCAGAACCGGCTCTATCTGATCGACGGCGGCGACATCCGCATGGAAGCCGCGCCGCTCCCCATCAAACGACAGCTCGACAATCTGGGTCTTTTTTTCGCGCAACTGCCGGAAATCGCGGATGACGCCCTGCCCGCCCTGCTCGCCGCCAGCGCCCTCTTTTCCACACCGCTCACCGCGACGCAAACACAGTCCCTGCAAAACGCGCGCGCCAAGGCGCGGCACTGGCGGATGCGCGACCTGCTGGACAAATGCTTCCGCGATTGTTCATTGTTCGTCGCGCGTCCGCAAGGCTGGCGCGGGATGTTCGGGCGCATTCTCGCGCGGCGTGATGCCGCTGAATGGCTGACGCCTCTCCTCGCCAATCCCGACGCCCTGCTCCAGCATGGCCTGATTTACAAAAACGGAGGTTCGGCCACGGTTGCCCGTATCGAATGCGCGGGTCACGCCCTTGTGGTCAAACGCTACAACGTCAAGCGTTTCTGGCGCGGACTCAGACGCTGCTGGCGCTTGAGCCGCGCCGCGCGTTCCTGGCGCGAAGCCCATCGCCTTCTGGCGCTGGGCATTCCCACCGCGCGCCCCCTCGCCCTGATCGAGCGCCGCTTCTTCTGGCTCACCGGCACTGCCTGGTTCATCGCCGAACATCTCCCCGGCGAGAATCTCGTCGCCCGCCTCGCGCACCACGGCGGCCACCTGCCCTCAGCCGAACAGACCGCGCTGGAAAATCTGCTCGCCGCCCTCGCGCGGGAAAACATCAGCCACGGCGACCTGAAAGGCCATAACCTGATCCTCCAGGAGGCAGAAGACGAAAAACAGGCGAAACAGTGGGCGCTGATTGACCTGGACGCCATGCGCCAGCACCGTTTTGCCTGCACCTTCCGCCGCGCCCATGCCCGCGACTGCGCGCGGCTGCAAAGAAATTTTTCAGAAGCTGTTCACGATTTCTGAACTGCTCAAACGCCTGTCAGCGCCCAGTTCCAGAAAGGCAGGGTCAACATGGCGCAGAGAATGCCGTAGCCGGTCAGCGCGGCGGCAAGGCGAGGGGCGAGATTGTGGGCAATGGCCAGCACCGCGGCGGTAATCATCGCGGGCATGGCGGATTCCAGCACGGCAACGCGCAGAAGGTCGCCGTGCAGGCCAAGCGCCCAGGCCATTCCCCAGGCGACGAGCGGCATGACAAGGAGCTTGACGGCAAGTCCGGCGGTCAGCGCGCGCAATTCCGCCATTGGCAGGGTAAAACGCAGGGAAAAACCCACCGCCAACATGACCAGCGGCAGCATGGCGTCGGAAAGGCTGGTGAGAGTGTGCCGTATCCACTCCGGCGGATCGAGCGGCATGACGGTCAATCCCGCGATCAGCGCCAGCGCCGGCGGAAAACGGAGAATGCGCAAAATCATGGTTTTGAATCCCGGCATGGCATCTCCGCCGAAATGAGCGCAGAGATAAAGCCCCACGCTCGTCAGCAGCAAGAAGGTGCCAAACTGATCGTAAATCACCGCGTAGCCCAGTGCCGCTTCGCCCAGCAGGGCGCGGATCATGGGATAGCCGACAAAGCCGGTGTTGCCCAGCATCACACAGAGGAGCAGCGCCGCGTATTCATCCCGCCGCCAGCCGCAGGGTTTTTTGAGCAGACTGAGCAAAAGAAAGACGAAACCGGCGAGCGCCCAGGGAATCAGCATCAGGCCGCTGAGTTTCCAGTCGGGATGCAGGCGCGGCAGGTAGAGCAACACGGAAGCGGGCAGGCAGAGATAGAGCACCACCCGGTTGAGGGTGTCGGCTGCGTTTTCAGGCAGGAGCTTCAGGCGGGCGAACAGATAGCCGGTCGCCAGCATGGAAAGAATCAGCAAAAAGGCATCCAGCGCCATGACGGAAATCGGGAGATGGGAGAGGCGGCGTATCTTACTCCCGGATGCGGGCGCACACGCAACAAAGGCCGAAGACTTCCAGCCTGGCGTGGACTTTTTGGCGGGAACTCTGGATTTTTTTGGGTATCTGTGTGTAAAATCGCCGATTCTCGTCAAAGGCGTCGGGAAACTGCCGCCAAATGAACCTAAAACTCCCAAATCCTCCCCCGGAGCGCGTAAAACATGACTGAATTCAAGAATTCCGACCACCTCGCCGATTGGGAAACCGTTGCGTTGAAGCAGTCCAAACGCGAATCGCTGGATTCCCTCGGCTGGAAGACGCCGGAGGGTCTCACGGTCAAGCCGCTCTATACGAAGAAGGATGTGGAAAACCTGCCTTACGCCGATACGCTCCCCGGCTTTGCCCCCTTTCTGCGTGGGCCGCAGCCGACCATGTATGCCGTCAAGCCCTGGACGATCCGCCAGTACGCCGGGTTTTCCACCGCCGAGGAATCCAACGCCTTCTATCGCAAGGCGCTGGCGGCGGGCGGGCAGGGGGTTTCGGTGGCCTTCGACCTTGCCACGCACCGGGGCTACGACTCCGATAATCCCCGTGTGCTGGGCGACGTGGGCAAGGCAGGCGTGGCGATCGATTCCATTGAGGACATGAAGATTCTCTTCGACGGCATTCCGCTCGATAAAATTTCCGTTTCCATGACCATGAACGGCGCGGTACTGCCTATTTTGGCGGGCTACATCGTTGCCGCCGAGGAACAGGGGGTGCCGCAGGAGGCGCTTTCCGGCACCATCCAGAACGACATCCTCAAAGAATTCATGGTGCGGAATACCTATATTTATCCCCCTGAACCGTCGATGAAAATCATCGCCGACATTTTTGCCTACACGGCAAAAAACATGCCGAAGTTCAATTCCATTTCCATTTCCGGCTACCACATCCAGGAAGCGGGCGCAAATCAGGCGATCGAGCTGGCCTTCACCCTGGCCGACGGCATGGAATATGTGCGCACCGGGATTGCCGCCGGGATGGACGTGGATACCTTTGCCGGACGCCTCTCCTTCTTCTGGGGCATCGGGATGAATTTCTATCTCGAAATCGCCAAGATGCGCGCCGCGCGGCTCCTCTGGCACCGCATCATGAGCGGCTTCAACCCGAAGAGCGCGAAATCCCTGATGCTGCGCACCCACAGCCAGACTTCCGGCTGGTCGCTCACCGAGCAGGACCCGTACAACAACGTCGTGCGCACCACCATCGAGGCGCTGGCAGCGGTGTTCGGCGGCACGCAGTCGCTGCACACCAATTCGCTGGATGAAGCCATCGCCCTGCCGACGGAATTTTCCGCCCGCATTGCGCGCAACACGCAAATCATCATCCAGGAAGAAACCCATATCACCAGCGTGGTCGACCCTTGGGCAGGTTCCTACATGATGGAAAAACTGACCCAGGACATGGCCGACAAAGCCTGGGCGACGATTCAGGAAATCGAGGCGATGGGAGGAATGACGAAGGCGGTGGAATCCGGCTGGGCGAAATTGCAGGTGGAAACCTGCGCCGCCGACAAGCAGGCGCGCATCGATTCCGGCAAGGACGTGATCGTCGGCGTCAATAAGTACAAGCTCGCCAAGGAAGACCCCGTTGAAATTCTGGAAATCGACAACCACGCCGTGCGCGAAGCGCAGATTGCCCGTCTGAAAAAAATCCGCGCCACGCGCGACACGGCGGCGGTGGAAGCGGCGCTGGCCGCGCTCACGACGTGCGCTGAAACTGGCACGGGCAATCTGCTGGATTTGACCGTGAAAGCCGTGCGTCTCAGGGCTTCGGTCGGTGAAATATCGGACGCGCTGGAAAAGGTGTTTGGCCGCTTCCGCGCCACGCACCAGATTATTTCCGGCGTCTACGCGGGCGTCGTGGAAGGCGAGAACAACTGGGAAAGCCTGAAGGCCGAAGTGGAAAAATTCGCCGAGGAAGAAGGGCGTCGTCCCCGCATCATGATTGCCAAACTGGGGCAGGATGGTCACGACCGGGGCGCGAAAGTGGTGGCGACTTCCTTCGCCGATCTGGGCTTCGACATCGACATGGGGCCGCTCTTCCAGACCCCGGAAGAAGCCGCGCGCCAGGCCGTGGAAAACGACGTGCACGCCATCGGCATGTCCTCGCTCGCCGCCGGTCACAAAACCCTTTTGCCCGCGCTGGTGGAAGCCCTGAAGAAAGAGGGCGCGGATGACATCGTGGTGTTCGCGGGCGGCGTGATTCCGGCGCAGGATTACGATTTTCTCTACGCGGCAGGCGCAAAGGCCATCTTTGGGCCAGGGTCGCGCATCGAGGATTGCGCCCGCGTGGTACTGGACGAAATTCGGAAAGTGTCGGAGTGACGGAAGACAGACCGTCCACCAGGGGCAGTCTACAAGCGCCGCCATTGGATGTGGTTGTCCCGCGTTTGCTCGAATGAAACCAGAGTTTGCCAGCAAAAATCAGCGACAGCCCTTCAGGGCTGTCGGTCAAATTCCATTGGGAAGGGGTTTCTTTCCCCTCCCCAATGGCTACGGCCGACCCGGCCTCCGCACCGCCCTGAAGGGCGGGGTTTCAAACCGGAGTTAGTTTTACGATGAAAAAATATCGTTACCGCCTCACCCTTGAACCACTGGAAGTGCCGGGTGTCCCGGCCTCTCGCGTGTTATCGTTCGAGTTTGACAATCACGACGATATTTTCGTCATTCTTGAGCGCGTAAGCCAACGCGGTGATTTTTCCGCCGAGGAGATTCCCCAACTTGTCCTGGGGCTCAAGCTGTTGGGAAAAACGCTGATGGAGAACAAGGAAAACGCCTTGTTGGCGTCGCTCAAACCGCATTTCAACGCTTTCATGCGGGAACTGAAAAACAGCAACCCCAAGGAAACCGGGTGATTCAGCAGAAAGCATTCCAGCTCCCGATCATGACGGATTCTGTCCCGGACGTCCTGCCGGATGGCCTTACCCTTGGTCTCCCCCCGGCAGACCGCGCCCTTGCCGAAGGCGTCCTCGCCGGGCAGCGTCGCGCGCTGGCGAAAAGCATCACTCTGATCGAATCTACCCGTCCCGATCATCAGGCGCGGGCGCGGGCGCTGCTCGATGCGCTCCTGCCGCATACCGGCAAGGCGATGCGTCTGGGAATTTCCGGGTCGCCCGGCGTGGGAAAATCCACCTTCATCGAGGCGCTGGGCAATCTCATCCTCGACAGGGGACATCGCCTCGCGGTGCTGGCGGTTGATCCTTCCTCCTCGCTCACCGGCGGCTCCATTCTGGGAGACAAAACCCGGATGGAAACCCTGGCGCAGCGCGAGGAAGCCTTTATTCGTCCTTCGCCTTCGGCGGGCAGTCTGGGCGGCGTCGCCGAGAAAACACGGGAGGCCATGCTGCTCTGCGAAGCAGCCGGATTCGACGTGATTCTGGTGGAAACGGTGGGCGTGGGACAATCCGAAACCACGGTGGCGGGCATGGTGGATCTGTTTGCGCTCCTGCAACTTCCCAATGCCGGCGATGATTTGCAGGCGATCAAGAAAGGCATTGTCGAAATTGCCGATCTGGTGGCGATCAACAAGGCCGATATAGACCCGCGCGCGGCGATGGCGACGCGCGCCCAATGGAACAATGCGTTGCACTTCTTGCGTCCGGCTTCCCCGAACTGGACGCCTCCCGTGCTGACCCTCAGCGCCTTCAAAAAAGAAGGTCTGGCGGAATTCTGGGAGACCGTGGAACGCTACCGGAATACCTTGACCCCGACCGGGGAGTTCAAGGAAAAACGCCGCCGTCAGGCGGTCGACTGGATGTGGCAGTTGATCCATGCCCATCTGAACCAGTGTTTCCAGCGGCACCCCGCTGTGAAAGATGCCCTGCCCGGAGTCACCCAGAAGGTGGCGTCAGGAACTATCACGCCGGCAGCCGCCGCAACAGCGCTTTTCGCGGCCGCCCGGTTCTTCAATTCCGAACCCTGAACTTTTTAGGAGATTCCCGTATGCATGACATCATCCAGCGGCTGGACGAAAAGCGAAAGGCAGCCAGCCTCGGCGGCGGCCAGAAGCGTATCGACGGCCAGCACAAGAAAGGCAAGCTCACGGCCCGCGAACGTATCGAACTTCTGCTCGATCCCGATACGTTCGAGGAGTGGGATACCTTCAAGGAACATCGCTGTTTCGACTTCGGCATGGACAAGACGGAAAAAATTCCCGGCGACGGCGTCGTGACCGGCTACGGCATGATCAATGGCCGTCTGGTGTTCGTGTTCTCGCAGGACTTTACCGTGTTCGGCGGCGCGCTTTCCGAAGCCTATGCCGAAAAAGTCTGCAAGATCATGGATCACGCCATGAAAGTGGGTGCGCCGGTGATCGGCCTCAACGATTCCGGCGGCGCGCGCATCCAGGAAGGTGTGGCTTCCCTGGGTGGCTATGCCGACATTTTCCAGCGCAATGTGCTGGCTTCCGGCGTGGTGCCGCAGATCTCCATGATCATGGGGCCTTGCGCGGGCGGCGCGGTCTATTCGCCCGCCATGACCGACTTCATCTTCATGGTGAAGGATTCTTCCTACATGTTCGTGACCGGCCCCGAAGTGGTGAAGACGGTGACGCACGAGGATGTGACCGCCGAGGAACTGGGCGGCGCGGTGACGCACAGCAGCAAATCCGGCGTGGCCGATCTCGCCTTCGAGAACGACGTGGAGGCGATTACCTACATCCGCCGGCTGATGAACTTCCTGCCCTCCAACAACCGCGAACAGCCGCCGCAACAAAAAACCAACGATCCCGCTGAACGGCTCGATTATTCGCTCGACACCCTGGTGCCGGACAATCCCAACAAGCCCTACAACATGAAGGAGCTGATCGTGAAAGTCGTGGATGATTACGACTTTTTCGAGACGCAGACCGAATACGCGCGCAACATCATCACTGGCTTCGCCCGCATCAACGGTTCCACGGTGGGCATTGTCGCCAACCAGCCGATGGTGCTGGCTGGTTGTCTGGACATCAAGTCCTCGATCAAGGCCGCCCGTTTCGTCCGCTTCTGCGACGCCTTCAACATTCCGGTCATCACCTTTGTCGATGTGCCCGGCTTTCTGCCCGGCACGGCGCAGGAATACGGCGGCATCATCAAGCATGGCGCCAAGCTCCTCTACGCCTACGCCGAATGCACCGTGCCCAAGGTCACGGTCATTACCCGCAAGGCTTATGGCGGCGCCTATGACGTGATGTCTTCCAAGCATCTGCGCGGCGATGTGAACTTTGCCTGGCCTTCCGCCGAAATCGCGGTCATGGGGGCGAAGGGCGCGGTGGAAATCATCTTCCGCGAGGAAAAGAACGATCCGGAAAAGCTCGCTGCGCGCGAAGCCGAGTACAAGGACAAGTTCGCCAATCCCTTCGTGGCCGCCAGCCGGGGGTTTATCGACGACGTCATCATGCCGCACGCGACGCGCAAGCGCATCTGCCGTTCGCTTGCCATGCTGAAAGACAAGAAACTGGAAAATCCGTGGCGCAAGCACGGCAACATTCCGCTTTGATTGCCCGGAGGATGCTCAAATGTTCAAAAAGATTCTGATTGCCAATCGCGGCGAAATTGCCTGCCGCGTGATCCGAAGCGCCCAGAAAATGGGGATCGGGACGGTGGCGGTATATTCCGAAGCCGACAAGGATTCCCTGCATGTGGAACTGGCCGACGAGGCCGTCTGCATTGGCCCCGCGCCCTCCAGGGAATCCTATCTGGTGATGGACAAGATCATCGCCGCCTGCAAGGAAACCGGAGCGGAAGCGGTGCATCCGGGTTACGGCTTCCTTTCGGAAAACGAGGCTTTCTCTCGCCGTCTGGAAGAGGAGGGCATCAAGTTCATCGGTCCCAGGCATTATTCCGTGGGCAAGATGGGCGACAAGATCGAATCCAAGAAACTGGCGCAGGCCGCCGGGGTTTCCACCATTCCCGGTCACAACGAAGCCATTTCCGGTCCCGACGAGGCGGTGAAAATCGCGCAGAAGATTGGCTACCCGGTGATGATCAAGGCGTCCGCCGGCGGCGGCGGCAAGGGTCTGCGGGTCGCTTACAACGACAAGGAAGCGCACGAGGGGTTTGCGTCCTGCGTCAATGAGGCGAAAAATTCCTTTGGCGACGATCGCGTCTTCATCGAGAAATTCGTGGAAGAACCCCGGCACATCGAAATTCAGGTGCTGGGTGATTCCTTTGGCAATGTGCTGTATCTGAATGAACGCGAATGTTCGATTCAGCGCCGCCACCAGAAAGTGATCGAGGAAGCGCCGTCGCCGTTTCTGGATACGGAAACCCGCAAGAAAATGGGTGAGCAGGCAGTGGCGCTTGCCAAGGCCGTGCAGTATGAATCCGCCGGAACAGTGGAATTCGTGGTTGGCAAGAACCGTGATTTCTACTTTCTGGAGATGAATACCCGCTTGCAGGTGGAACATCCGGTGACGGAATACATCACCGGCCTCGATCTGGTGGAGCAGATGATTCGTGTCGCGGCGGGGGAAAAACTTTCCATCCGGCAGGAGGACGTGAAAATCAACGGCTGGGCGATGGAATGCCGGATCAACGCGGAAGACCCGTTCCGAGGCTTTCTGCCTTCCACCGGGCGCTTGACCTGGTTCAAGCCGCCGCTCGCCTCGGAAACGGTGCGGGTGGATACCGGCGTCTATGAAGGCGGTGAAATTTCCATGTTCTACGACTCGATGATCGCCAAGCTCATCGTGCACGGCAAGGACAGGGCGGAAGCCATCCAGCACATGCGCAATGCCCTGAACGCCTTCGTGATTCGCGGCATCAGTGCCAACATTCCCTTCCAGGCGGCGCTGATGCAGCATCCGCGTTTCCAGTCCGGCAATTTCAACACGGGCCTCATCGCCGAGGAATATCCGCAGGGTTTCGATGCTTCGATGGTGCCGCATGACGATCCGGAACTGCTGATTTCGGTGGCTGCTTTCGTGCATCGCTGCTGGCAGGACAGAGCCGCGAAAATTTCCGGCCAGTTGCCCGGTCATGAGCGCCAGGTCGGCAGTGAATGGGTGGTGTTGCGCAAGGGACACGGACGCTATCCGGTAGTGGCTCAACCCATTGCGGGCGGTTATGCGGTGGAATACGAAGGCAGAACCTACGAGGTTCTTTCCGACTGGAAGCTGGGCGAGCTGCTTTTCAATGGCACTTGCAACGGCAAGCCGTTTACCCTGCAAGTGGAACGGCACCGGATGGTGTACCAGTTGTTCCACTGGGGGACGCGCGCGGACATGATGGTGATGTCCGCCCGCGCCGCTGAATTGCTTGCGATGATGCCGGAAAAAGCGCCGCCCGATCTTTCCCGCTTCCTCATTTCGCCGATGCCGGGTCTTTTGCGCGAAATTGCGGTGGAAGTGGGCATGGAAGTGAAGCAGGGCGAAAAACTGGTGGTCATCGAGGCGATGAAGATGGAAAACATCCTCAGAGCCGAAAACGACTGCAAGGTGAAAAAAATCTCCGCCAAGGTAGGCGACAGCCTCGCCGTGGATGAGGTGATCATCGAGTTTGAATGAGCGAAAAAAGCCTGTTTTACGATGAAAAACGCCGCCGTAGAAAACCGGCGGCGTTTTTTTGGGTGAAAGTCCTGAGCAAACCGAAGCTCTGCCCCCTGCGCTCGTTTTGCTTGAAAGTGAAAGAAATTCAGCCGCTGCGGTGCTTTTTGTCCTGAACGCGCGGCAATGCCGCCGCCCTTTTGGACGAACGCAAGGTCTCCGCAAGCTGAAAGACCGACATGGCGTAAAAACTGGAGCGGTTGTAGCGGGTGATGACGTAAAAATTCCCGTAACCCAGCCAGTATTCGGTGGCCTTTCCGGGGGTGACGAGATCGATCAGCGTGACGGTCTCGTCTTCTTTTGCGGCACTGGCAACGCCTGTTGCGCGTAGGTCGCGGACGGTCAACATCGGCTGGATTCCGCGCGCGATCCAAGTTTCAACCTGTTCCGGCGCAACGCGCGCCAGATCCGCAGGCACGGCAATCGGTGATCCCGCCTGCCAGCCGTGCTGATTCAGGAAATGTGCCACGCTGCCGATGGCGTCGGCCACGCTGTGGGCAAGGTCGATGCGCCCGTCGCCGTCGAAATCCACGGCATAACGGCGCTGGCTGCCGGGCATGAACTGGGGAACGCCCAGCGCCCCGGCGAAGGAACCGCGATAGCTTGCCGGCGACAGGCGGTTTTCCCGCGCCAGCAGCAGGAATTGCTCCAGTTCCTGACGGAAGAAAGTGGCGCGCGGCGGATAGTGGAAGGCGAGGGTGGCGAGCGCCTCCAGGGTATCGAAGTCGCCGGTGTTGAGGCCATAGACGGTTTCCACCCCGATGATGGCGACAATGATTTCTTCCGGCACGCCGTAGACCTGGCTGGCCTTGGTGAGCGTTGCCGCGTGCTGTTGCCAGAATTCCAGTCCCTTGCGGATGCGGAATTCATCCAGAAAACGGGGACGATAGCGTTCCCAGGAACGCTGGGTTTTGGAAGCGGGCGGCGCGATTAGCTTGAGGACTCTGGCGTTGGCGGCGCGCTGGGCGAGCAGATGGGTGAGATCGCTGGCGTCGAACTGGTGCGCTTCCGCCATTTCCGCGACAAAGGTCTGCGCCTCGGCTGAGGCGGCAAGATTGGCGGCATGGGCGGGGGCGACGCAGGTCAGGGACAAGGACAAGACAAGGCGTCTGAAAAGAGAAGAGGATTTCATGTTTCAAGGTTTTCTGGTCAAAACAAAAACCAGGGTTGGAATCATGTGGCTCAACACATTCAAAAGCGTTTCAGGGCATTTTTGTATCATTTTGCCGACAAGGGAATGCGGTTTCTCAATCGCAAAAAAGAGACGCGCGGCCTCAATGGAAACATGGCGGGATAAAAGTCCGGATTCACGTATCAGCTTCATGGCCGCGGAGAGGGATAGCGGCTCGCAATCGTAATAATGGCTCGCGGGGGGGGGGGGGGGGGGGGGGTTGACCAGCGCAGATAGGGTGTACGCCATGAGGAAGGCAGCCAGCTCAGGAAAGCGATGCGATAATGAGGTTCGACGAGCATCCAGCGATTGGGAACCGCCAGATAAATCACGCCATTCTTCCGCAATACCCGGCTCAATTCGCTCAGGTGGTGTGCCTGTTCCGAAATCGTGCCGACATGCTCAATCACATGGTTGGATATGACGACATCGAATGTTTCGTCAGGGAAAGGCAGGGTGGTATCGCTTACCTGCTGAAAAGAAAACCCTTCCCGAATTTCACGGCTATCTGTCATGTCTACTGCGCTTGTCTCACAGCGCAGCGTTGGATGTGTGGCGAAATAGTGCGCGATATAGCCCGATCCCGTACCGACATCCAGAAGTTTTATCTTTCGGGAATGATCCGCCTCATGAAGATAAGGCCGGATGATCCACTCGATTTTTTGACTCTTTTTCAGGCGGGAGGACAAGTCACGCGCGACATGCCCAAGTCGTGCCTGCGGTTGCGCAATTTGTTTCATCGTAAAACCAACTCCGGTTTGAAACCCCGCCCTTCAGGGCGGTGCGAAGGTCGAAACGTGGAAGGGGATGCAAACCCCTTCCACGTTTGTTTTGAGCGACTTCGCATGAATGCCTGTCGTGATTTCTTGCTGTCGGGGAAAAGGCGCATCAAAGACACATGGGGATTAACACTGAAATGGATTATACATGGACGAGGCAAGACCTCGACGGCTCACGGGCGTCATGGGGTGCAATTGGAAATGGAGGGAAATCCTGCGCGTTCAGGTGGCGGCTCCGCTCCCCGAAACGCCGGAGCCGCCTGGATTGCCACGGGCCTCTCGCCCCTCGCAATGACGAAAATGGACGAATTCCCCCAACACTTCAGTTTGCCCCCAAGCGCCAGCGCAGCTTTCCGCTGATACTGCCGATGACCGGCAGACGCAGCTTGCTGACAACCCAGGCGTAACGCATCAGCCTTCCGCCACCAGCCGGTTGCTCAAATCCACGAGTGAGATAAATGATGGGGCGAAGCGGGACTTGGCGGGACCGGATGTTGCAAAAAGGCAACAGATTGGCGAGGAAGGGATTCAGCGAGGAAATGTCGGAGGATGTCGAGGACCGTTGTTTTGTCCTTCCCGGAAAGACCCAGAAATGGACGGGCAGGGATCGTCACTTTTTTGACGAGGCGTACGGTGCCTCCGCCTTGCCGCGACCGCTCCAACGACGGGTCAGTTGCCTGATCCGTTGCTTGAACCTCGCCAGTGCCCTGGCGGCAACTTTGCATTTGGCCCTACCTTGACCGAACCAGAAGCTGTTGCCCAGGAACTCATTCGCTGTAATCCTCTTGCGGCTGGACTTGCACCCGCAGGAGTGCGCCCGTGCTGGGCACACATGTAAAAAAGCAGGGGAAAATCCCCTGCTTTTTTCAGCATTGCAAAACCTGATTGACTTTTAATTGGCAGCGGGTGCGGCTTCAACGGCAGGCGCTTCAGCAGCAGGGGCTTCTTCAGCAGGCGCAGCTTCAGCGGCAGGCGCTTCAGCCGCGGGGGCTTCTTCAGCAGGCGCAGCTTCAGCGGCAGGCGCTTCAGCCGCGGGAGCTTCTTCAGCAGGCACAGCTTCAGCAGGCGCAGCTTCAGCGGCAGGCGCTTCAGCCGCGGGGGCTTCAACAGCAGGGGTTTCGGTTGCGGGAGCTTCTGCGCCTTCGTTACCACAAGCAGAAAGGGCGAGCGCCATCAAGGCTGCAACGAGAAGAGATTGTTTCATTCGAGGTTCCTTTGTTAATAAAAAGAAAAGCCCAAGCCATTTCTGGCCGGGTCAGGGCGCAATTATAGACAAATTATCTGGCAGGGTTTCATGGTGCAATGCAAAAAAAAAATTCACGTCTGTTTTCCACAACATTTGTGACTGGACCAGCGGCGTTGGGTCAAACTCCTCGCCGTCTTCTGCCCAGATGACCTCAAGTCTGGTCACGAGTCTGGTCACGGAACAGATGATCGATGCGCCACAGCGCCAGACGAATGGAAGCACGGGGATGCGTCGCACGTACTGGACTGGGTCGATGCATCCCCGCATCAGGTGTTCGCGCAACATCAGCCAGGTCGTGACCACTCTGCATACGGCGGAATTTCTACCCGCAGGAGGCACTCATGCTGGGTGCACACAACAAAAAAGCCCTGCCGGAGCAGGGCTTTCCAGAGTCGGCAGGATGATTATTTGGTGCCGATCAACTCGATGTCGACGCGGCGATCGGGTTGCAGGCAGGCCACCAGCTTCTTGTTGCGGCCATTTTCGGCGCCCAGACCATCGCAATCACCACCGGTCACAGGCTGGGTTTCGCCCTTGCCTTCGGTGTAGATAAGGTTATCGGCAATGCCCTTGGAAATCAGGTAGCGTTTCACGGAAGCGGCACGACGCTCGGAAAGGCGCTGGTTGTAGGCATCCTTGCCGATGCGATCCGTGTGGCCGATGGCAATGATGACTTCCAGATTCAGCGTGTCGGCCTGCGCGGCGACTTCATCCAGCTTGGCCTTGCCTTCGGGGCGCAGCACATCCTTGTTGAAGTCGAAGAGGGCATCCGCGGAAAGGGAGATCTTGCCAGCGGACGGGGCGCGGGGAGCAGGAGTGGCGACAGGGGGCGCAGCCTTGGGCGCGCTGGTGCAGGTGCTGGCGGGCAGCAGGTCGCGGTCGCATTGGCAACCCGCGGGATCATTGGCCGCAGCGGCAGGCGTCCAGTAGCCGGTACGCCAACAGAGACCAGTACCGCTTATGGCAACGTCACCACGCTGGTCGATCACGTAAACACGCTCTTGAGCCTGCGCCATGCTGGCAATGCCAAGCGTGGCAAGCAACGCAGCAGCGACGGTGCTTTTGACAATATGTTTGATCATCTTGTGTTCCTCATCAAGGTAAAAAAAGTGCCTCAATCAGACCCTGTTGCGTCGAAATCAGCAGATGTTTTTATCATATCCGATTCGGCAGTGGATGTAACCTGACGCGGATCTGAATAATGATTGACGCTATTGTGCCAGAAGCACGCGCTTTGCTTCAACTTTGCAGGAAGAATTGAACCCTGTTTTGCAGAAACGCAACATTTACCCCCCACCCAGACGTGGCTGACGTGTTCCCGTCCGGCACAGTGGACGAGATGGGAAACCGGGTCAAAGCAGGGGTGTAGTTCCAGCGCATCCAGATCGACGGCGATGAGATCCGCCGCATACCCTGTTGCGAGCGTACCGGTTTTTTCGCCCAGACCCAGCGCCCGCGCGGCATTGCAGGTGGCCATCCTGAGCGCCTTCCAGGCGGGTACGGCGCCGGCGTCACGGCTGAAGCCCTTGGCGAGGAGGCTGGCAAGGCGCATTTCCTGAAAGAGGTCAAGCCGGTTGTTGCTGGCAGCGCCATCTGTGCCCAGCCCCACGTTGACGCCCGCTTCCAACAGGGCGGCAAGGGGGGCAATGCCGCTGCCCAGCTTGAGATTGGAGGTCGGGCAATGCGCGATATGGCAGCCGCGTTGCGCGAGCAGGGCGATCTCCCCGGTGTCGAGATGCACGGCATGGACGCCGATCAGGCGTGGCGTGAGCAATCCCAGCGCCTCCAGACGGCGGAGTGGGCGGCAACCGTGTCTGGCTTCGTGTTCGCGGATTTCCGCTTCTGTTTCGTGGATGTGCAGATGAATCGGCAAATCCAGTTGTGCGGCAAGATCGCGGATGCGGACAAAACTCGTGTCGACTACCGAGTAGGGGGCATGGGGCGCGAGGCAAAAGGAAAGGTTCGGATGGCGCTGCCAGCGTTCCCGCGTGGCCAGCCCCTTTTCCAGATACTCGTCGGCGTTTCTGGCCCAGGCATTGGGAAACTCCAGTGCCGTGATCCCCAGCGCAGCGCGGATACCGCTTTCCGCGACGGCGGCGGCGGCCTCATCGAGAAAAAAATACATGTCATTGAAGCAGGTAACGCCACCTTTCAGCATTTCGGCGCAGGCCAGCAACGTGCCGTCGTAGACGAATTGTGGAGAGACCAGTCTGGCTTCGGCGGGCCAGATGTGCTGGTGCAGCCATTCCATGAAAGGCAGATCATCGGCAATGCCGCGCAACAGGGTCATCGCGGCGTGGGTGTGCAGATTGATGAGACCTGGCATCAGGACGTGCTGCGGCAATGTGACCCATTCGCGCGCCTGGGCGTAGCGGTTGTGGGCAAGCGTTGCGGGAAGGATGTCGACGATGTTCCCGTCACGGATGGCGACGACATGATCTTCCAGCAGGGTTTCCGTATGCGGCAGGGCAAGCCAGCGGGCGTGGATCAGCAGGTCAGGGGTTTCCATGGACGGGGCAGGCATGGTGACGGGCGGGGCAAGGGAAAGGAAGGCATTCTACACGTCCGCCATGAGGACGCATGGCGCGTGCCTGCTGCCACAGGGCAATCGCATGAATCTTGTTTCCCGAACGCCGGCTGGTCTTGCCAGATTGCCCTGCACATTTACCCTGTGCGCTCGAACATTTAGAACTGGTTATAACACGGACAGCAGCTCATTTTTCTGAAAGGGAGGACAAAATGCCAAATTTCCTGAAACGGTACATGACCTGGCTGGTGCTTTGGGCACTGCTCGCGTCCTGTGCCATGGAGGACCCATACGCTGAAAGCTTCAAGCAGATTCGCCTGGGTCAAGATAGCCGTACGGTTATCCGCTTGATGGGATCGCCGACCGTATCCGACTCGGCGGAGATACCTTTGTTGCCATTCGTACAACATATGGTTTGGAGGCACCGGCACACCGACTATCGAATCACCTTCGTCGGCAACCTCGTAGCCACGAAGGCTGTCACCACCACCAACGAAAGGAAGGAAGCAAAATGACGAAACAAAAAAACCCACTCCTGGCGGCGGCCATGTTGCCATCGACGCAACCCGAACCAGAGCACCCAAAGGCGGAACTGGACAAGAATGTCGGTCCTTGGCGCACCAAGCTGCTTGATCTCATCAGAAGCCGTTTGTCCTACGACTCCCTGGTTCGATTGGCCGAGCTCGAGATGACTCAGAAGGAAGATGCAGCAAAGCTGGCAATCACTGCGGCCACAGCAGAATTGAAGGTGGCCATTGTGAATACGGCGACAGCACGTCTATCTCCACTGTTAGAGGCCATGAAGCGTGCGATAGACGCCTCAAATCATGTGCTAGGCCAGAGCACAGGGAGCTCCGTGCGCTTCTTTCTCCAACAAAAGAACTCCAATATCGCTGACCTGGAGGTCGACTATCATGCTGGCCGCCTCACTAAGGATGATCTAAGTCTGCTAACCGAGCAGGAAGAGGCCATCGCTAGGCTCAACACGGACGCCTCCGTGAGCGGCTTCGTCGCCTGTAGAGATACCCTTGGGAGCTTCCAGCGACAGGCATTGGAGTTTTATGAATCGATCGGATTCTCTTTCATCAACAGGACGACCAAGAAAGGAGGGAACTGATCATGGATAACCATAACCGTCACCTCGCAGCTCTTGAGGCACTGTGCAATACCATCTCGAATAGCAGCCACCGTGTGCGTGAGTTTATACCAGCTGCCTTCGAAATCAAGCCCCCTTCGCCCGAGGGCGGCATCGCCGAACATGCCAGCTCTGTCATCGATCAACTGGGGACACATTACTTGTCGAGTGCTGCTTCACTGCTACAGGCGTCGCTCTCGATTCCCGATGGCACCGGGCACCCTCCACCACAGGAGCAGGAGCAGACGATCGACAGTACCGACTACCAACGTGTGGACGAGTGATGAAACCACAGCATTCGGGAGGGAGACTCCCGGATGCTTTTCAAAGTCAAAGTTCAAAGGAGAAATATCATGAAAACAACCAGTGGACCAGACAATCCCCTTCAGACGCGCCTCGGCTGGCTTGACAGGCTATGGGCTTCTTTCTCTTGCTATTCGCTGAAGGAGATCGTGAAATTCCCGTACTCCGCCATCGTCCCCACCCTCTGGCTTGGGCGAAGCATCTTTCTTGCGACGTTTATCGCCACCGTTATTTGGGGTATCGCGGGCTGGAGGTTTGCTTCCGCGCTGGAGCTCCACTGGCGGCTTGCGGTCGCGGGGGGGGCAGCCTTGACCGGGATGCTGGTCGTGATGATTTGGGACAAGTCAGCCCTCTTCTTCCTCGATACGGCGCCCAAGGGACGAGGTTTCCTGGGGAAGTTCTCGTTCTCTTCCTTTTTGGTTATACGTTTCTTGATATCGGCACTGATCTGCAGTCTGACATCACAGGTAACGATTCCATTGTTTCTCCATGGAGAGCTGCAAGGCCAGGCTTTGAAAATGATAGAGGAGAGCGAGAAGAACCGGCAGGCTGAACAGAACCGGCAGGCTGAACTCAATCTCGAAAAAAAACCTCTATTTGATTCCTTATTGATTGCCAATCAAATAGAGAATCTACGCCAGGCAACCGTGCCGAAGGACATCGATCTCCAACTCAAGCAAGCCGAAAGCTGTACGAAATCCAATCGCGCTCGCTACAACCAGCTGCTGGGGCAAGGGGTCGACAGAGCGGAAATCAACCGACATCTGAGGGTTAGACACGAGGCTTGCGCGAAGCTACGCAACGACAGCAACAAGGCATGGGGAGCATGGCGGAAGGGCATCAACGAACAACTGGCTCTGAAACTCGAGGAAGAGAAGACGGCGCTGAAAGAAAAGCAGGGGTTGCTGGCAGAACAGAATGCAGCGGATGCCGCCATCAAGGCGAAAATCGAACGCGCTGCCGATATGGAAGCCAAGGCGTATACCGCGGAATCCGCGGAAGTGCTTGAGGCGCTCTTACAGCAAAGTACCGCAGCGTTCTACAAATGGTTAGCAATCACCACAGTCCTGATGGTCCTTGAACTCATGCCCTTCGTCTTGAAGCTGCTCTCGCGCCAGACGCCTATGGGTACTTATACGGCGCTGGAACATGAAAAGTTCACCAGTTTCTCTGAAGCGGACTTTATGTATGCAATCACCCTCAACCGCTGTCAGGCGGATGCACATGCGGCGCTGGAGTATGACCCCGGGCTACGCGAGGAGTTCCTAAAATCAGAGCGCGTCGTTCTGTTGGCTTCCGCGCCTATCGCCCGTGTGATCACGTTTCAGTCCGATCTGGCCGCACATCTCGCGGAGAAGGAGCGCCTACAACGTGCCTGCCCTGAATTCGCCGGCTTGCTATCCGGGCTTTGGAACGCTGCCGTGCAGGAATCCTACACGATCCTGACTTCGCTTTTCGCGAACCGCCGCTTTACACAAGACGGGAACTTGTCATGAATAGGCGCGATGACGATGAACTGGAAAGTGTCAAAGGCGTGTTCGCGCGATTGTCATGTGAAAAAATTTCCACACGACTGTTCCGTTTCTGTAAACTGAGCCGCGACATGCCTTTATCCTGTCTGGAGCCGTAACCATGCCGACAATGAATGACCCAGTCGAAGCTTACCGAGACGAAGCCAAGATGCGCGAACTCGCCGGGAGGATTGAAGAGGACCTTCGGGCGGGTCGCGTGCCTGCCAGTCTGATAATCGAGCCGATACCCATGTTGAAAAAGGATCTTCCCGAGAATGAGCGAGATGCGCTCAACAAGAAGATCCGCCATGTGAAAGATGCCCGCCTGGCCTATTGGAAAACCCGTCTCGACGCCCTGATCAGGCGCGCTCCGGCGTTCGGGGATACCCCGCGCGTCTTCCGCCAGCTGGCGCAAGACCTTGCCACCAATACACAAGAGCCTGCGGCTCTGATGCCCCAACTTGATCGCTCTCGCCCCATAGCGAATTTGACCCCGACTGAAGACAAAATCTGGGGCGAAAGCGAATACGCCAGGAAATTGCTTGGCGAAGACATGCCGAACTTGCTGCGAGCGGCATGGGAGGGGATAAACATTGATGTTCCAGCATTCAATCTGCAAGACAAGGCTGCCATGTTCAAGACTGGCCGGATTTGGGCCGTGGCGGCCGCCGTCAGGTTCCAGCAGTGGCTGTACAAGAAAATTTTACAATACGATGGCATTTTTTACCCCTGGCCACAATACAGTTCCTGTAACAACAGCCTTTCCCCCTTTCCGACCAACAAAAGAAACGGTGACATCCGCCTGGAGATGACCCTGCCTCGCCATCTGAGCCTGGTCCTGGCTCCGAATCATCGAAGCCTGGAGCGCAGCAATGATGGGCGACGCACTACCCTTCATGGTTTTCCCGGGAAGCTTTCAGATGAATCTTTCGGCTCTCCCAGCCAACAGACAACTTACTATTACGCGCTCTGTGGGCGTGACCTCTACACCGTCCTCTGGCTGGACGCCGCCGAACGCATTGCCGATGCGCTGGCGGATGCCGCCCATGCCGCCGATTTTCAGACTTGCACGACAATGAACACATATCAACGTTCCGATGCCGAAATTGACGCCGCCTTGGCGCTCCTGCCGCCGGAGCTGCGGCGCCTGACGCCGCACACCTGCGCGCCCGCCGTTGTCCGCCTGCTGGAAGAAAAGCGCAAACCGCCGCCCGTGCCAGGCTACCGGGCGAATCCCGCTTCCGCCAATTCCGATCTCATTCGCCAGCTTGCCGAAGAAGCCATCGAACGCGCCCGCAACGGCGCGGCATTCGTCATTCGCAAACTGCCGCCCGATACAGTGCCGGACCTTCAGCCTGACGGCGGCATCGACGTGAGCCTGGATCTCGAAACGCTGGCGCAGAAGGAACCAGCGGCTCTGTGGATCTCCAGCCTGCTGCTGCTGCGCCACAATGGACGCTGGCACAGTCTGGAGCACGAATTTTTTGACTGTCCCGGCTTGGTCACGCGCCAGCGCTTGTATCTCCAGCCCCCGGAGGACGCGCAATTCGACGCGGCGCAATGGCAACGAGCCTGCAACAGCCTCTCCTTCATCGAATCCGGCGACGGCCTCGGCATCGACTGGGTTGGCCTCATGTTTCTGGAGGACTGAGGATGGCGGAAGAGAATGGGAAATCCCCGCCGAATGGGCCGGAGGCGGTACTGCGGAAATACCTCGAACGAGGTAACGCCAAGGCAGTCCGTGGAGAATGGCGCGAGGCGATCGAAGACTACTCCGAGGGGCTGCAGTGCTTTGATGACAGCGGCCTCGGTCTGCAAGACCTCACCCCCGAAGGATGCAATGCACTGCTGACGATATTCCTCTATCAGGGCGTGTGCTGGGAGGAACTTGAAGAAACGGACAAGGCGATCGCGAACTATACCGAGGCACTGGAACGTTTCAAAAGCAGCGGCCTCGGTCTGCGAGACCTCACCCCCGACGGACGCAACTCACTGCTGACGATATTCCTCTATCAGGGCATGTGCTGGCGGAAACTTGAAGAAACGGACAAGGCGAT
>JAISWQ010000156.1 GCA_031271025.1 Zoogloeaceae bacterium | reverse complement strand
CGGCCTTGCCCAGTTCATCCTTCAGTTTTTGCAGCAGGGCAGCGGCTTCTTTTGCCTTTTCGGAGGTCAATGTGCTCATGGTGTGGTGTTGTCCTGTTTGGAAAGGTGATGAATGAAACAAAAGACAGCGCGCGCGTTGCACGCGGTTTTCCGATCCCTGATGCCTGATTCCTGATCCCTGATGATCACAGCGCGCGCTCCAGATTTTGCACGGTCTGCATCGTGCGGGTAAAAGTTTCCGGCGAGAGCTGTATGCTACCGCCGGGCGTCGTCTTGCGGTGGAGTGCCGCGTCGATTTCGGCGGCGGCGAGGCCGCTTTGCCGCGCCAGTTCCTGGCTTTGTTCCGCTGCGGGGAGCTGCGGAATCCGGGGATGGCGTTGCGCCAGACGATACGCGATTTCCCGCCGCGCCGTGTCCAGCAGGGTGTCCAGCGCGCCTTCCCGCCACAGGCAGCGTCCCAGCGCCAGCAGATGTTCGGAAAGACCGCGCCGTTCGGCTTCCGGTTCCGCGCGCACGCCGCCAAAGCGCGGCACAACCCGGAAGAGCCAGAGCAAGATCAGGGTTGCCGCGCCAAGCAGCACCCGCCAGCCCGTCGTCAAAACCCACTGCCAGAGTGTCTGATACTCCAGACGCGAGACAAAATGAATGACGCCCGTGGGCTGGTAACGCTGCAACAGCGCCCAGAAAAATTCCGCGTGGTCGAAATCTCCCAGCTCATCGTTGTCGAGAAAATCCAGTGTACCAACCACCGTGACGTTGCCGCGCCCCCGAACATAATGCAGTATCTGGCTGCCGTAGCTGTTTTCGATTTGCCAGAGGGGCGGGGTTTCCCCGGCCTTCATCGTCCGAAATTTTGGGTCAAGCCGGTAACGCTGCTTGCTGCCGGGCAAACCGGCCTCGACAAAAAGACCGTAGCGTTCGCCTTCCTCCAGGCGCTCGATGCCCCGCTTCTTTGTTTTGCTGTCGCAGCCGCAACCGGATACCCCGAACGGCGCAAGGAGCGGGTCTTTTTTCACCTCGCCCCAATCCCGTTCCAGAACGAGATAACCGCCACGCGCCACCCAATCCAGAATCTTTTGGGCTCGCGCTTCATTCATCACGCCCCCACGACGTCCATCCGCCAGAACCAGCACGCCGCCCTCCGGCAGGGAATCCAGGGCAACCGGGCTTTTGATCCGTTGTGTCCTGCGTCCCATGCGTTTGAGAAAACGCTCTGTCGCCAACCAGGAATTGCGCCGCGCTTCCAGCGACATTTCCCCTTCTTTCTGAACCGTCTCCAGCTCCACGTATTCACCAAACAGATAAGCCGCCAGCACTACGCAGGCGAGGCCGCCAATGAGCCAGTAGAGCAGGGCGCGGCGGCTCACGCGCCCTCCCTGCCCGTGGCGGTAAGCGGCGCGGCAAAATGCGCGCGCCAGTCCGCGCACAGGGCGCGCACCCGGACGAGGGTCGGCAGCCTTCCGGCATAGGCCGCCGCTTTCCACTCCGCCAGCAAATCCGCGAAGGTGGCGAGCGCATCGCCCTCTATATGGCGATGCACCCGCGCCAGACACAGATCCTCGGTATCGCCCGCGCGGAAGACGACGCGGTCGCGTTCGATCAATGTCACCAGCGCACCGCGATAGAGCAGCGAGAGCGCCGCGATCCAGTGCCCGGCCTCCGCCTCGGCCAACGCAGCCGCGGCAATATCGTCCGGCAAGGTTTCCGGGCGCAGATCCAGCCCGAACAGGGTTTCCGGGCGCACACCTTTTTGCAGCGGCGCTTCCGACCAGAAGCGATCCAGGTTGCGATAGAGAAAAACGACACAGGCCGCCAACGCCAGAATCATCAGCCCGTAGAGCACAAAGCGCACCACTTCCGCCAGACCGCCGAAGAATTTTTCCAACCCCTCCCTCACACGCGCGCCCCACGTGTCCAGGAAGTTGCGCTCTTCTGTTTTTTTGTCTTCAGCATGTGCTTCGTTCCTGTTCCGCCACCGCCATTCCGTCGTTTCTTCCACGCTGCCAAAATCCGGATCCGCCAGCACTGCCAGCGCCTGACGGCGCGCTTCGCCTTCCACCCGTATGATTTTTTCCGGCGGCGGCTTGTCATCCTCGTCTTTGGCGTTGGCGCCAAAAGGCTGGGCAGCAAAACCGATCAGCAGGATCAGCCACAGCGCCGGAATGACAGAAAACGCGCGCTTGCCCTTCATGCCAGAAGGATGTGCCACTTGCGTCCGTTCGGTCTGCATACGGCGAAAGGCGACTTCGATGTCCCAGCCTTCCAGATCGCCGCGCCGGTTGAGGTAGAGCGAAAATCCGGCGGCGACGTAGAAGGGTTCCACCAGCGTTTCCGCAGTCAACCAGGCCATCATGAAGAAGAGGTTCCAGGCGTGGCTCAACTCGCCGCCCTTCCCAAACAGGGAAAATTGCGCAAACACATCCCGCAAGTCGCCGGGCATCAGCCAGTGCGCCAGAATCAGCAGACCCAGCTCGAAGATGACGATACAGCAGACGCAAAACTGCATCAGCCAGGTGGCGTAGCCCTGGGTCTTGCGCCCCAGCACCTGACGGCGTTTGCGGAACGCCGCGCCGCGCTGGCCTTCCAGTTGCAGCATGGGCAGAACGAAGGAACGATAGGAAGAAAGCCGTCTCCAGGTCAGCGCCGAAAAAAGACCGCTGTGGCGCAACAGTTCCGGCAGACTTTGCCAGACCTGTTTCACCGTCGGCGGCGCACCAAAGCTCGCCTCCGCGAAGACCTTGAGCAGCAGGCGATCCGCCACGGGTTTCAGCCACCACACGGCAAGCCCGCCCCATGCGTAATCCTGGAGCAAAAACAACAGCAGGATTGCCGGAGGCAAAACGAAGACGAACCAGACGCGATACACCGGCCACGCCCAGCGCCGCACCATGCCCATGCCCAGATCCAGCGCCTCCCAGGGGGTGCGGCGGCGCAGTTCGAGTTCGAGACGGTCAAGCCGCATGACGGCCTCTCCCGAAACAGCAGAAATAGACAAGGAAGATGCCCCAGACGCCAATCCCCACGCCGATCTTGAGTGCGAAGGGCAAACTCCGGATCGGCGACCACAGGGATTCCACGAACGCCGCGCAAAACGTCAGGAAGGCCGCGCCATAGAGGAGCCGCACCGCGTCCCGCGCGGCCTGGGTGAGCGCCTCCCGCCGGGGCAACCGTCCCGGCGCGATCAGCGCGTAGCCGATTTTCAGCCCCGCCGCGCCGGAGAGCACCGCGCCGATCAGTTCCGGGGCGCTGTGCCCGGCCACGAAGCTCCAGAAGGTCTGGGCATGGCCCACCTCGGTGAGATGCCCGGCCACCATGCCAATCGTGAGACCGTTGTAGACCAGGAAAAACACGCTCCCCAGGCCGAAGAGAATGCCGCCCGCGAAACACTGGAAATCGATCCGCACGTTGTTGGCGATGTAGAACATCAGCATCGCCAGTTGTCCACTGGCGGCGGCGGCGTCCGACGCGCCCAGACGCTTCGTTTCGGGCGCGTACATCCGCTCGTATTGGGTGACGGTCTCCGGCGACAGAATGTAATACACGCTATCGGGAACGATTTGCGCCAGCATGAGGCAGAGCAGCAAGGGGATAAAAAAGAGCAGCGCCGCTGCCAGCACGAAGCGCCGCTCGGCACGCGCCAGACGCGGCAATCCCCCGCCCAGGAAGTTCAGCCAGCGCCCGCGCAAATCCCCGCGCGCGCCATAGACGCGCTGATGCGCCGCCAGCACACGCTGTTGCAAGGCGTCGATGAGCACGCTGGAATAGTTCCGGTCGCGCGCCAGCGACACGTCATGACAGAGACGGCGAAAGGCCGAGGGCAGGTTTTCCGAAGTAATTTCCGTGACAGCCTCGCGTTTGGCCGCAAGCTGCTTCTGCCGCGCTCCCGGCATTTTCAGCCACAGATCCCAGGCCAGCCACTCCTTTTACCGCGCGGCGACGAACTGGCTTTCCTTCATTCCCCCCCCTCTGTTCTGGCCGCCAGCGCGCCACGTCCCAGAAGGCGATTGCCCAGATGAACGAGGCGATCCCTGGCATCGTCAGGCGGCAGTCCCGCGGTCAGGGGGGTTGCCAGTTGCGCCAGTTCCCCTGCGCGCGCGTACGAAAAACCGGGGGCACGCAGACGGTATTCGATGAGGGCGCGCTGTTCGGTCTCGGACAGGGCGAACGGCAGGATTTCTTCCGTCGCGTCGTCGTCCGTCACTCTGGGCGCGGCCACCGGCTGGCGGTAGACCACCAGCGTCCCCGCGAGCAGATCGCCCAGGCGCTTGTTTTCCCGGTTCAGCCCCATCGTGAGGACACCAAAGGCATAGAAAAAAGGCAGAAAATCCACGAAGCGCAGAAAGTTGCGCGCCACCGAGGCGCTCCAGTCCAGAGGCGTGCCGTCATCCCGCACCACCACCAGACCGGAGAGGCGCTTTCCCGGCGTCGCTCCCTGCCAGAGCACCTCGAACACGACGGGATAAATCCACTCCAGCAGAAAATACAGCAGCAGGAAAAACGCCATGCCCAGGGACCCGATCCGGGTGAGCACAAGCGAGCCGCCCCAGAAAATCAGTAGACGGAACAGAAAATCAATGCACCAGGCGCGCGCCCGGACGATTCCCCCCGCCAGACGCAATTCCAGCTCGCAGCCCTCAGGCGTCAGCACCCGGCGAACCGTGTCCAGCCGTGGGACGGGGGCCGCGTTCGCGGATGACACCGGACAGCGCCTTGTCGCCGATGCCGTTTACCGCGGCCTGACAAAGATGTCGCGGTAAGCGGCATAAAAGACGCAGAAGGCAAGCGGGATGACGAGCAACAGGCCCAGTCCCAGCGGAATCAGCGCCAGAAGGAAAATCACGGTAAA
>JAISWQ010000150.1 GCA_031271025.1 Zoogloeaceae bacterium | reverse complement strand
CCGGGATTTGTTCCAGCGTTCCAGAAAACCAACTCGCCGCATGGATTGCCACGGCGCTACGCGCCTCGTTTGTGGCGAAGTTTCGCGCTTGTTCCCGTTACTTTCAATTGCCTCCTTTTTCCTGCCCCTGTATGACGACAATAGCAAGCTGTGGTATAAAAACCGCCTGTTTTTCATTCTCGTGTGTTATCCATGCCCCCTGAATCCTCCTCGCCTGTTGTGCCTTCCCCGCTGGCGGCGATTCAACCTTTTCTGGAAGCTGCCCGCCAGGGGGAAACCGTGGCGGCGGAAACCTTTGTCGATTTTGCGCGTGGTTTTGAGCGTCTCGTACTCTGGGGAGCGGGTTATCTGGGCAGCGCGCTGGGCAAGCGGTTACAGGAACTGGAGCTTGCCTTCCACTATTGGGATCTGCGGGCGGAAACACTGAAAGCGGTCAACGGCGTGCCGGTGGAATTGCCTTTCTCCACGGATTTCCCACCGGAAACGACGCTTGCCCTTTCCTGCATTTCCGGCAATACCACCCGCTATACCGCTCTGAAAGAGTTGCAACGGCGCTATCCCAATACCCTGTTGGGCGTCGATCTCTTTTACGCGCTGCTGTGCCCGAACAGGCGGACAGCCAAACCGGATCCCCGCTATTGCAATACATTTCCCCAGTGCAATAAATCGTAAACAGATTCCCATCTCTCTAACTCATGTCCAACGCCATCCCCCTGACGGTTGCCCTGACCACCTTCAATCGCCTCTCTTGGCTGCGTGAGGCCGTCGCCGCGATTTTGGCCCAGACCTTTCAGGATTTTGAATTCCTGATTCTGGATAATCACAGCACGGACGGTACAGCGGAATACTGCCTGGGACTGCGCGATCCGCGCGTGCGCTATATCCGCCAGCCGCCGGGGCAAAATGCCATCTTCAACAGCGTAACTGCCCAGGTCGCGGCACGGGGAACACGCCTGATCCTCACGCACGACGACGACATCATGGAGCCGGAACTTCTGGCGCGGCAAATGCACTGGATGGATGCCGACCCCAATCTGAAACTCGTCTGGACGCGCACGGCACATATCGACGAGGCGGGGCGTTTCCTGAATCCTCCGCAAACCGTGCCCGACCTCTATTTTCCGCCACTGGAATATCTGCGCCATTTTCTCTCGGATCATCTCTGGCCCATGCCCAGCGGCATGATGTTCGAGCGGGAGACCGTGTTGCATTACATACGCGCCGTAATACATCGTATTCATTGTGGCGGGAAGGAAATACAGACGCGGAAGGAACGCAAGGAGGCTGGCGCAGGCGATATGTCCATGCCCGCGATTGCCAACCTGCATCATGCCATCGCCGTCATAGGCGAGCCACTTCTACGCGAACGCCGCCATGCCCAGCAGGAAACCTACGCGATTGACATCAATGGCCCCATGATTCTCCTTTACGAGGCTCTGTACCGTCTGTCGCGCCGACGCAAGGACCATGCCGTCAACTTGCCGAAATGTGATTTCGAGGCCAACCGCCTGCGCTATGTGGCGCAATCCGCTTTTACGTTGGAGACAGAACCCACGCTTTCCCCACCGCGCCTGAAAAGTCTGCGCGACCGCTGGCTGCGACTGCATGAGGCGCCAGATTTGAGCGCGACCGCCCGTTTTGCCCTGCTGCCGCTCACCTTGGCCTTGTTGCTTCACAAAGGCGGCGTCACACCCAGAGTTGAATGCGTGCTGGCGGCGCAGTATCACGACCTGCCCGCGAGCAGCGCGCCGACTCCCGCCGCGCGTGCCTTGAAATATTGGCTGGAGGGTTTCATGACCGGTGGTCAGAATACGCAAAATACGGGTTTGCTGGCCGCTTTCGCCGGGCAGCGCGTGATGCTCTTTGGTTCTGCCTTCATCGCCGCCCTGCTGGTGCTGGAAGCCCGCCGCGCCGGGGCGCACATTCTGGGCTGTCTGGATTCCAACAGTCGCCGACAGCAGGATGGCATGATGCTGGGCGTTCCCATCCATCCGCCTGCCTGGCTCGCGACACAGGCCGATTGTGTAGACGTGCTCATCCTGACGCCCGAAAAAGCGCACGAGCCTATGCTGCGCGACATCGCGCACCGCTTCGCCCCCCGCCTCAAGGTCGTTTCCTGGAAAGAACTGGCTGACTCAGCGTTTGGGAATTCAGGGATATGAATATGCCAAATGCGCGGAAAATCAATGATGCGGCGGGGGGATTGAATCATCCTTCTCCTTCCTGTTTAATTGCCTCCCGTTGAATCCCGTTTTTAACCCGATACGCACCATGAATCCCAACCGCATTTTTGAAGACCTGTTTGTTCTGGAACTCGCCAACAACCATTGGGGCAATCTGGAACGGGGCTTGAAAATCGTGACCGATTTTTCCCGCATTGCCCGTTTCAACAACGTGCGGGCGGCCATCAAGCTGCAATTCCGCGACGTGGATCATTTCATCCACAAGGATTTTCGGGCGCGGGACGACATCCGCTACATCAAGAAAATCCGCGACACCCGCCTCTCCCGCACGGAATACGCGACCCTCACGGCAGCCATCCGCCAGGGCGACTGCCTGCGCATGGCAACCCCCTTCGACGAAGTCTCGGTGGAGCAATGTGTACAGCAGGGCATCGAGATCATCAAGATCGCCAGCTCCGACATCAATGACTGGGCATTGATCGAGGCCATCGCCAGAACGCGCCTGCCCGTCATCGTCTCGACCGGCGGTTCCTCGCTGAAAAGCGTCGACGATCTGGTCAGGTATTTCGCCAATCGCAATATCCCGCTTGCCATCAACCACTGCGTTTCGCTCTACCCTTCGGAAGACAACGAACTGGAACTCAACCAGATCGATTTCCTGAAAGCGCGCTACCCGCATAACGTCATCGGGTTTTCCACGCATGAATATCATGACTGGCACACCTCCGTGACCCTCGCCTACGCCAAGGGCGCGCGCACCTTCGAGCGCCATATCGACATCGAAGCGGACGGCATCCCGGTGTCGCCCTACTGCTCCCTGCCGCACCAGATCGACGCATGGTTCAAGGCATGGAAAAAAGCCGTCGTCATGTGCGGCGCGCCGGGGACGCAAAAGCGCATCCCGCCCGAACGGGAAATACGTTATCTCGACGGGCTGGCGCGCGGGGTCTATGCCCGCAAAAAACTCGTGAAGGGGCAAACCCTTTCCGGCGCGGAACTCTATTTCGCCGTCCCCCTGCAAAAAGGTCAGATTTCCTGCCGGGAACTGATGCACGGCGAAATTCTGTTGCGCGACATCGAGGCCGATCAGCCCGTCATGATTGACGACATCGACAGCCCCTACGCCGACAACGCCGACCTGAAGGCGTTGATCTACGACCGGGGTCTGTGAACATGCCGGATCCAGGGATTGACAGGAAACCGCCGATGACACCCGATCCCCGCGTGCCCAGGATTTTCTACGAGCGCATCTCCGCACCCTATTACCTCTACGCGCCGCCCTTCACCCAGAAATCCGCCGGGGTGCGCATGTTGCACTATCTTTGCCACACCCTGAACGCGCTGGGCTACGAGGCTTACGTCGCCACCGCGAAGACCAGCCCGCGTCTCCACACGCCGCAACTGACGCAGGAAATCATGGAGACACACCACAGGGAGCGGCAAACGCCCATCGTGGTGTATGCGGAGGTCTATCCCGGCAATCCGCTCGCGCTGCCGGTGGTGGTGCGCTGGCTCCTGAACAAGACGGGACTTTTATGCGGGCACACGGATTTTGCCAGCGATGAACTCACCTTCTATTGGGATGAATGGGTGCTGGAAGCCGGACAAAAGGAGGCGCTCCAGGCCACCCGGCTGTTTTTCCCGCCCGTGGATCGCAGTGTTTTCAATGACAAGGGCGTCGCGCCGGGCACACGGCGCGGCATTTGCTACTATGCCCGCAAATACCTTGAATCCGGGTATCGGCTGGATGAACGCCTCATCCGGGAAGGCATCAGCCTTTGTCATGACATCCCCCGCTCCAAAGAGGAAATCGCGGAAATCCTGCGCGCCTGCAAGGTGTTCTATTGCTACGAACCCACGGCCATGATCGCGGAAGCGCAAGCCTGCGGTTGTTTCGTCGCACTCGTCGAGACCGATTACCTGCGCCAGTTCCGCCAGCTTCCCCAGTACAAGATTCGGGCGGAAGCCCTTGACCTCGGCTTCGAACCGCCGCCCGTAAACCAGGCGGCGTTTGAGCGCGGCATGGCCAAACTGGAACAGGAAGCCTTTGCCAGCGTGCTGCGCTTCATCGACATCACCCAGGCCGCCGCCCGCGCCAAGCACGAAGCCGACGGCCAGCCCGCCGCCCGTCTCGCGCGCGCCATTGCTGTCTTCGCGGCGCAACGCGCGGATGAAGCCGCCGATCTGCTCTTCCCCCTGCTGGAAGAACTGCCCGGCGATCCCCTGCCTGCCGTCGTTCTCGCCTGCATCTCCGCGCAGCGCGGCCTGGTGCGGGAAGCGGAAGCCTTCATCCAGCGCGCCCGGGAACTCGCGCCGCAGCGTCACGATTTTCTTG
The DNA here is from genome assembly GCA_031271025.1 of Zoogloeaceae bacterium. GTDB lineage: Bacteria > Pseudomonadota > Gammaproteobacteria > Burkholderiales > Rhodocyclaceae > Azovibrio. The sequence continues at coordinate 8,250 of JAISWQ010000150.1, read as the reverse complement.
CGATGCTGGGCGAAACCTTCCTGAAGCATGGACAGCCGGAACAGGCGCTGCTGTATTTGCGCCAAGCCGTTGAACGCAGCCCCGAACTCTTTTCGGCCTACCCGGCGCTGGCGCAGAGCCTGGCGCGTACCGGCCATGACGAGGAAGCGGTTTCGCTTCTGAATTCCGCCGCCGCTATCCCCTCGTCCGCGCAAGCCGATATTCGCAGCTTCCTGCTGGAGCTTCTGGCACAACAAGGCGACGCCGACCGCTTTATCGAAACCTGCCTGCGCTTTGCCAGTACGCTTGCGGATGACCTGTTTCTCGTCCGCAATCTCGCCCGCGTGGAAGAAAGCGGCGAAATCCTGCTGGAAACTCTGGGCAGGATTCAGGAAAAAATAACGCCTTTCCGTCAGGCGCAATCCAATATGGAGGAAAACGGCGATGCGCCCCGCAATGACGAAACTGCGGAAACGCCCCTCAAAATTGCCTTTCTGGTGGGAGATTTCACCCGTGAGGCACGGCTTGGTCGCCTGTCCGCGCTCCTTGCGCACCTGCCGCCGGAAACCTTCCTGACCCAGCTCGTCCTCACCCGCGCGCCCGACGCGACGGCCAGCGATTTCGCGCAAGGCTGCCTCCTGCTTGCGGATGACACCCTCTCCCTTCACGCGGAAGAGGATGCCAGCGCGCTGCCCAGACTGCGCGCACTGGGCGCCGATATTCTCATCGACCTCGATGCCTACGGAATGACGGAGCGTTTGCCGCTTTTCACTGCCGCCCAGGCCGCGCGCAAATTCATCTGGGGCGAAACACCGCTGCCGCCGCTCATGCCGGATACGCGCGCGCTGGCAGGCGAAGCCCTGAACGCGCTGGAAGCCTTCCCCGGCCTTGCCTTGCCGGGTCTGGGCGAATGCCTCGTTCTGCCCGAACTGCCCTTGTCCGCGCCTTCCCCGGAGACGGCGCGTCCGCCGCTGTTCGGCTGCCTCACCCCGCTGCTGCACATTGCGCGCGCGGGCTGGGAACTGTTCGCGGAAATCCTGAAACAACAGGCGGCAAGCCGCCTCGTCCTCAATCTGGCCGGATTGGGAGAAGCGGCGGCCAACACATGCCGCGCCCGCTTTGCCCGCGCGGGCGTCGCGCCGGAACGGCTTTCCTTCACGCAGGCGGAAGACGCCGAAAGTCTGTGCCGGCAATGGCGGCACGTCGATCTGGGTCTGGCGCCGCCGGTGGACACGGGCGGGCTTGCCTTGCCCACCTGTCTCTGGATGGGCAAACCCTATGTCGCGCTTGCTTCCGCCCTGCCCTGGGGACAACGCCCCGCCGCCCTGCTGGCAGCGGCAGGCGCAAGCGGCTGGATCGCCGCAACGCCGGAAGATTACATTGCCCGGACGCAAACGCCCCCGCCCGCGCCGAATCCGGCTTTTCGCGCCCATCTCAAGGCAACGGGGCTGACCGACCCGAAAACCTTTGCGCAAGGCTTTGCCGAACGCATCCTGCGGGATTGGCACAACCGGCATTCCTGATTCCCTGTTTTTTGACCCGCGAGATTTTTTCATGTCTTCCCCCTTTTTTTCTGTCGTCATATGCAGCATCGACGCCTGGAAATTCGCCCAGGCCAGCACCCGGTACGATACCCTGCTCGCCGATTTTCCCCACGAAATCATCGGCATACACGATGCGCAATCGCTGGCCGAAGGCTACAACCGTGGGCTTGCACGCGCACAGGGGGATCTTCTGGTTTTTTCCCACGATGATATTCTGATTCTGGATTCCGCCTTTGCCGACAAGCTGGCCAGCCGGATGCAGCACTACGATCTTCTGGGGTTTGCCGGAACCACCCGCTGCGTCTATCCGTTCTGGATTGCCGCAGGCTGGCCCCATCTGCGTGGCGCGGTGGCGCATCTTGTGCGTGATTTTCCCCAGCGCCTGTGCTTCAACCTCTATGGCGCTCCTGAATGGCCTGTCGCGGATGGCATCGAAGCCGTGGACGGTTTGTGCATGATCGTCCGCCGTGAAGCCGCGGAAGCGGTTGGCTTCGATGCGCACACCTTCGATGGCTGGCATCTTTATGACCTTGATTTCAGCTTCGCGCTTTTCCGCGCGGGTTACAGACTGGGCGTCTGCTGCGACATTCCCCTGATCCACGCTTCCAGCGGCAATTTTGACGCCGCATACACCCGCTATGCGGAGCGTTTCTCCCAGAAATACGCGCCCTGCATGCAACCCGGCCTGACCCCGAAACGTAGTCCCGAGGCCGCGCCCGCCCACTTTTCCGGCACGAAGGCGCTCCTCGCCCACTGGAACGAAACCACCCTGCGCCGTGCCGACCTCGCCCTGCAACGACGCTTGACCCGCCGCCCATCCGCGCCGCAACCGAAAGCCGCCGCATGACCCATGTTGCCTCCGAACGCCAGAACATCCTTGAAACGGTACGCGCGTATGCCGAAAAACGCGCCGCGCCCGTTGCCTTCGTCCCCGGAGAAAGCGCCGTTCCCCCTTCCGGCAAGGTGCTGGGCGCGGAAGAATTCGTACACCTCGTCGACGCCGCGCTGGATGGCTGGCTCACCACCGGACGCTTCAACGCGCAGTTCGAGGAAACCCTGGCGCGCTGGCTGGGCGTGGCGCACGCGCTCACCTGCAATTCCGGTTCTTCCGCCAATCTGCTCGCGCTTTCCGCGCTGACCTCGCCTTCCCTGGGCGCGCGCGCCCTGAAACCCGGCGACGAAGTCATCACCGCCGCGGCCGGGTTTCCCACCACCGTCAATCCCATCCTGCAAAACGGTTTGCTTCCGGTTTTCGTGGATAGCCATCTCCCGACCTACAACCCGACCGTGGCCGCCATCGCCGCCGCCCTCACCCCCAGGACCCGCGCCATCATGCTGGCGCATACCCTGGGCAATCCCTGTGCGGCGGATGAACTGCGCGCGCTGGCCGACGCGCGCGGCCTGTGGCTGATCGAGGACTGCTGCGACGCGCTGGGTTCCACCCTGCATGGACGCAAAACGGGAACTTTCGGACACATCGCCACGCTTTCCTTCTATCCCGCCCACCATATCACCACGGGCGAAGGCGGCGCGGTGCTGACCGATGACGCCCATTTGCGCCGCGCGCTCGAATCCTTCCGCGACTGGGGGCGCGACTGCTGGTGTCCTCCCGGCTGCGACAATACCTGCGGCAGACGTTTCGACCGGCAACTGGGAAATCTGCCCGCGGGCTACGACCATAAATACAGCTACGCCCATGCCGGTTACAACCTGAAAATGACCGATATGCAAGCCGCCGTGGGTCTGGCGCAACTGGCGCGGCTGGAAGTCTTCATTGCCGCGCGGATTGAAAATTTCACCTATCTGAAACACCGCCTCGCCGCGCTGGAAGACGTGCTCATTCTGCCCGAAGCCGCTCCCGGCAGCCAACCCGCGTGGTTCGGCTTTCCCCTCACCCTGCGCCCGGAAGCCAGCACGGATCGCGCCACGCTCTTGCGCTATCTCGACCAGCGCAAGATCGGAACCCGGCTCCTCTTCGCCGGCAACCTGACCCGCCAGCCTTACTTCCAGGATCGTCCCTGCCGGGTTTCCGGCTCCCTCGCCAATGCCGACACAATCACCGAACGCACCTTCTGGCTGGGCGTCTGGCCAGGACTTTCCGCCAGGGCGCTGGATTACGTGGCGGATACGCTGGCGCAATTCTTTGGCATGGGCGGTTGAGCCGCCGGGTGCAATGTGCGCAAATCAACACATCCCAGGGGGACGCGAAAACCCGCTTCGCTGCACGCCCCGCTTTTGACGACGTGGAGGGGAATTGCCGCGCCTCTTCACCCCCCCATGCTAGAATTCCCACCCCGACCTGTCCGGCTTTGTCGACTGTGTTCCCCGCCCCCTATTGCACTGCATGAAAAGAAAACCCCATGTCTCCCACGCCGCCCGCCATTTCCCCCACCGCCGACATCATTGCTGAATTTCGCGCCGGACGTCCGGTGATTCTGGTCGATGAAGAAGACCGCGAAAACGAAGGCGATCTCATTGTCGCCGCCGAATTTGTCACGCCGGACATCATCAATTTCATGGTCACGCACTGTCGTGGCCTCGTCTGTCTCACGATTACCGAGGCGCGGGCGCAGCAATTGGGGCTGACCCAGATGACCCACGACAACAAAACGCCGTACAACACCGCCTTTACCGTTTCCATCGAGGCGGCAGAAGGCGTGACCACGGGGATTTCCGCGCAGGATCGCGCCCGTACCGTGCAGGTGGCGGTAGCGAAAAATGCCAAACCCGCCGACATCGTGCAGCCCGGCCACATCTTTCCGATCACCGCGCGTCCCGGTGGCGTGCTGGTACGCGCCGGACATACCGAGGCCGGTTGTGACCTCGCCCAGCTCGCGGGGCTGGAGCCTGCCGCCGCCATCTGCGAGATCCTGAAGGAAGACGGTTCCATGGCGCGTCTGCCGGATCTGTTGCCCTTTGCCGCCAGACACGGCTTCAAGATTGGCGCCATTGCCGACCTCATCCACTATCGCGCCGCCTCGGAAACGCTGGTGAAATGCGCCGTCAGGAAGCCTGTGCAAACGCCACACGGCGAATTCATCCTGCACGCCTACGTCGACCGCTCGTCCGGCGCGACGCATCTGGCACTCGTCAAGGGTGAGATTCCGCCGGACGGCGAAACGCTGGTGCGGGTGCATGAGCCGGTTTCCGTGCTGGATTTCGTCGATCCCACCGGGCGCGGCGCGGCTTTTTCCATACTGGAAGCAGAAGCAGCCATTGCCAGGAACGGGCATGGCGTCATCGTGCTGATGCACCCCGGCAGCAATGCCGACATGCTCGACTGGCTTACCGCAAACAAACCGCAGGCACAGGCCAGATGGGACCCGCGCACCTATGGCATCGGCGCGCAAATCCTGCGTGACCTGGGTGTGCGCAGGATGCGCCTGCTTGCCACCCCGCACAAAATGCCGTCCATGACCGGTTTCGCGCTGGAAGTCAGCGGCTTTGTCGCCACCCCGGAGGAACTGGACTGATGTCCCAATTGGTCAATGCCACCGCCCCGCGCGGCGCACCCTATTTCGACAGCATTTTTGAACATGCGCCCAGCCACGACGGCACGAAACTCAGGATCGGCATCGTCATGAGCCGTTTCAACCGCGAGGTGGGCGAGGGTCTGCTTTCCGCTGCCGTCGCCGAACTGCGCCGGCTGGGCGTGGCCGATCACGATGTCACGCTCGCCACAGTGCCCGGCGCGCTGGAAATTCCGCTGACCCTGCAAACCCTGGCACAAAGCGGCAGGGTGGACGCCATGATTGCGCTGGGCACGGTGATTCGCGGCGAAACCTATCACTTCGAGGTGGTCTCCAACGACGCCTGCCGGGGCATCATGGAAACCCAACTGGAAACCGGAATCCCTGTCGCCAACGGACTTTTGACCTGTGAAGACGATGACCAGGCGCGAGTACGCATGGCAAACAAGGGGCGCGACTGCGCGCAGGCCGCCGTGGAAATGGCGCGCTTGCAGGCGGCCATTCGTGAACGCGCCAGCCAAAGCGGAGGACGCCATGACTTTTGAAACCCAGACCGCTTCCAGCGGAATCCGCGAAGAAAAGGGAAAAGCGAAAAAACCCAGATCGGCTCGCCGTTGGGCGCGCGAACTGGCGCTGCAAAGCCTTTACGAATGGCGTATCGGCGGCGCGGACGCGGCGGCGCTGGAAGCGCATTTCACCGATCTGGAAGGCCACCGTCAGGCGGATCACGCGCTCTTTCTCGCGCTGGTGCGCGGCGTGCTGGCCGAACACGAGGCGCTCGCCGCGCTGCTCGCCGAACATCTCGACCGCCCTTTCGCCGAACTCTCGCCGATTGAAGCCATCCTGTTGTTGAGCGCGGTCTGGGAACTTGCCCACAGCCCGGATGTCCCCTACCGCGTCGTCATCAACGAGGCGATAGAACTCGCCAAGGTTTACGGCGGTACCGATGGTCATCGCTACGTGAATGGCGTGCTGGACAAACTCGCGGGAAAACTGCGGGCACAGGAGACAGGGCATTGAGCGGCGCGCAAGCGATTTTCCTCACTGTGCGCGATTTTTACAGGATGACATTTACGCACGTTTAGTAGCCCTTGCCCTTGGGGCGATTGCAGCAAAAGCATGTAACGTTCTTTCTTCTTCCGTATGTACCCCGTGTAGGGGCAGCCCTTGTGGTTGCCCCAAAGGGCGGCCAAGAGGGCCGCCCTTACTCCCTGAACCGTAAATTTCCGTTGCGCAACGTCAAGAACGTGGCGGATAATCCGTCTCGGTTCCCCGTGGCTTTTTCGTCCGGGGAGTGTCTTTTTCCACGAAGGAGGATCGCATGAACGCCCTGTCTTTACATGCTATAAGAATATCCCCCCCCCCCCCGCATTTGTCATAACTGAAGCGCCGGAACCCGGCAACCGCGCGGCTTTTCGCCCGTCGTTTTTCACTTCTCCCCGCAGCAGACTTTTTCTCGTTTTTCAGGCCGTTTTTGTTTTGGCGCTGCTCGTTCCGCCCGTGGCGGGAGCGGAGGAGGTCTATTACGGAGGAGCCACGCCGGATGCATCGTTATTGCGGAACACGCCAAGCTGGTTCAGCGGCACCAATTCCCTCTTCCCCGGCTCCCTGCCTTCCCCCGGATACTTCGGCAACACGGTGACGATCAATTACACGACCGACGTCAGCATCACCAACCCGCGCTACGTCTTCGGCGGACTGGTGGAGAACGGGACGGCGCAAAACAACTCCGTGTTCCTGCAAAACGGGAAGGTTGAGAACAATCTCTACGGCGGGTATGCCCGGAGCACTTCCGTTGCGGCAGTCACCGCCACGGATAACACCGTCACCATCAGCGGCGGCATGGTAGGCAGCAATAGCGTCTACGGCGGGTTTGCTTGGAGCAGTCCCGGCGACGCCACCGCCACGCACAACACCGTCACCATCAGCGACGGCGAGGTGGACTGGTGGGTCTACGGCGGGTATGCCTACAGCAGTTCCAGCACCGCCACCGCCACGGACAACATCGTCAACATCAGCGGCGGCAAGGTGAGCGGGAACGTCTTCGGCGGGTTTGCCGTCAGCAATTCCGGCAACGCCGACGCCACACACAACACCGTCACCATCAGCGGCTCGCCCACGATTACCGGAAATTTGTATGGCGGAAGTGCGACGACTACCACCGGCACGGCCTACGCCTTCACCGACAACACCCTGAACCTCAAGACCAGCGACCCGCTTACCGTCCTCGGCCTCCACAACTTCCAATATCTCAACTTCACCCTGCCCGGCAATATCAACACCACCACCCCCATGCTGAAGATCACCGGAACCGGCGGTCTGAACTACGGCGGCACCGGGATTGAACTCGACATCCGCACCCCCGCCGCCACGCTGGCGGATGGCGACTACATCCTCTTGCGCACCGAGGACGACACCCAGGCCCTTACCGACATCGACGCCTATTCCCTCTATGGCGAAGCGTTTACCGGTTCCGGCGCCGACCGCACGCTTTCCCTCACCACAGGCCGCGTCCGGGGCGATTTCACGGTGAAGCTGGGCGGCAGCGGCAAGGATTTGCTGCTGAACATCTCCAGCTACAACGCGCCCAACGCCACGCTGACCTGGCAGGGAACGGTATCCGACAACCGCTGGACGAACTACAGCACAGACATCTACAAGAGTCCGGCGAACTGGGTTGGGTTAGACCCCATCGGCGGCGGCTCCACCTCCCTGCAATACCTCGATGGCGACACCGTCCGCTTCGACGATAGCGCCCACCGATTCGACGTCACCATCGCCCCGGAAGGCGTCGCCCCGGCGAGCGTGAGCTTCGACAACTCCGCCAGCCACGACTACATCCTCACCGGCGGCCCGATCACCGGCACGGGAAGCCTGACCAAAACCGGCGCGGGAAAGCTGACGCTCGCCAATGACAATACCTATACCGGCGCAACCACGGTGAGCACGGGCATCCTGAACCTGACCGGCAGCCTGCAAAGCGACGTGACCGTGCAGAACGGCGCGACGCTCGCGCTCTCCGGCACGGTGGGCAACAGCAAGAATGTGATCATCGCAAGCGGCGGCACGTTGAACGCCTACCAAGGCGGCAATATCGCGGGCGATCTCACGGCGAACGGCGCGATGCTCAATTTCTATCTGCCCCAAGGCATCGATCATGATGAGACCCTCCTCACGGTGGGCGGCACGGCAACCGTCGACAACAGCACCATCAAACTGCTGCTGGACGGCAGCTTCAATCTCTCGCAGCTGACGCC
>JAISWQ010000132.1 GCA_031271025.1 Zoogloeaceae bacterium | reverse complement strand
GGGGGAATTGGATGTCATTACAGACAGGGCGTTCATGCGATGCTCCGGCGTGGAAAAAGACACTCCCCGAAGGAAAAATCCACGGGGAACCGGGGCAAATTATCCAACATGTTCATGACGTTGCGCAACAGTAATTTACGGGGCAGGGGACGGGTATCGGTACGTCCCGCCTCGTCATTGCGAGGGCGTAGCCCGTGGCAATCCATCGGGTTTGCTGCCGGATTCCCGTGTTACCGGGTCTACCTGCGTATTCATGGTTGCGGCATGTGCACTCTTTTTGCGAAATACCGGAGAAGTCAACAGACGTCCTGTAGTACCCTACGCGCATCCCGTGCCCTGTGCGATTTCCCTCACGCCATGACCTTTTTTTCCCGTTCTCCCCAGGAACCTTACACCATCGCCCTCATCGGCAAATACCAGGACAACACTGTCAACCAGGCACTGGTGACACTGGCTGAGTATTTGCAGGAGCGCGGCGTCACGATCTTCATCGAGCGCGAAACTGCGGACAACCTCGCCTGCGAAACTGACCCCAATCGTTGGCTGGTCTGCGGTTTTGCCGACATCGGCGCACACGCCGATGTCGCTATTGTCATCGGTGGCGACGGCACCATGCTCAACGCAGCGCGGCGGCTTTCCCGCTACCAGGTACCGCTGGTAGGCGTCAATCAGGGACATCTGGGCTTCATGACGGACATCGCCCGCGACGAAATGCTGGAGACCATGACCGATCTCCTGGAAGGCCGCTTCCAGCCAGAGTACCGGATGATGCTGGAAGGCGTGCTCCTGCGTGACAACAGGGAAATTGCCGACAACCTCGCCCTGAACGACGTGGTGATCGACAAGGGCGCGCTTGGGCGCATGATTGAATACGAACTGACGATAGGCGGCGAATTGGTCTCTCGCCAGCGCGCCGACGGCCTCATCATTTCCACACCCACCGGCTCTACCGCCTATGCGCTTTCCGCCAATGGCCCCATCCTGCATCCGGCGCTCAACACCGTCGCCCTCGTTCCGCTTTGCCCGCACGCCCTCACCAACCGTCCCGTGCTGGTGGATGCCGGGATGGAAATCTGCGTCAGCATCCAGTCCAGCAACGGCGCGCGCGTCTACTTCGACGGTCATGTGATTCTGGATCTGGAACAGGGCGACCTCATCCGTATCCGTCGCTCGGACAATGCCATCTGCTTTCTCCACCCTCCCGGCTACCACTATTTTTCCATGCTGCGCGAAAAACTGCACTGGAGTTGAAGCGTTCGGAGCGACACAGCCGCCCGTTACCTCGGTTTCAAAAACCTGTACCGGCTTGTTTACTGCAAACGGAAACGCGCCGATTGTGCGTGGGCGAACAGACCCTCGCCATCGGCCAGTGTCGCCGCGACCTGACCCAAGGTTTGCGCGCTGCTTCTGGAAGCGCGAATGAGGCTGGAGCGTTTCTGAAAATCGTAGACCCCCAGCGGGGATGAAAAGCGGGCGCTGCCGGAAGTGGGCAACACATGATTGGGGCCGGCGCAATAATCACCCAGAGCTTCCGACGTGTAAGCGCCCATGAAAATCGCGCCGGCATGGCGGATGCCTTCCGCCCAGATTTCCGGTTCCGCAACCGAAAGTTCCAGATGCTCCGGCGCCACACGGTTGGCAAGCGCAATGGCTTCTTCCCGGTCGCGGGCGCGAATCAGCGCCCCCCGGTTTTCCAGCGCGGCGCGGATCGTTTTTACACGCGGCTGTTGCGGCAGCAGCTTTTCCACACTGGCCGCCACCTGTTCGAGCCATACGCCATCGGGCGAAATAAGCAAGCTTTGCGCCAGTTCATCATGCTCGGCCTGGCTGAACAAATCCATCGCCACCCAATCCGGGTCGGTGGAACCATCGCCCAGAATGAGGATTTCCGAAGGTCCCGCCACCATGTCGATGCCAACCAGGCCAAACACCCGGCGCTTGGCGCAGGCGACATAGGCATTGCCGGGGCCGACGATTTTGTCCACACGGGGTATCGTCGCGGTGCCATAGGCCAGAGCGCCTACCGCCTGCGCGCCGCCAATGGCGAACACGCGATCCACGCCGGTCAGCGCAGCGGCGGCAAGCACCAGCGGATTCTTTTCCCCGCCCGGCGTCGGCACGGTCATGATGAGTTCGCCCACGCCCGCAACCTTGGCGGGCAAGGCATTCATCAGCACCGACGAGGGATAGGCCGCCTTGCCGCCCGGCACGTAAAGGCCGACGCGATCCAGCGGCGTTACCCGTTGTCCCAGCAAGGTGCCATCCGCTTCCGTGTAGTGCCAGCTTTCCTGCCGCTGCCGTTCGTGGAAAGCGGTCACTCGCGCTGCCGCGACATCCAGCGCCGCGCGTGCTTCCCTGGGAAGCCCCTCCAGCGCCGCGCGCAATGTTGCCTGCGGCAGTTCCAGCGCCGCAACACTGGGCGCCGCAAGCCGGTCGAAGCGGTTGGTGAATTCCAGCACTGCGGCATCGCCCCGTGTTTTCACGGCAGCGAGGATTTCCGCAACCGTTGTCTCGATCGTTTCGTCTGCCGCGCCCTCGAAGGCAAGAAGGGCATCGAGGGCGGCGTCAAAGCCGTTGGCGCGGCTGTCCAGTCGTTTCAGGGCAATCATGCTTTGTTCTCCACGGCGTTGCGGAAGGCGGCAAGCACGGGATCAAGACGCTCCCGCTTCAGTTTCAGCGCCGCCTGATTGACCACGAGGCGGCTGGAAATATCCAGAACCTGCTCCACGGCAACGAGCTTGTTGGCTTTCAGGGTTGCGCCGGAAGAGACCAGATCCACAATGGCGTCGGCAAGCCCTACCAGCGGCGCGAGTTCCATGGAGCCGTAGAGCTTGATGATGTCCGCGTGCACACCCTTGGCGGCGAAATGTTCGCGCGCGGTTTTCACGTATTTGGTGGCGATTTTCAGGCGCGCGCCCTGTTTCACGGCATTGTCGTAATCAAACCCTTCGCGCACGGCCACCATCATCCGGCATTTGGCGATGTCCAGATCCAGCGGCTGATACAAGCCCGCGCCGCCGGATTCGAGCAGCACATCCTTGCCCGCCACGCCCAGATCCGCCGCGCCGTATTGCACGTAGGTGGGCACGTCGGTGGCGCGCACGATGATGATCCGCACACCGGACACATTGGTGTCGATGATGAGTTTCCGGGATTTTTCCGGGGTTTCCGCAGGTACAAACCCTGCCGCCGCGAGCAAGGGCAGGGTTTCGTCGAAGATGCGCCCCTTGGAGAGCGCGATGGTGATTCCGTTCACGGGGGTTCAGGCTTGTCGGAAGAAAGCCCGTATTGTAGGGAAGAACGGGGAAACCGTCATGCGCACGCTTTTGGCGATGGATTTGATCCCGGCGTTTCCTTGCTGACCTGCCACTGAGCCATTGCCCCGGCCCTGGGCGCCAGACATTACCGCGCAAAGCACGATCCCCGGCAAATCATGCATCAGGCCCGGATCGTACGCGGGGGACGTTCCCTTTCCTTTTTTACATGGCGAAAGCGTGGCCGCCCCCATTACGTTCCCTATAGACCCGCTCCGCCGCAATGATGAGGATGTGAAGATTTTCCTGTGAGAGCTTGGGATAGGTTTCGTTGAGGCGCTGGAGTGCCAGATCTTTCAGATGTTTTCCGCCCCATTCAAAAAAGGCGAAGAAGGGTTCAATCAGCGTGTAGGCATGATCAAAAATTTCGCGCACTTCATGGTTCTTGCGGCGCTCTGTAAAAGAATTTGTCGGGGCGACAGAATTTGTCGGGGCGGCGCTATTGCACATAGAAGAAATTCTGGGAAAAAAACATCGTTCAATGTTACACCTGTATCACTTTCCGGCAAAGGGGTTACTTCCGGACTTCCGGACGAAATCGGTCTTGTGCGCGAGTGCAATCAGAAGTGGAAGAGAAGGGCGATTCGATCCCTCTGCGCGTTACAAGCGCGTAGTGGAGCAATCCAGGCTGCGCGTCCCACTTGTGACGAAGTGAGGGAAATTGCCGCGTCGCTACAGCCGCGCCTTTTCCCTCTGACTACCCCGCCCGCAGCAGATTGAGAATCGCCTCACCATAGCGTTCCATCTTGGCCTTGCCCATGCCGGGGATGGTGGCGAGGGTATCAGGGTTGCCGGGGCGGGTGTGGGCGATTTCCTTCAGGGTTTTGTCGTGCAGGATGACGTAGGCAGGAAGTCCCTGTTCGCGGGCGGCCTGAAAACGCCACTGGCGCAGGCGTTCAAAGCGCCCCTGGGCTTCCGGCGACAGGCTGGGAAGCGCCATGTGGGTGTGCGTGACCACGCGGCCGGCTTTCGTTCTGGGACGAATCTTGCGCAGCTCCAGCCGGAGCTCGCCTTTCAGGACAGGCCGGGCGGCGGCTTCCAGTTTCAGCGCCCCATATTCCTGCATCTCCGCGCGCAGGAATCCCGCAGTGACGAGCTGGCGGAAGACGCCATGCCATTCGTGTTCCGTCAAATCCGCGCCCACACCCCAGGTGGGCAGGCTCTGGTGTCCGTATTGGCGCGTCCGTTCGGTGGTTTTTCCGCGCAGCACGTCGATGAGGTAGGCCACACCGAAACGCTGGCCGGTACGCAGAATGGCGGACATGGCTTTTTGCGCGGCCACGGTGCCGTCCCAGCATTGCGGCGGATCGAGGCAGACGTCGCAGTTGCCGCAAGGGGCGCTTTCCTCGCCAAAATAGGCCAGCAGGGCGACGCGGCGACAGCGGGCGGATTCGGCGTAACCGAGGAGCGCCTCCAGCTTTTGCCGTTCCAGCCGCTTTTGCGCCTCGTCCGCGCCGGAATCCTCGATGCGGGCGCGTTGCAGCACCACATCCTGCAAGCCGTAGGTCATCCAGGCTTCCGCCGCCTCACCGTCGCGTCCGGCACGCCCGGTTTCCTGATAGTAGGCTTCCAGACTCTTGGGCAAATCCAGATGCACGACGAAGCGCACATCCGGCTTGTCGATGCCCATGCCAAAGGCAATCGTGGCGACGACGATCAAGCCTTCCTCGCGCAGAAAACGGCGCTGGTTTTCCGCGCGGGCGGTGTTCGCCAGTCCGGCGTGATAGGGCAACGCCGGGTAGCCTTGTTCGGAAAGCCAGACAGCGGTTTCTTCCACTTTTTTACGCGAGAGGCAATAGACGATGCCTGCCGCGCCGCGATGCCGGGCGAGAAAATCGAGGAGTTGCGTTTTGGGCTGCTGTTTTTCCACCACCGTGTAGCGGATGTTGGGACGGTCGAAGCTGGCGAGGAAGACACGCGCCCCGGCAAGCCCCAGCCGCGCCTGCATTTCCTGCTGTGTGGCGGCGTCGGCGGTGGCGGTGAGCGCCACGCGCGGCACCTGCGGATAGCGTTCGTGCAGGGCGGAAGGTTGCAGGTATTCCGGGCGGAAATCGTGTCCCCATTGCGAAACGCAGTGCGCTTCGTCGATGGCAAAGAGCGCGATCCTGCCGTTTTCCGCGAGCGCGTCCAGAAGCGCCAGAAAACGCTCGGTCAACAGGCGTTCCGGCGCGACATAAACGAGGTCAAGATCGCCGCTGAAAAGCCGCTGTTCGGTTTCCCTTGCCTTGGCAAAGGGCAGACTGGAATTGAGGAAGGCGGCGCGAATGCCCAGTTGGGTGAGGGCTTCCACCTGATCCTGCATGAGCGCGATCAGGGGCGAAACCACCAGGGCAATGCCGTGCCGCAGGAGGGCGGGAATCTGGTAGCAGAGCGATTTGCCGCCGCCGGTGGGCATCAGCACCAGCGCGTCGCCCCCTGCGGCGATGGTCTCGATAATTTCCGCCTGCTGCCCGCGAAAGGCGGGATAACCGAAGGTGTCGCGGAGAATGGCGTGTGCCGCGCGGGCGAGATCGCCAGACATTTGACTCATGCGGGAATGGCCCAGAGATGATCCAGATCGGAAAAATTCCAGTTTTCCGGTTCCTCGCGCGCGACGATTTTTTCCGGGCAATTGGGACGCCCCAGGTCGATCAGTTCCGGCTGGATGCGTGTTTTGGATTTTGCCGAGAAAAAGACCCGGACGCGGGGCGTGAGCAGCGAGCGCGGACTTTGTTCCGTCACCACGCCCATGCGCCCGGAATTGAGCCGCACCAGCGATCCGATCGGGTAAATCCCCAGACTCTTCACGAAGGCGCGGAAAAGATACATATCCAGATGTCCGTGCCACTCTGCCATTCTGTGCAACGATTCCGCCGGATCCCAGCCGTTCTTGTAGGGACGCACCGAGGTAATGGCGTCATAGACATCACAAATCGCGCCCATGCGGGCAAAGGGCGTGATGGCGTCGCCCCGCGTGTGGTTGGGGTAGCCCGTGCCGTCTATCTTTTCGTGGTGGGAAAGGCAGACTTCCATCACCTTGGCGGAAACTGTGCCGCTTTCCTTCAGGATTGTGTAACCCTGCGTGGGATGCGTCTTCATGAGGTCGAATTCTTCATCGCTGAGCTTGCCGTTCTTGTTCAGGATTTCCAGCGGCACCTTCATTTTGCCAATGTCGTGCAACAGACCGGCGAGGCCAATGTCGTGCACGTCCTCGTCGCTGAAATGCATCTGACGGGCGAGCGCGATCATCAGGGCGCTGACCGCCACGGAGTGCATATAGGTATAGTTGTCGGCGGTTTTCAGGCGCGCGAGGCTCACCAGCGCGCCGGGGTTGCGCGTCATGGAACTGGAAATATCCTGCACCAGGGCGATGGTCTGCGCCGGGTCGATGGCCTTGCCCATGCGGGCTTCCTGGAACATGGAGGTGACAGATTCGCGCGCCGCGCCACAGATCTTGCGCGCGCGCGCCATTTCCTCGCGCATGGAGGCAGGACGGGTTTCCGGGCTTTCCGGCAGCTTGGGGGGCGGAATGTGCTCGGCGGCTTCCTGTGTCACGGTGGCCGCCACATCCTTGCCCTTTACGGTGTCGATCCAGACTTCCCGCACCACGCTTTCCCGGATTTTCCTGATGTCTTCCGGATCGGTGAGCAAAAAGTTGGAGCGCCAGAATGGATGCTCCAGCCAAGAGCCGCAGAATTCCTGAATGAACATGCCGGGCACGAGGTGGGTGATTTCAATACGTTTCAGCATGGTTGGGCATTTTAAGCGGTTTTGGGGGAAGAAAAAAAGTTGAAATATCGAATTGACAGTACCCCGCCGTAACGCGCGCCTTACCCGGCGCACAAGAGTTCAGTTCCCGTTCCGCAGCCCCGGCTCCAGCCGGATCAGTAGCACCTCCGGCCTGCCGGTTGTGCGTCCGCGCGGCCCCCAGGTCCCCGCGCCGGAGGATACCCAATAGTGGGTGTCGCCACGCCGGGAATGGCCATGGGCATTTTCATAGATCAGCGCTACCAGCGCGTTGAAGGGGAAAAGCTGTCCGTTGTGGGTATGGCCGGAAAGTTGCAGAAAAACGCCCGCCGCTTCTGCCTCTTCCAGATGAAAAGGTTGATGGTCGAGCAAAAGGCGCGGGGTTTCACGCAAACCGGCGGGCAATGTTGCCAGTATCTCCGGCAGGGTCTTGCGTGACTGGTCGCTGTAGCGTTCGCGCACACGATCATCCCGCCCGATCAGCACGACTTCATCATCGAGGTTCGTCCAGGCGTCACGCAGGATGCGGATGCCGCCCGCCTCCAGCAAGGCCAGACTCTTTTCCGCCGTGCCCTTGCCCGCGTGGTATTCGTGATTGCCCAGCGCGCCCCAAACCCCCAGCCGGGGCGAAAGACGGGCAAGACTCTGGTTGAGCGCAACCACATCCAGCCCGAAGTGATCGTCGATGATATCGCCCGCAAAGAGCACGAGATCGGGCGAAAAAGGTTCAATCAGATCGACCAGGCGATCGAAATCGCGCGGCGAGACCAGACGTCCCAGGTGGGTATCCGACAACGCTGCCACCCGCAAAGGCCGGGTCATGCCCGCAGGCGCAGGCAAAACGATTTCCCGCGCCACCGGAAGCTGCGTATTGACCCAGCTTGCCGCCGTCAGCATGAGCGCCCCCAGAATCCGCAGACCCTGTCCACGCAGGCGCAGGCGTGGCGAAAGCAAGGGTAACGGACGCTGACGCCAGAGCCGCCGCAACCCGCGCGATACGCACCAGAGCAGGGTCAGCAACAGAAGGTGCAGAACAAAGGCAAGCCAGATCGTGCCCGCGAAGTTCAATCCACGTACCCAGAGGCTGTTTCCTTCCAACAGCCGCGAGAGCGGAAAGGCCAGGGAAAAGGCAAGCACCAGCGCAAACCCCAGCCAACACCAGAAGCGCGCCACACCCGCCGCATACAGTGTGCGCAGAAAGCTCCAGGCCAGGCAGAAGTTGATCAGGGTATAAACCAGTTTGATAGCGGTGAACATGAGTTTTTCAGAAACAGGAAGACAAGGGGCAACACTTTAGAGAAAGGCGAAAGCGGGCGCAAGCAGGCGCGGCTTATCCCAACGATTTGGCGCAATCGCCCTGCCAACTGCCTGAACAACAAACCCGACAAACCCCTGCCGGGGTATAATCCAACGGTTTTTCAACCTCAATCAGGAGCTTATCCATGAACGCACAAAACGGTTACGACATCGAGGATCTGCAAGTAGGCATGAGCGCCAGCGTCTCCAAGACCATTACCGACGCCGACATCGTGTTGTTTTCCGGCGTTTCCACCGATACCAACGCGGTGCATCTGAACGAGGAGTTTGCCAAGACCACCATGTTTGGTGGCCGCATCGCGCACGGGATGCTTTCCGCCGGTCTCATCTCCGCGGCTCTGGGCAACCGCCTGCCGGGGCCCGGCACCATCTATCTGGGACAAACCCTGAAGTTCAAGGCGCCCGTGCGCCCTGGCGATACCGTAACGGCAACCGTCACCGTGAAGGAAGTGGTGGTCGAGAAAAAGCGCGCGATTCTGGAAACCGTGTGCACCGTGAACGGCAAGCCGGTCATCGAAGGCGAATCGACCATGTTGTGTACCAGCAACAAGGGCTAATTTCCCGATCTGGATACTACGCCGGGATGAAGCCTTCTTCATCCCGGTTTTCTTTTGTTTTTCAGGAATCTTGCGTGTCCGTAGCTGTTGAACGTGATGTGAAAACGCTGGGGCAGGTATTCACGCCGCCCGAAGTGGTTGATTTCATGCTGAAATTGCGCCTCAGAAAAGGGAGGACGCTGGAGCCTTCGGCAGGCGCTGGCGCGTTTTTCAACGCCCTGCGTGTAAAAAACGCGGATTGCGTGGGGATAGAACTGGATGGGCGGATTGCCCCGGAAGGCGTCTGTGTCATGGATTTTTTCGCCTACCCGGAAACAGAACGCTTTGACGCCATCATCGGCAATCCTCCCTACGTGCGTTTTCAGGATATTCTGCCGGAGACGCGCGCCCGATTGTCGATGCGCCTGTTTGATGGCCGGAGCAACCTCTTTCTCTTTTTCATCGAAAAATGCGTGCGCCATCTCAATCCCGGCGGCGAACTGATTTTTATCGTGCCGCGCGAACTGGCCAAACTCACGGCAGCGCGGAAATTGAATGCCTGGCTTTTCCAGGAAGGCAGCATCACCGATTTTCTTGAAACCGGCGACAGGAATCTCTTTGGCGATTATGTGCCCAATTGCGTGATTTTCCGTTTTGAGAAGGGCTTGCAAAACAGGGAGATGCGCGACGGTCGCCGCTTTTGCGAAGTGCGGGGACAATGGATGTTCCTGTCCCGGAATACGCAGGACTATCCCCTTTCCCTTGCCGATGTCTTTGAGGTCAAGGTGGGAGGCGTTTCTGGCGCGGACGGGATTTTTGTGCATTCCGAAGGGGCGCTGGACGTGGTTTATTCCCGCACGGCCGAAACCGGAAAAACCCGCCGCATGTTTTACGATCAGCCGCAACATCCGCATCTTGTCGCGCACAAGCAAATCCTGTTGAAACGCAAGGTGCGCCCCTTTGATGAATCGAATTGGTGGCAGTGGGGGCGCAAGTTGTCGCAGAGCAGGCTGCCGCGTATTTATGTGAATGGCAAGACCCGTCGTCCCGTACCATTCTTTTTGCACGATTGTCCGTATTTCGATGGTGCGATACTGGCGCTTTTTCCGAGAAGGAAGTGCGTGCGCAAAAAGGAGCTGGAGGAAATGACCCGTTTGTTGAATGAAGCCGTCGATTGGGAAGAACAGGGCTTTGTTTGCGATGGCCGCTTTCTGTTTACCCAGCGCACGCTGCAACATTGTCATTTACCGGAAGTGTTTCGTTCCTTTGTTCCCGACCGTATTGTCGAGTGCGTGCCATGATTTTTACCGAACAACTCGCTGCCGCGCAGCGGAAAAATGATTCCCTGCTCTGCGTGGGGCTGGATCCCGACCCGGCGCGTTTTCCCGCCGTCCTGCGCGAGCATCCCGACGCGATTTATGCCTTTTGCACCGCCATTGTCGATGCCACCGCGGATTGTGTTTGCGCGTTCAAGCCGCAGATTGCCTATTTTGCCGCGCAGCGCGCCGAAGCGGCACTGGAAAAGCTGGTGGCGTACATTCACGCGCAGCATCCCGGTATTCCGGTGATTCTGGATGCCAAGCGCGGCGATATTGGCGCGACAGCCAGGCAATACGCAGTGGAAGCCTTTGATCGCTATCAGGCCGATGCCGTGACCGTGAATCCCTATATGGGTTTTGATTCCATCGAACCCTATCTTTCCGGCTGGCCGGAAAAGGGGGTGATTCTGCTTTGTCGCACCTCCAATCCCGGCGGCAGCGACTTGCAATTCCTGGAGGTCAGGCGGGAGGGAGAACGCCTTTTCGAGCGTGTGGCACGGCTTGCGGCGGATGTCTGGAACAAAAACGGACAGCTTGCGCTGGTCGTCGGCGCAACGTTTCCCGCTGAAATTGCGTGTGTGCGTAAATTGGTCGGCAACATGCCCCTGCTGACGCCGGGGATAGGCGCGCAGGGCGGCGATGTGGAAGCCACGGTCAAGGCCGGACAAACCGCCGAAGGCGGCGGCCTGATACTCAATGCGTCGCGCGCGATTCTTTATGCGGGCAATGGTGCGGATTATGCCCAGTCCGCCCGCGCGGCGGCGGAAACCATTCGTGTGGAAATCAACCGTTACCGCAAGCGTTGAGAACCTGTTCATTTTTCCTGGCGTCCCCGCCTTTGCCGCGCTGGGGCTGGAGATCGTGCCGGAAGACGTAAGCAACCAAGGAAGGCTGGACTGTCAGCCTCCTTTCAGTCATCCGCTTTTGTATCCAGCCCGGCTTCTGTCAGTTCCGCCGCCATGATGAGGGCGCGCGCCTTGTTGCGGGTTTCTTCCCATTCGGCCTGGGGGTTGGAATCGGCGACAATGCCGCCGCCTGCCTGGACGTGGAGCTTGCCATCCCTGATGACGCCAGTGCGGATGGCAATCGCCAGATCCATGTTGCCGTGAAAATCCAGATACCCTACCGACCCTGCGTAAATGCCGCGCTTGACCGGCTCCAGTTCGTGGATGATTTCCATGGCGCGCACCTTGGGCGCACCGGAAACCGTGCCCGCCGGGAAACTTGCCTTCAGCACGTCAATGGCGGAAAGGCCATCCTGCAATTCGCCTTCCACATGGGAGACCAGGTGCATCACATGTGAATAGCGTTCGATCACCATCTGTTCCGTGACCCGCACGCTGCCGGTTTTGGCGACACGGCCACAGTCGTTGCGTCCCAAATCCAGTAACTGCACATGCTCGGCGCATTCCTTTTCGTCGGCGACAAGCTCGGCGGCCAGCGCCGCATCCTCGACCTCATTCGCGCCGCGCTTGCGTGTGCCCGCAATGGGGCGCAGGATGACTTTTTGCGTCTCGCCCTGATGTTCCAGGCGCACGAGAATTTCCGGCGAGGAACCAACCACATGGAAATCGCAGAAATCGAAATAGAAAAGGTAGGGCGAAGGATTCAGGCTTCGCAGCGCACGGTAGAGCGTCAGTGGCGAAGCCGCAAAGGGCTTTTCCATGCGCTGCGAGAGCACGACCTGCATGACGTCGCCTTCGGTGATGTAATCCTTTACCCGTTGCACGGCGGCCTTGAAGGCTTCTTCACCAAAGGTGGAGACCACAGGGGCGGGAGCCGCCGTCACGGGCGGGCTGGCTGGAATCGGAGGCGAAACGCGCAGCTTTTCCAGCAATTCCTTCAGGCGCGCTCGCGCGCGCCGATAGGCGCCAGGCACTTCCGGCTCGGCGTAGACCACCAGCGTCAGCTTGCCGGAAAGATTGTCGACAATGGCAAGCTCTTCCGAAAGCAGGAGGAGAACATCGGGAATGCCGCTGTCGTCCGTTTTGGGCGCCAGTGTGCGGGCAAGGCGTGGTTCGGCGTGACGCACGGTTTCATAGCCGAAAGCGCCCACCAGCCCACCCGCGCCGCGCGGCAGTTTGTCGTCCGGCGGCGCCTTGAAACGACGCATGTATTCCGCGATGAAATCCAGAGGATTGACGTCTTCCGCCTGCTCGGCGACACGCGGACCGGTCAGCACCAGCACCTTGCGTTCATAGACCGCAATGCGGGTCAGCGCCGCAAGGCCAATGAAGGAATAGCGCCCGAAACGCTCGCCGCCCTGCACCGATTCCAGCAGATAGCTATAGGGCGCATTGGCAAGTTTCAGGTAAATGGAAAGTGGGGTGTCCAGATCCGCAAAGGTGGTGAGCGTCACCGGAATGCGGTTGTAACCTTGCGCCGCAAGCGCGTTGAATTCCTGTTCGGTCATGAATGAAAAGCCTCGAAAACGAAGGATGCTGCAAGATGACGGGGTTTGCGCTGGGTTCTGGCGCTTGCCGCCTCGCAAAGCGGCGACAAGGCGAGCGGAGGATTATCGACGCCAGAGGCGCCAATCCCGCCGAAATTGCCAAGTTTGCCAGAGACGCAAGGTCATGTGTTTTCGAGCCGACCGGAAAAAAGAAACGCCCTGCCTGCATGGCAGGGTGGAGCGCATGGTAACGCATCGCCTCGCGGCTTGTCCAGTTTGCCAGAACCTGCGGGGTGCAAACCAAAGTGGCGGGAATTTCGTCATTGCGAGGTGCTTTAGCGACGAAGCCATCCAGAAAAACACATCTTCACCGGACAAGCGCATGGCTGAAAGGCGAAGCGCGGCGAAACGAATGTCTCTCGAAGTCTTCGCCGCGTCCCAATCAGCAGACTTCTTCAATCCAGCGCCTGTTTGAAATCCGCAATCAAATCATGGATATCCTCAATCCCGACGGAGACTCTCACCATGTCTTCCGTGATCCCGGAAGCGGCAAGCTGGGCGGGATTCATCTGGGCATGGGTGGAAGAAGCCGGATGCAGGACACTGGTGCGGGCGTCGGCGACATGCACCACCAGCGTAGCGATTTTCAGTTTCTTGACGAACTTGCGGATGGCGTCGATCCCTCCCCTGACGCCAAAAGTAAGAATACCGCTGCCGTTTTTGTGGCGGAAATACTTGTTGATGCGGCGCTTGTTGGTCGCGTCGAGGCCGGGATAATTGACCCAGGCCACATTCGGATGGCCTTGCAGGAATTTGGCAAGCGCCAGGGCATTGTCGCCATGCCGCGCTATTCTGAGGTGCAGGGTCTCCAATCCCAGATTGAGGAGAAAAGCGTTGAAGGGGCTGAGGCAGCCGCCGAAATCGCGCAGGAATTGCGCGCGCGCCTTGGTCAGAAACGCCGCTTGCGGAAATTTTTCCGTATAAACCACGCCGTTATAGGTGGGATCAGGCGTGGTGAAATCGGGAAACTTGCCGTTCGTCCAGTCAAAATTGCCGCCGTCAATCACGAGGCCGCCCACGCTGGTGGCATGTCCATCCACATATTTGGTGGCGGAATAGGTGACGACATTGACGCCATGTTCAAAAGGGCGGCATAACCAGGCGGTAGCCAACGAATTGTCGACGACAAAGGGAATTTTGTGCCGTCTGGCGATTTTGGCCAGTTTTTCAAAATCCAGGATGGCAAGACCGGGATTGCCGATGGTTTCACCAAAAATCACCCGGGTTTCCGGGCGCACGAGTGCCTCGATTTCCTTTTCGGAGGCGTCGGGATGGAAAAAATCGGCACTGATCCCGAATTTCCTGAAGGTGGAATTGAGGAGCGTAAACGAACCACCGTAGAGCTGGTTTGCGGAAAGGAGGTGGTCGCCGGGCTTCAGGATGTTGATGAGCGCCAGAAAGTTCGCCGCCTGCCCGGAAGCTGTCGCTACCGCGCCCACGCCGCCTTCCAGCAGATTGAGACGCCCTTCAAAGGCGGCCACCGTGGGATTGCTGGTGCGGCTGTATTTGTGACCAAACGCCTGCAAGGTCATGATGCGATTGACGTGGTCGATGTCGTCGTACTTGTAGGTCGTGCTCTGGACGATGGCGGGAATGCGCGGGTCGCCCACCTGCGGTTCATAGCCGCCTTGCAGACAGAGCGTATCGAAGGAAGGCGTGGGCGTGGGTGCCGCAGCGGACGCCGTTTTTTTCTTTGACTTTGCCATGATGAAAAAACTCCTGAGCCTTGGTTTGTCCGGCGTTACCGGCTCTGGCTCAGGAGCTGCGGCGACGCTTTAGCAGAATTTGTGAATCGCCCTGCAAGTTGTCCCTCTTAACTCGGCGATGGAGACGCATCATACCCCGATTTCCGCAAGAGGCAAGAGAATGAAAGGCAACAGCATAGAACGGTTTGTTCTATGTCGCGGCGCACAGGACATAACCGGAAGCGGCACAAACACGCCAGATACCTGACTTTTTGGAAATATAATCAGATAATAACCTTATCGTAACCATGCAGGAGAAGACGATGGCGACAATGACGATACAAGTTGACGAGACGGTGAAGGCGGAAGCGGACGCGGTTCTGGCGGAGTTGGGGCTGACGGCTCCCACTCTTGTGCAGACGCTCCTGACCCGGATCGCCAGGGACAAGGCCGTGCCGTTCGATGCGAGACAGGAAAGCCCGTCATCAGCGAGGAAGAGTTGGCGCGTCGGCGCAAGGCGGTTGAATTTGCCCGCGTGAATTGCGAGCTGGAAGGGCTTCCCGTGGATGAGGAATTCAATGATCTGCATGAACGCTATGCGAGAGGTGAGGTTGACCGCGAATATCTGAATGCATATCGTGAGGCAAGATTGCAAAGGATTATTGATGCGCGATCAAGATGAATTTTGGCTTGTACAACAACGGATCGGGGAATTACTAGAGCGCCCGATTTCCGGGAACTTTGACGTTGCGCATCTCAAGGAGACGCACCGCTACATTTTCCAGGATTTGCCGAAGGTCGGCCTGTGGAATTACGATGTCCAGCCGGGGGAATTTCGTAAGGAAACGCCGACTTGGTGCAAAGAGCGGGTACTGGCAAGCATCGAGGGGGAGGACGGGAAGAAGCCCGATCTTTCCTTTACCTCCTATTCCCGGATGGGCAAGAAGTCCATCGAAAGGCTGCAAGCGGCATTGAAAGAAGCAAACCCGGAAAGGTTGAAGGTGCTGAACAGGGGCGCGTTCGTGGAAAGAATCAGCACGCTGTACAGCGATCTTGATTCCCTGCATCCGTTCCGGGAAGGCAATAGTCGGACATTGCGGACATTTACCGACCAGCTTGGCAGGGAATCGGGTTACGAATTGAATTGGGAGAAGTTTTCGGGCGAAAGAAACCGCGATTTGCTCTATATCGCGCGGGACAGGGGGCTTGCCGAACGCGCCCCGAAGCGCGCCATTTTCCGTGTTCGTGAGCGAGATCGCCAGATCCTCCCATGCTGATTGCATGGTTTTCAGCGCGCCCGCCGTGTTGTCGGCCATGATCTGGTGCGTTTTCGCCGCCGCGCCCGCCGAGTTTTTCACCGTGTCGATGGCAGCGTCAATCTTCTCCGTCTGCCCCATCAGCGCCAGAACCGCAGGGGCGGCGCGTTGGTCAAAAATGCTGAAGATGGTGGAGATTTTTTCCTGCTTGCCCATCTTCCCCGTGACGGTGTTCAGATCCTTGATGATTTCCGGCAGCGCGCGCATGTTGCCCGCCGCGTCCGCCGTGGCGATGCCCAACGCCTGGAGCTCTTTGGCCTTCGCCCCGGAAATTTTGGACATCATGCCGCGCAGCGCCGTGCCCGCCATGTCCGCCTGAATGCCCGCGTTGCCCAGAAGCCCAGCCATGGCCGCCGATTCCTCCAGGCTCATGCCGAATTCCCTGGCCACCGGCCCGATATATTTCATCGTCTGCGAGAGCATTTCCAGATCGACATTGCTGTTGGTGAATGCCGCCGTCAGGACATCGGCTACGCGCGTCATTTCACTGGAGTCGATGCCGTAGGCAGTCTGGATATTCGAGGCGATGTCTGCCGTGCGCTGGAGGTCGATGGCTCCGGCCTTGGCCAGATCAAGCATCGCGGGCATCGATTGCAGGATCTGCTGGGTCTTGAACCCGGCCATGGCGAGAAAACCCTGCGCCTGCGCCGCCTCGCTGGCGGTGAAGCTCGTCGCCGCGCCCAGTTGCCGCGCCTGCGCAGTAAGCGCCTTCATCTCCCCGGAATCCTTGTTGAGCCTGGTGAGCGCCTGTACCTTGGACATCGACGCCTCGAATTCGACACCGATCATGATGGGCTTGGCGGCGAGGTAGGCGAGGCCAGCGGTTTCCATGATTTTTCCGCGCAATTGCGCGCGGTTTGCTTCATTGGCAGCAATCGCTGATTGGGAACGCCCGAGCGCAACCGTGCTTGCGCGCAAGCGCGCAAGGTGTTGCTGCTGTTCGGCATAACGCGCATTGAGTTCATGCAGATCGGTGATCGGCAGGCGGGCAGCGGCGCTGATCGTTTTCCCCAGCACCGATTGCTCGGCCTTCAACTTTCTCGTTACATCAGAGACCCGCTGCATCACCCCCTTCAGGTTGCCGAACACCGAAAAGGCCGCGCCCGCGGACGCGCCGAAGACGATGGAGAGAGAAAGTTCGCTTGCCATTTTGAGGCCTTTTCCTATAATCGAGGCATGAAACAGAACGCTTTCGTTAATATAGAAGATTTCATGGACGACGCCGGCTTCGTAGGTGTCGCTTGGGTCGTCGGTGTGCTTTTGTTCATCAGCCTATGGATCGTGGGCGGCTCCTTTTGGGCGGCGCTCATCTTTGCCGCTATCATTGGACCAACGCTGGGCGGACTGGTGGCGCTCTTCATTGCCTGCATCTCAATGATGTTTGTGCGACGCGAAGAAGACCAGATGAAAAAACCCTGGCACTGGCATCTTGTGAATTTCCTTATTCCGTTGCCTGGCGTAATCATGTCGGGCTCGTTCCTCTATGCCGCTTATCTCATGGCAGTGGCATGATTCGCCCGCCACTGCCACGGCGGCACGGGCGCGGGGTTTGACCACAGGCCCGTGCGGTTCTTGCGGGCTTCCGCTTGCAGAAGCGTGAGCGCCTTGTCTTGCGTGTAGCGTGAATCAACCCAGGCCAGGCCGCGCCTTACCTGTTCAGCATTTACTGCCTTGTTCCCGCATTTCATTCTGCCGATGCGGCGGCCATAGCGGTCGCGTCCCGTGATTTCCAGCCGCGCCTGTTTGCCGCTCTCATTGGGCCGCTGCTGGGCGCGCTGGCGGCGTTCCTCATCGGCGTCATCGCGATGGTGTTCGCGCGGCGCGATGACGATGAGACGCCAGAATAATCACGGCTTGCATTGGCGGGCGGGAGGCCGGAAAGGATTGTTTGTACTCTTGTTTCCGCCTCGCCGTCCAATAGCCCCATCTGCGCCAGCGCCCCGACAAACTGCTGCACGGCGGGTTCGTCCAGGTCAATCTCGGTGGCGCTCTCATAGGCTTTCACCGCCGTTCTGAGTTGCGCCCGCTCGATCACCCCCAGCGCCTGCAACTTGGGATGCGCCGCCTAGAATTCCGGCACGTCGAAATTGTCCAGAAGCACCTGCTCTTCCAGCGTCAAGGGAGACCGGATCCAGTCGGGCGGCGGCGAGCACTCCGTGCCGATCGGGGGCATCAAGTTTTCGGGGAACGCGCAGGCGGTAATCCGGCGAGCGCCGGAGGTGATGGTGAAAATCACGGTTGATTTACGTTGTGTTGCCCCCTGCCTTGCTTGGCTCACTGAATCGCCATGCTTTCGTCCGCCGTGCATTCGATCTGGAAGAGGGCGCGGTCTTCCAGGCGCAGCGCGGTCAGTTGGCCGCCCCAGAGGTAGCCGGTATCCAGCGCGATCAGATTGCGCTCCATCCGCAAGCCCAGCGCCGACCAGTGTCCTGTAATCAGCGTGGTGTCGGCGCTCTTGCGTTCCGGCGCCTCGAACCAGGGCAGACAGCCCTTGGGCGCGTTGTCGGGTTTGCCTTTGGCGTCAAAATCCAGCTTGCCCTTGCGGCTGCAAAAGCGCATCCGGGTCATGGCATTCACGATCACGCGCAGACGATCCGCGCCTGCGAGCGTATCCGCCCAGCTTGCGGGCTTGCTGCCCCAAAGGGTTTCCAGGAAGCGTTGCCAGCCTGCGCCGCGTAATTCGGCTTCCACTTCCGCCGCCAGCGCGCGCGCCTTGCGCACGCTCCATTGGGGCAGAAGACCGGCATGTACCAGACAGTAGCCGTTTTCCACATGGCACAGGGGACGGCAGCGCAGCCAGTCGAGCAAGGTGTCCCGGTCGGGCGCGGCCAGCACGTCATCAAGGGTATCGTCCTTGCCGCGTCTGGGCAGTTTTCCGGCAGCCACCATCAAGAGATAGAGATCATGATTGCCCAGCACGGTGACGGCAGCCTCGCCCAGAGACTTGACGAAGCGCAGGGTTTCCAGCGATTGCGGGCCGCGATTGACCAGATCGCCGACAAGCCAGAGCCGGTCTTTTTCAGGATCGAAGGCGCAGTGTTCCAGAAGACGCTTCAGGGCGGCAAAACAACCTTGCACATCGCCAACGGCGTAAGTGCTCACGCGAAAACCTCGGCGTCCCGAAGGCGCAGCCCCGCGGCGTCCTTGGCCGAGAGCGCGGGCACGCCAACGAGTGGCCAGTCGATGCCGATCTCCGGGTCGTCCCAGCGGATGCAGCGTTCGTGTTCCGGGGCGTAATAGTCGGTGGCCTTGTAGAGAAATTCGGCGTACTCGGAGCGTACATAAAACCCGTGCGCGAAACCGGGCGGAATCCACAGTTGCTGCTGGTTTTCCGCCGAAAGCGTCGCGCCCACCCAGCGCCCGAAGGTGGAAGAGCCGCGGCGCAGATCCACCGCCACATCAAACACCTCGCCCGCAACCACCCGCACGAGCTTGCCCTGCGCCTGCCGGATTTGATAATGCAGACCGCGCAAAACGCCCTGTACGCTGCGGGAGTGATTGTCCTGCACGAAATCGGGCGCTGTTCCGGTCGCTTCCCTGAAATCGCGGGCATTGAAACTTTCCAGAAAAAATCCGCGCGCGTCGCCAAACACCCTGGGGGTGAGGAGGAGGACTTCCGGGATGGCCAGTGCTGCAAGCTGTATCGACATGACGTGGGGTTTTCCTTTCCGGGATCAACGTTCCAGCAGGCGCAGAAGATAGCGCCCATAGCCGTTCTTTTTCAGGGCTTCGCCCAGCCGCGCCAGCATGGCGTCGTCGATCCAGCCCTGCCGCCAGGCGAGTTCTTCCGGCGCGGCGATTTTCAATCCCTGCCGCTGCTCGATGGTGGCGATGAACTGGCTTGCTTCCAGCATGGATTCGTGCGTGCCGGTATCCAGCCAGGCGTAGCCGCGTCCCATGACTTTCACGTGCAGCCTGCCTGTTTCCAGATAGTGGCGATTGACGTCGGTGATTTCCAGTTCTCCACGCGGCGAAGGACGGATGGAACGCGCCACGTCGATCACCGTGTTGTCGTAAAAATAAAGCCCGGTCACGGCGAAATTCGATTGGGGTCGTGCCGGTTTTTCCTCGATGCTGGTCGCCTTGCCCTGGGCGTCGAAGGCCACCACGCCGTAGCGTTCCGGGTCGAGCACGTGATAGGCAAAAACACTGCCGCCCGTGTCGCGCGCGTTGGCTTCTTCCAGCAGGCGGTAAAGCTGGTCGCCGTAGAAAATGTTGTCGCCCAGCACCAGAGCCGAAGGCGCGTTGCCCAGAAAATCCGCGCCAAGAATGAACGCCTGCGCCAGACCCTCCGGGCGCTCCTGCACGGCGTAGGAAAGATTCAGCCCCCACTGTCCGCCGTCCCCCAGCAACTGCGCGAAACGCGGCGTATCCTGCGGCGTCGAGAGAATGAGAATGTCCCGTATCCCCGCCAGCATCAGGGTGGAAAGCGGGTAGTAGATCATCGGTTTGTCGAAGATCGGCAAGAGTTGCTTTGAAACCGCCAGCGTCGCCGGATAAAGCCGGGTACCGGAACCGCCAGCGAGAATGATGCCCTTACGCACACACATGGAAAAAACCCGAAAAAGGAATAACGCGCGATTATCGGGGAAGTGGCAGGAGGGGACAAGCCGACGCAGCCGTTCTTGCTGTCATCGTAAAACCAACTCCGGTTTGAAACCCCGCCCGTAAGAAAGGTGCGAAGGTTGGAACCCCGGCCTTGAAGGCCGGGGTTTCGACCATAGCCATTGGGGAGGGGAAAGAAACCCCTTCCCAATGGCGTTTGACCGACAGCCCTGAAGGGCTGTCGCTGATTTTTGCTGTTCCGATTCCAGCAAAACC
The DNA here is from genome assembly GCA_031271025.1 of Zoogloeaceae bacterium. Lineage (GTDB taxonomy): Bacteria > Pseudomonadota > Gammaproteobacteria > Burkholderiales > Rhodocyclaceae > Azovibrio. The sequence continues at coordinate 3,466 of JAISWQ010000132.1, read as the reverse complement.
CAACGCCAATGCCATGCGCTTTATTTTCAATGTGCTTCAGGGCACGATATTCACCAGCCGTCCCGGCACGACGACGACTTTTTTTGGTGGTCTGCCTTCCAGGAATTTCTGCGCGGCTTCTGTTGCCAGCGCGGCGGCTTCGATCGCGGCCTTGTCCGCCGTGGCGGCAACCTTGAAACTGCCGCGCAGCTTGCCCGCGACTTGCAGCATCAGTTCGATTTCATCCTGCGCCAGCGCGCTTTCATCCACTTTCGGGAAAGCGGCTCGTGTGGCGTCCGCGCCGGGTTTCAGGGCGGCGTACAGGGATTGCGCGATGTGCGGCACAATGGGAAAGAGCATCAGCACCACGGCTTCCAGGATTTCCTGCGTCAGCGCCAGCGTCTCCGGGCTGCCGGGGGTGGATCTGTCCACCTTGTCGCAGGCATTCAAAAGCTCCATCACGGCGGCGACAGCGGTGTTGAACTGCTGGCGGCGGCCATAATCGTCGGCCACCTTGGCGATGGTCTGATGCAGCTTGCGGCGCAAATCCTTCCGCGCCGGTTGGGTTTCCAGCCAGGCGCGGACATGGGCGAGATCCGGCAGGGCGGCATGGCCCGCTCCGGCGACGGCATTGACGTGCTCGAACACCATGCGCCAGACCCGGCGCAGAAAGCGGCTTGCGCCTTCCACGCCCGCGTCGGACCATTCCAGCGACTGTTCGGGCGGCGCAGCGAACATCATGAAGAGCCGCGCCGTATCCGCGCCATGAAGGTCGATGAACTGTTGCGGGTCGACACCGTTGTTCTTCGACTTGGACATTTTTTCCATGCCGCCCACCGTCACCGGCTGTCCATCCGCCTTCAGCGTCGCGCCAATGGTGCGTCCACGTTCGTCGAGGATGAGATCCAGACCCGCCGGGTTGAACCATTCTTTCGTGTTGTCGCCTGAATCGCGGTAGAAGGCGGGGGCGATGACCATCCCCTGGGGCAGCAGATTCCTGAAGGGTTCGTCCGGCAGCTTCACGCCCGGCAAACCCACGTCGCGGATGAGCTTGTGGAAGAAACGGGCGTAGAGGAGATGCAGAATCGCGTGCTCGATGCCGCCGATATATTGGTCGACACCATCCCGCAACCAGTAATTGACCCGTTCATCCAGCATGGCGCTGTGGTTGTCGGGGCAGGCGTAGCGCAGGAAATACCAGGAAGACTCGACGAAGGTATCCATCGTATCCGTCTCCCGCCGCGCGGCCTTGCCGCACCTGGGACAGGTCGTTGCGTAAAACTCCGGCATCCTGGCAAGCGGCGAACCCGCGCCGGTGAGCGTTACCGCTTCCGGCAGGCGCACGGGGAGTTGATCGTCGGGCACGGGCACGTCGCCGCAGTGCTCGCAATGGAGAATGGGAATCGGGCAGCCCCAGTAACGCTGGCGGGAAATGCCCCAATCCCGGAGGCGAAATTGCGTCTTCTTTTCGCCCAGACCCTGCGCTTCCAGATCGGCGGCGATGGCATCCACCGCCGCCGCGTGATTCAGGCCATCGTACTTGCCGGAATGAACGCAGAAGGCACGGGTTTTGTCCGCGTACCAATCCTGCCAATGTTCAAGGCTGAACTGTTCGCCTTCGGCGGCGATGACCTGCCGGATGGGCAGGGCGTATTTCTGTGCGAAGGCGAAATCACGTTCATCGTGCGCGGGCACCGCCATCACCGCGCCTTCGCCGTAGCCCATCAATACGTAATTGCCAACCCAGAGCGGAATTTCCGCGCCGGTCAGCGGGTGGCGCACCGTGAGGCCGGTGGGCATCCCCTTTTTTTCCATCGTCGCCAGATCGGCCTCGGCGACACTGCCCTGACGGCATTCTTCGATGAACGCAGCCAGTTCCGGATTTTTCCGTGCCGCGTGGAGCGCCAGCGGATGCTCGGCGGCAACGGCAACGAAGGTCACGCCCATCAGGGTGTCGGCGCGGGTGGTGAATACCCAGAGTTTTTTGGCTTCGCCTTCCAGCGTGTAGGGAAAGGCCAGACGCACGCCCACGCTCTTGCCGATCCAGTTTTTCTGCATCCGCTTCACCTGTTCCGGCCAGCCGGAAAGGGTTTCCAGACCGGCGAGCAATTCCTCGGCGTAGGCGGTGATGCGCATGTAATACATGGGAATTTCGCGCTTTTCGACGAGCGCGCCGGAGCGCCAGCCGCGCCCGTCGATCACCTGTTCGTTGGCAAGCACCGTCTGGTCGACCGGGTCCCAATTGACTGTGCCCAGTTTTTTGTAGATCAGTCCCTTTTCAAAGAGACGGGTAAAAAGCCACTGTTCCCAGCGGTAATATTCCGGCGTGCAGGTTGCCAGTTCGCGCGCCCAATCCAGGGACAAGCCCAGCGCCTGCAATTGCTTTTTCATATCGGCGATGTTTTGCCGGGTCCATCCTGCCGGCGCCACGCGGTTGGCGATTGCGGCATTTTCGGCGGGCATCCCGAAGGCGTCCCAGCCCATGGGTTGCAGAACGTTGAAACCCTGCATCCGCTGAAAGCGCGCGAGTACGTCGCCTATGGTGTAGTTGCGCACATGCCCCATGTGCAATTTGCCGGAAGGGTAGGGAAACATGGAAAGGCAATAGTATTTGGGGCGAGCGGCATCTTCCACCGCGCGCGCGGCAGCGGTCTTTTGCCAATGGATTTGCGCTGCGGCTTCGACTTCGGCAGGGATGTATTTTTCTTGCATGACGGGAACGCGTCTCAGATGAAAGGTGCGATTATAGGCCGCGCGGGACAGTGTCGCACGTGGGAAAGGGAACGTGGACAGGGGGCTGGGACAGCAGGAATCAGCGACAACCCTTCAGGGCTGTCGCCTTGGTGCTAGAAAAGCATTCTTAACCCAATCCAGCAGGAATCAGCGACAACCCTTCAGGGCTGTCGCTGATTCTTGCTCGCTTTGCGCCTTGCAATGACGAAATTCCCACCACTTTGGATTGCCCCTTCGGCAAGGCGCGACTTCAATTTTCTGTTGTTTTTTTGCCTTGCCGCGCCTTGGTTGGATTCCTGCGACACCACCTGTCACCCCCCTTCCGTAAAATGGAGGCGTTTTCAACCAACCAAGGAGAGGCATCATGTTTGGATTTGTTAAAAACCTGTTTTACAGGGAACCCAGTGTCAGGATTTCTCCTGAGATGGCGATGGCACTTGCCTACAGCATTGGCCACAAAACTCCAGAAAATGTGGAGTTTGTGGAAAGAATCAGAAAAGAAGCAGGTGCGGGTCCTAGCAGAATAATTTGTGCAGATGCACCAGTGAAATCAATGAAAAATGATTCCGTCATTGAAGTTGCTGATGCTGAACCAGTGCCTGACTAAAGAAGCAACATAACTAGACTGATGGAGGTTGACATCCTCCCCTCCCTGAAGGGAGGGGATTCCTGCTGCGTTCAGCCCGGCATCGAGCCGGACTGAATCGCTTCGGCGGGTTCCTGCTTCACCGAGCGGCCTCACTGCGCCAACTCT
>JAISWQ010000112.1 GCA_031271025.1 Zoogloeaceae bacterium | reverse complement strand
CGCGTCCAGGCGATACTGCCGCCGCGAACGCCTTGCTCATCATCCCGCCCGCCTCCTTCGCGTCTCGAACCCTGCCATCGGCGCGGGCCGGGCGTCTGGCCGGGCCGGCGGCGGTGGCTCGCGCCATCCGCGGCCGGCGGGTGCTGCATGTCAAAAGCCGTTTCAGGGCTTTGGTTTGGAGTGGGAATCGAACCCACGACACCTCGGTCCTTTGCCGAGTGCTCTACCAAATGAGCTATCCAAGTGGTATATGGAGCCGGAATCGAACCCGCAACCATCGGCCTTTTGCCGATTGCTCTACCATTGAGCTATCCATATGAGAGAACAAACCTTTCCGGCGGGCGGCATACGCGAACGCGACGGCATGAAGCCGGCTTCCGCGCACCGGCGGGGCTTGGGAACCCCTGCCTGTGAGCCTTGCCGAAAATAGTTTGCCCAGGCGGATTATAGCGAGACCCGTGCCAGCTTGCGGAGTCATGATCGCACGCCACGAAAATGGGAGGGATCTTCCCGTGTTTTCCTGGAATAAAAGATAATTTCAATGGAACGATGTACTGGGTAAAAACTTTTCGGGAAGGTTGCAAGGCGTCTCTGGTACGCTTCCGTCTTTTATTTTTTCACTTACAGACACGATGCCTCACAGGAAACTGAACGCCCCGGAACGGGGAATGCTGGACGCTTACGAAAAAACACTGGCGGAAAAAGGCTATATCGCCGACATGGCGCAAATGATCGCCGCCCGTCGTTTGCAGCAACTTTATACAGAACTCCTCGCCTTCAAGGCGCGGCGACACTATGACAACGCGCTGAAACGCTGGATCAATCCACCCAGCCCCCCCAAAGGCGTGTATTTCTGGGGCGGCGTCGGGCGCGGCAAAAGTTTTTTGATGGACTGTTTTTTTAACGCCGTCCCCTATCGGCGCAAGACCCGCCTCCACTTTCATGCTTTCATGCAGCGCATTCATGCGGAACTGGAAACCTGTCGCGGCAAGGCGGATCCCATGCTTGAGGTGGCCGCCAGAATCGCCAAGGAAACCCGTCTGCTCTGCTTTGATGAATTTCACGTCTCCGACATCGCCGACGCGATGATTCTGGGGCGGCTCCTGACCGGGCTGGAAAGCGCGGGCGTGGTACTGGTCATGACCTCCAACTATCCGCCTGACAACCTCTATCCCAATGGCCTGCACCGCGAAAGTTTTCTGCCCGCTATCGCCCTCATCAAGCGGCAAATGGACATTATCGAGGTGGAAGCGGGCATAGACTATCGCCTGCGCACACTCGCACGGGACGAAACCTACCATCATCCGGCGGACGCCGCGGCGGAAGCGCGAATGCGGACATGGTTTGAAGCACTCGCCCCCAACCGGAAAGCCGACGCTGGCGGCAACATTGTCATTCTGGGACGTGAAATTCCCGTACGGCGACGCAATCACGATGTCATCTGGTTTGATTTTTCCGCGCTGTGCGGCGGCCCACGCTCGCAAAACGACTATCTGGAAATCGCGCGCGCCTACTCCAGCGTGCTGCTCTCGCAAGTCCCCAGGATGACGGCAGCGCAATCCGCCGAAGCCCGCCGCTTTACCTGGCTGGTGGATGTTTTTTACGACCACAAGGTCAAGCTGCTCATCACGGCGGAATGCGCGGCGGAAGACCTTTACCGCCAGGGCATGCACGCCGGGGAATTTTTCCGCACGGTCAGCCGCCTCATCGAGATGCGCGCGCAGGAATACCTGCTCGCCCGCCCTGTTGTTGCCTGAACGAACGATGGTTGAAACTTCTTGCAGCGCGGATTCTCCTTGTTTCCTGCTAGGCTTCCGCGCCAACCAGCGCGCCGTTTTTTTCCATCCAGACACGGCGGCCAGCGGCTTCGTTCTTGCCCATCAGCATGTTCATGACAGGGCCTGCCACGGCGGCTTGCGGCAGGCGCACGCGCATCAGGCGGCGGGTGTCAGGGCACATGGTGGTTTCCCATAACTGTTCCGGGTTCATTTCTCCCAGTCCCTTGAAGCGGGAAATGGAAACCGCTTCTGGTTTTACCTTTTCCAGTCTGAGCTTGTCGAGCGTTGCCTCGCGTTCGGCTTCGTCCAGCGCGTAAATCTTGCGCGGCGGACGATTCTTGCCTTGTCCCGGCACATCCAGTCGGTAGAGCGGCGGCTGGGCGAAATAAAGATGTCCTGCCGCCACCAGCCGGGGAAAATGACGGTAGAAGAGGGTACAGAGCAAAACCCGGATGTGGGAACCATCCACATCGGCATCGGTCATGATGACCACCTTGCCGTAACGCAGATTGGCGAGCACGGCATCGCTGGCTTCCGGGGCGTGTGGGTCCATGCCCAGCGCCACCGCGATGTCATGCACCTCGCGGTTGGCAAAAAGACTGCCGGGTTCGACCTCCCAGGTGTTCAACACCTTGCCGCGCAAGGGCAAAATGGCCTGTGTTTCCTTGTCGCGTCCGGATTTGGCGGAACCACCGGCGGAATCGCCTTCCACCAGAAAAAGTTCGTTGCGGCTCAAATCCTCGGATTGGCAGTCGGAAAGTTTGCCCGGCAGGATGGCGACGCCGGATTGCTTTTTCTTTTCCACCTTCTGTCCGGCGCGGGTTCTGGCCTGCGCGGCGCGGATGGCGAGTTCGGCGATTTTTTTCGCGCCTTCCGGGTGTTCGGTGAGCCATAATTCCAGCGGATCACGCGCCATGCGGGCGACCAGCGCCAGCGCGTCGCGCGAGTTGAGGCGCTCCTTGGTCTGTCCCTGAAAGGAAGGATCCAGCATCCGCGTGGCCAGGACGAAACTCATGCGGGAAAAAACATCCTCAGCGGCAAGTTTGACCCCCTTGGGCAGCAGGGCGTGATGTTCGGCAAAACTGCGCACGGCTTCCAGCGCCGCCTGGCGCAAGCCCGCCTCGTGTGTGCCGCCCGCCGGGGTAGGGATGAGGTTCACATAGGATTCGCGCGCCGCGCCGCCTTCCGCCGTCCAGCACAGCGCCCAGGCCGCGCCCGCGTCGGGCGGAAAATTCTCGTCGTCCGCGCGCGCGTAGTTTTCGGCGGCGAATACTGGCGCAACCGGCTCGCCTTCCAGTTGCTGCGCGAGATACTGTGCCATGCCCTGTTCATATTGCCAGCGTTGCGTGCGTGTGCCTTCCGCCGTTTCCACGCTGAGGACGACTTCCAGTCCCGGCAACAGCACCGCCTTGCTGCGTAACAAGCGTTCCAGACCAGGGAGCGGAATTTCCGTCGTATCGAAAAATTTTGCGTCCGGCCAGGCGCGCACCGTGGTGCTGCTTGCCTTTTTCGGCGTATCGGCGATGCGGGCCAGGGGTTCCACCACTTCGCCGCCGGAAAAAACGATGCGATGCCGTCCGCCGTCGCGGGTGATTTCCACTTCCAGACGCAGGGAAAGGGCATTGGTGACGGAAACGCCGACGCCATGCAGACCGCCGGAGAAACGATAGGCTGAAGCGCCGTCGCCCTTGTTGAATTTGCCGCCCGCGTGCAGACGGGTAAACACGACTTCCACGGTTGGCACCCCTTCCGCCGGATGAATTTCCACCGGAATACCGCGCCCGTCGTCGGTTACGGCCACGGAGCCATCGCGGTAAACCGTGACGGCAAGACGTTTGCAGAAACCAGCCAGCGCCTCGTCGGCGGCATTGTCGATGATTTCCTGCACGATGTGCAGCGGCGAGTCCGTGCGGGTGTACATGCCCGGAAGGTGGCGGACGGGTTCCAGTCCTTTCAGGACTTCAATGGATTCAGCGGTATAGGTCATCGGGAACGGGTGGGAAAACTGGTTTTCATGGGCGGGGACGTTCGGACTTGAGCAGTGCCAGCAGCGCGCCTTCACCGCCGTCGCACGGTCTGGCGGGGCAAAAGGCCAGAACTTCGTCACGACAGGCAAGCCATTGACGGGAAAGGATTTTCAGCACGGAGACGCCACCAGGTGAGGATAGCCCCCTGCCGTGGATGATGCGCACGCAACGATGTCCGCGTTCGTGCGCGAGCAGGAGGAAACGCGCCAGCGCCGTGCGGGCTTCTTCCTGGTCGTAGCCGTGCAGATCCAGCTCCGACTGGATGCCCCAGCGTCCCCGGCGCAGGTCGGCAAGGGCACGGCGCGGCAGACCATCGCGCAGGAAAACGGGGGCATCTGTTGCCATGTCCAGCCGGTCGTCCGCGGCCAAATCTCCGGCGGAATGTTTCGCCAGCACCGGTGGTGCATCCTGACGGCGCAGACGCGCTTTCGGTGCGGGCGGGGGACGTGTGATTTCGGCGCGGTTGGAAGCGGGAAGTGGCGTCACGCCTTCCATCGCCGCCAAAAAGATGGCGTGCGTTTCCGGCGTGATGGGGGTGGAAACCTCGGCTTTGGGGGCAGGCGTTGCCTCCTTGGGCGGTTGCCAGCCTTTCAGGGCCGCGAAAGCAGGATGCCGGGAAGCGCGCGCCACGATTCACCCCTGTTGCAGACGTTCCAGATAGCGTTCGGCATCCAGCGCGGCCTGACAACCACTGGCGGCACTGGTAATCGCCTGCTTGTAGACAGGGTCCTGAACGTCGCCGGCGGCGAAGATGCCTTCCACGCTGGTCTGCGTCGTAAAACCCGCGCGTCCGCCCTGAGTGACGATATAACCATGTTCCAGATGAAGCTGACCGGCAAAGAGGTCGCTGTTGGGATGGTGGCCGATGGCGATGAAGACGCCTGGTACTTCCAGTTGCCGCATTGCGCCACTCTGCACGTTTTTGACAATAAGGCCGGTCACGCCCATGGCGTCGCCCAGCACCTCTTCCAGCACAGAATCCAGCACCAATTCGATTTTGCCTTCCTCCACTTTTTTGTAGAGCTGGCCAATCATGATTTTTTCCGCGCGAAAACTGTCGCGGCGATGAATGAGATAAACCTTGCTGGCGATGTTGGCGAGATAGAGCGCCTCTTCCACCGCCGTATTGCCGCCGCCGACGACGGCGACGGGCTTGTTGCGATAGAAAAAGCCATCGCAGGTAGCGCAGGCGGAAACGCCCTTGCCCATGAAGGCTTCTTCCGAGGCCAGCCCCAGATATTTGGCCGAGGCGCCGGTGGCGATGATGAGGGCATCGCAGGTATAGGCGCCGGAGTCGCCCTTGAGCGTGAAGGGACGCTGGGAAAGATCGGCGCTGTGGATGTGATCGAAGACGATTTCCGTCTCAAAACGGCGGGCGTGCGCTTCCAGCCGCGCCATCAGTTCCGGCCCCTGCACGCCGTCGGTGGCGGAAGGCCAGTTGTCAACCTCGGTGGTGGTCATCAGTTGCCCGCCCTGCGCGAGGCCGGTAATCAGCACCGGCTTCAGGTTGGCACGGGCGGCGTAAAGGGCAGCGGTGTATCCAGCGGGACCAGAACCCAGGATCAGCAGGGGACAGTGGCGAACGGCTTGGGACATGGCATTCCTACCTTGAAAAAAGGAGGTCGATTATAGCCTTGCTCCTGCCTGGCAGGCATCAGTGCCATGGCCACGAAGCAGGAGAAGGTTTGCGGTGCAACACGTCACGATCCACGTCCGCCTGCTCAACTTCCTTGCGGGACGATGATGACCGGACAACTATCGCGCTACAAAGGTGGACAGATTGGAAGCTCGCTACACGGAATTCATTCCCGTGCGGCGTTCTTTCCTCACGATGGTAAGATGCGCGCTTTTTCCGCAGCACTGCCCGCATGGAACCCTATTTGCTCCTGAAAGCCCTGATACTCGGTCTCGTCGAGGGGCTGACCGAATTCCTGCCGGTTTCTTCCACCGGGCACCTCATCATCGCGGGGGATTTACTGGATTACCAGAACGAGCAGAGCAAGGTGTTCGACATCGTGATCCAGTTGGGCGCGATTCTGGCGGTATGCTGGTATTTTCGGCAGCGCATTGGCAAGGCGCTGGGCGGGCTGACCTCCGAACCGGAACAGCAGCGTTTTGCGCTTCTGCTGCTGGTCGGTTTTTTGCCTGCTGCCGTTCTAGGTCTGCTGTTGCATTCTCTCATCAAGACCTATCTTTTCAACGCGATCACCGTGGCGGCGGCGCTGATCGGCGGCGGCATTGCGATCCTCCTGATCGAAAGCCGCCAGATGCGGGCGCGTATCCATAGTGTGGAGGCCATGCGCTGGCCGGACGCCCTGAAGGTTGGCCTTGCGCAAGCGGTTGCCATGTTTCCTGGCGTTTCGCGTTCCGGCGCGACGATCATGGGCGGGATGTGCTTTGGTCTTTCCCGGCAGGCGGCGACGGAATTTTCCTTCTTTCTGGCGATTCCCACCATGTTCGCGGCCACCGCCTACGATGTCTGGAAGAACTGGGGATCCCTGCGCTGGGAGGATTTTCCCGTGTTCGCCGTGGGCTTCGTGGCGGCCTTCCTTTCCGGTCTCCTGACGGTCAAGGGATTGATTCATTTTGTGGCGCGCCACACCTTTGCCAGCTTTGCCTGGTACCGCATCTTCTTCGGTGGCGTGGTGCTTGCCACCTACTTTTCCGGGATGGTCGAATGGAAAGCGTAATCCTCGCCCTGCATGGCTTTCGTTCTTCCGCGCAATCGGAAAAGATCCGAATACTGGCCGCCTGCCTGACCGCAAAAGGCAAACAGGAGGCCCTGATCGCGCCGGATTTGCCGCCTTCGCCTGCTGATGTCATGGTGCTTTGCGCCCGTTTGCTCGCAGACCCACTGGCGGCGGGGAAAAAAGTCACACTCATGGGCAGCTCGCTGGGAGGCTATTACGCCACCTTCCTGGCGGAGCGGTATGACTTGCAGGCCGTTCTGCTCAATCCCGCCGTGCCGGAATGCCTGAGTCCGAAGCGCTGGCTGGGCTGGCAGCCTTACCTGCATCAACCGGAACGAGGGTTTGAATTTACCTCCCGGCACCTGGAAGAACTGCGCGCCCTGCACGTGGCGACGCCCACGCCGGAACGCTATTGGCTGCTTCTGGAAACGGGAGACACGGTGCTGGATTACCGTGACGCGGCGGCGCGCTACGCAGGCTGTCGGCAACAGGTTTTCCCCGGCGGCCATCACGGTTTTTCCCGCTTTGCCGAAGTCCTGCCCGGAATCCTGGCTTTCGCCGGTTTATAATGCGCAGTCTATGACGACGATTGCGCCCTACGTTCTGTTCGAGGAAGACGGCGGCCTCAAGGCTGGGACGATACTTGCGGATAACGAGACTTCCCTGCAAGTGGAAATGGCTTCCGGCAAGCGCGCCAAAATCAAGGCCGCGCAGATTTTGTTGCGTTTTGCCGCGCCCGCGCCGGGAACCGTGCTGGAAGCCGCCCGTCCGCTTGCCGACGATATGGATGCCGCATTTCTCTGGGAGGTGGCCAGTGAGAACGAATTCCATTTTTCTGATTTTGCCCGCGACTATTACGGCGGCGAACCCGGCGCAGCGGAAGCCATTGCGCTCTTTCTTGCCCTTCAGAGCGCGCCTGTCCATTTCCACCGCAAGGGCAGAGGGCGCTTTCGCAAAGCCCCTGCCGACACGCTTCGGGCTGCTCTGGCCGCGCTTGAAAAAAAGCGTGAACAGGCGCAGCGTCTTGAAGCCTGGGTGGCGCGTCTTGTCGCGGGCGAACTGCCGGATGAACTGAAACCTTTTGCCAACGCCCTGCTCGGCAAGCCTGACCGCAACCGCCCGGAAGTCAAGGCCTTTGAGACCGCCGCCGCCGAAGCAGGTCTGAGCCTGCCGGAATTGCTGCTCAGGGTTGGCGCGCTGAAATCCCCTTACGAGGCGCATTACCGCACTTTTCTGCAAGAACAATTCCCCAAGGGCACGGCCTTTTCCACTGTAGACGTGCCGGAGCTTGCCCTGGAATTGCCGGAGGCGGAAGTCGCCGCCTTCTCCATCGACGACGCCAATACCACGGAAGTCGATGATGCCTTTTCCGTGACGCCGCTGCCTGACGGCGGCTGGCGCATCGGTATCCACATCGCCGCGCCGGGGTTGGCGATCACACACGGTTCGCCACTGGATGGCATCGCCCGCGCGCGCCTTTCCACCGTCTATATTCCAGGCGAAAAAATCACCATGTTGCCGGAAGCCGTGGTGGCGGCCTACACCCTGGAAAGCGGGCGCGTCTGTCCCGCGCTTTCGTTCTATCTCACGCTTTCGGCGGATCTGGAAATTGTGGGTGAAACTTCGCGTGCGGAACGGGTGCCCATCGCCGCCAACCTGCGTCACCATGAGGTTGAACCCTGGTTCAACGCGGAAACAGTGGCAGGCGAATGCCCCGACCAACCCTTTGCGCGCGAACTTCAGTTGCTCTGGCGTTTTGCCAACCTGTGCGAGGCCAGACGCGGCAAGCCTTCCGCCGGTCAGAGCTTTTTCGATTATGACTTCGCCATCCACGGCGATCTGGCCGCTCCGGAAACCTGCCGGGTTGCCATCACGCCGCGCAAGCGCGGATCGCCGCTGGACAAGCTGGTGGCGGAACTGATGATTCTCACCAATTCCCGCTGGGGTGGCCTGTTGGCGGAAAAGGGCATCGCTGGTCTCTACCGCGCGCAGACGGACGGCAAAACGCGCATGACGACCGCGCCGCAGCCGCATGAAGGATTGGGCGTGCCGCAATATGCCTGGATGACTTCGCCGCTGCGCCGCTACTGCGATCTGGTCAATCAATGGCAACTTGCGGCGGCGCTTGCCGGAGAAAAGCCGCCCTTCGCGCCGCGCGCATCCGAACTTTTCGCTGTTTTGCGTGATTTCGAGACCACCTACGCCGCCTATGCCGATTTTCAGCGCAAGATGGAACGCTACTGGTGTCTGCGTTGGCTGCAACAGGAAGAAAAGCAGGAAGTGCGCGCGACCGTGCGCCGCGATGAACTGGTGAAATTCGACGAACTGCCGTTTTTTACACGGGTGCCGGGGCTTACCGGACAGACGCCGGGCACGCCATTGCGGCTCGCGCTCGACGGGCTGGATTTTCTCGCGCTGGAAGCGCGCTGCCGCCTGCTGGGGATCGGGGATGAGGCTGTCTCATGCTGAAATATCTGTTTCCTGTTTCCGCGTTTGGGGTCACGCTCACGGTTTCCATCGTCCTGCACATCCTTTTGCTTTCCGTGCACTTTGTCTACCCCCCAACGATCCAGCCACATGATTCCAGACTGGAGGTAATTCTGGTGAACGCCCAGTCCGCCAGCAAAAAAGTGCCGCGCGACGCACAGGTGTTGGCGCAGATCACTCTGGATGGCGGCGGCAATACCGATCAGAAACGTCGTCTTTCCTCGCCCCTGCCGCCGACCCTGAGCCAACACAGCGGCGAGTTCGCCGACCGCCGCCTGCGCCAGCAGGTAAAGGAACTGGAGGCCAAACAACAGGCTATTCTCGCGGCCAGCCACGCCAATGAAAAAAAATTGCAGCGGGCGGAAAAACGCGACAAAACGGATTCCCCGCAAACCGAATCCAGCGACAGCGTGGATCTGATCGAAAGCTACCGGGCGATGGCGCGGGATATGGCCATTGATCAACGCATCGACGACTACAACAAGCGCCCGCGCAAATCCTTCGTTGGATTGCGCACCCAGGGCTTTGCCGCCGCACAGTACATCGAGGCTTGGCGCGCCAAGGTGGAGCGCATCGGCACCCTCAACTATCCCAGCGCCGCAAGGGGACGCATCTATGGTGCGGTGATACTCACGGTCGTCATCGACAAAAATGGCGCGCTCGTGGGGAATCCGGAAATAGACAAATCCTCAGGGCAGCCTGCGCTGGACGAAGCCGCCGTGCGCATTGTGCAGATGGGTTCGCCTTATGCCGCGCTGCCACCCGCAGTCCTGAAGGAAATTGGGAACCAGCTTGTCATTACCCGCAAAATCATTTTCACCAATCAGGATCGCGTGCGGTCTCAGTGACAGTCGTCAAACCCACTGGACTGCCGCATTTTTTACCACACTCGCTTCAAAGACCTGTTATCATCCCACCCCACAACGGGGGCGACCTGGCTTCGACGTGGGTTGCAAAGCAGCGTTGTGCATGCCGAGGTGTCAGTGACCTCGTAAATCCGCTGAAAATCAATAAACGCCAACGACGAGCGTTTCGCTCTCGCCGCTTAACCCGGCGAGCCTTGCACCGACTTGCTGATGGGTCGGGTCGGATTTTCGACAGCAAGGTCAGAATCATCGGCTAAGGTTTGCTCTCGCCGCGTGAGTGAACACGAAAATTGAGCGGATCGTCCAGAATGAGCCTGTCTGTCCGGCGCACGAGGATTAAATTCAAATGGACGGACTAAGCATGTAGATCGCGTTGTAGAGGGCTTGCGGACGCGGGTTCAATTCCCGCCGCCTCCACCAGAACACCATCCGTAGCAGTCCGACAAAGGCCGGAAACCTTGGTAAATTCAAGGGTTCCGGCCTTTTTCTTATCCGGCGCGGTACGATAAGATCCGCTTGCATCCGTAGATATGTGGGGGTGCGATACTAGTACATCGTTCCATTAAAACATTTCCTATTCAGTCATTTGGAAGTCAAAATTTTTCCATTGAAATCGAACGGGCTGAGCGTTCATTTCGTCGATACCCTGAAGGATGCGCGAGC
>JAISWQ010000091.1 GCA_031271025.1 Zoogloeaceae bacterium | reverse complement strand
TGCCGCCAGTTCTATCGCTGAAAACCTCTTTTGCCTCCCCCTTGCCAGAAGCCTTTCCGTTCTGCAATGCTCACCTTTATTGCATATGGCATTCATGCGATTGCCCTGCCTCCCAAAGGTGGAATGACGCTGATTTTCCGCCCTGATGTTACACTACGCGGGAATTCCAATGCCGGATGAGGCGCGCGGGTCTCTTCCCGGTTTCGTCGATCCTGCGCTTTATTGTGTTTCTACAACGGGAGAACGACATGAGTGGCCCCATTACCACGGGAATAGTCCTTAGCAAATTGTGTCTGGTTGTCGCCGCCGAAATGGTAAGAGCCTACCAGGAAGGCCGGGAGGAATATGAGGCGGATCTTGAGGCGGATCTGGCCGAAGCAAAGGCGCGAGCCGAAGCGCGGGAGACCAGGCGGCACGCGCGTCGAAAAGAAAATCAGGCGCGCATGGCGCGCCTCCACGCAACCGTCGACCGGCTGGAAAAAAAGCTTGCGCGGTTCTCCCGTCTGGCGAACGAGGAACCCCCGAATTTCGCGGATCGTCGCGCCACCTTGCAGGGCGCCGATCCAGATGCCTGGAACACCTACATTCAGGAACTGGAAGCCCGGATCGCGGCGCTCGACGGACAGTTGGCGGCGAGCGCCGAGGCGTCTGTACGGGAGGCGCTCGCGGAAATCGGCGAAGCCCCGGAAATTTCCGACCTGTTGCGCCTCTATCTCGCCCAACGGCAGGCGCTGCGCCAGGAAGCCAACCAGGAAGCTTGGCGGACGACGGTGGCGCGCATTCTGGCGCGGCTCGATCTGCCCGCGGGCGAAAGCCTGCCGCCGCGTCTGGAGGCGCTGGCACAGGCGGTGGTCCTCGCACAAACGCCAGAGCGGGCCGAACTTCTGGGCAACGAATTGCGCCTCGCGGTTCAGCAATATCGCGCCGAAGAAACCCTCCGGCAAAAGGAAGTTCAGGACGCCACGGCCTGGCTGACCCTCTTTCCGGAAGACTACCTCCCCGCGCCGCTCCACGCACAGCTTTTCGAGGTGGTCTCCGGACTTTCCCGGCTGGATGCCGAGAGCCGCCAGACCTTCGCGGAAATGGCCGCGCGATTCGAGGTGGAACAAAAGGAGCGGGAAAACCAGGCTGCGGCCATCGTCCTCGAACAATCCCTGCTCGATCTTGGCTATCAGGTGGAAGCCATCGATGAAACCCTGTTTTCCGAAGGAGGCGTCGTGCATTTCCAGCGGGCGGGCTGGGACGAATATCACGTGCGTTTGCGCGCCGATACGAAAGAAAAAACCTTCAATTTCAACGTGGTGCGCTCCAACGCCGTGGAAGAGCACGCCCTGCGGACACAGCAGGATTTCATGGCCGAGGAGCGATGGTGCTCCGAATTCCCCAAACTCCTGGAAACTCTGGCCGCGCGCGGGATAATGCTCAATGTCGAACGCCGGCTCGAGGCGGGCGAATTGCCCGTGCAGGCCGTCCCGCCGGATCGCCTCCCCGTATTCGCCGAAGAGACGCGAGCCAGACGCCGCGCCGGACCACGCGCCCGACTGATCGGATCGGAGGGCGGACAACATGGCTGATCCACAGGAAAACCCGGAAAACCCTTCCGCGCGTCTGCCGCGCTGGGGGCGCGATCTGACGCGTTTGCTCCCCATTCGTTCCCAGTTCATCATTTCCGGCAACATCCGCGATCATTTCCTGACGCCGGTCGCCGGCGGTTCCAGCGACCGGATGACGCCCGCGCCCCTGCGCCGCTGCCTGTGGGCGGCGCTGGAACAACAGGGGTATCGCTTTCTCCTGATCTACGATCCGGTTGATGGTCTGCGTCCCTATCCGCATGAAGAGGGCGTCATGGATCGGGCGAAACAGCTTTTCGATCTCAAGTTTCAGGATGGCGTCATGCCCATGAGCCTGGATCGGCTCTCCCTGCTGATGAAGGATCTGGCTCGCACACGGGAGGCGCGTTGCGCGCTGCTCATTGATTTCGCCTCGCGTCTGGCGCGACATCCCGATCAGCTCGACGCGGCCGAGCACCGTTTTTTCCTCGCGGCGGAACGTCTGGCGGTTCATGCGCTGCCCATCGTGCCCAGGGGGAAGGAAGTGCAAAACGAGGACATGAAGCCGCGCTTCAATCCTGTCCTCTGGCTTTTGAACCGTCCCCAGGATATGCCGTCGTGGTTCGCGCTCGACAATGTCCGGGTCGAGAGCCTCTCCATCGGGCTACCGGATTTCGAGACCCGCGCCCTGGCCGCGCGCAGTTATTTTCCTCTGTTTTCGGGCGCGGAGGCCGCGCCTTCCGGCTCCGCCGAAACCTTTGCCCAGAATTTCGCGCGCGCCACCGAAGGTCTGCCGCTCACCGCCCTTTCGGATACCGCGCAACTGGCCGATCGCCAGGGGATTGCCTGGGACAGCGTGGAAGACGCCGTGCAGTGCTACAAGGTCGGCGCGCCGGAAAATCCCTGGAAAGCGCCCTACCTGAAAAAGCGTATCGCCGGCGCGGCGGAATTCATCGAACACCGGGTCAAGGGACAGACGCAGGCCGTCACCAAGACCGTCGACATCCTCATGCGCTCGGTGATGGGCTTGACCGGAGCGCAAGCCAAATCCGGCGGCAACCGGCCGCGCGGCGTGCTCTTCTTCGCCGGGCCGACCGGCGTCGGGAAAACGGAACTGGCCAAGACGCTCACGGAACTCGTCTTCGGCGACGCGCGCGCCTACATCCGTTTCGACATGAGCGAATTCGCCGAGGAACACAACAGCGCCCGGCTCCTGGGCGCGCCGCCGGGCTATGTCGGCTTCGAGGCGGGCGGCGAACTCACCAACGCCGTGCGTGAAAAACCCTTCTCCGTCGTGCTCTTCGATGAAGTGGAAAAGGCGCATCCGCGCATCCTGGACAAGTTCCTGCAAATTCTCGAAGATGGCCGCCTGACCGACGGGCGCGGCGACGTCGCCTGGTTTTCCGAGACCATTCTCGTCTTCACCTCCAACCTGGGCATCTACGGCGAGGACGCCGAGGGCAACCGTATCCAGAACGTGAAACCCGGCGATTCGTACAAGACCGTCGAGGCCCGCATCCGGGGCGCGATTGCCGATTATTTCAAGTATCGCCTGTCCCGCCCCGAAATCCTGAACCGCATCGGCGACAACATCGTCGTCTTCAATTTCATCGCCCCGCCCGTAGCGGAACGCATT
The DNA here is from genome assembly GCA_031271025.1 of Zoogloeaceae bacterium. Lineage (GTDB taxonomy): Bacteria > Pseudomonadota > Gammaproteobacteria > Burkholderiales > Rhodocyclaceae > Azovibrio. Next base: position 5,178 of record JAISWQ010000091.1, on the reverse strand, counting down.
TTCGCCGGGATGCTGGAAAACGTCATCCGCCGCGTGCGCGAGGAACACGCCCTGACCCTGGAACTCGCCCTGGAAGTGCGGGAACGCCTGAAAGCCTGGTGCACCGGGGAGCTGGACAACGGCGGGCGCGGCATCGGCAACCAGTTGGAATCCTGTTTCATCAACCCGCTCGCCCGCGCGCTCTTCGCCTTCGATTCCCACGGAAAAACCAGCGTGACCGTGACCGCCATCGAAGCGGAAGACCAGATCGTCACCTTAAGCCTGAAATGAAACGCAAGACTCCGGTTCTCCTGCGGCTCAACAAGGCGCACAGCCCGGTCACGGTGCTGGGGCATGGCCAACGCATTGGCCTCTGGTTGCAGGGCTGTTCGCTCCACTGCAAAGGTTGCGTCTCGCAGGACACTTGGGACACCAAGGGCGGCATGTTGGCGCCCGTCGAGGAAGTGCTCGCCTGGTGCCGCGCGCGCATCGACGCCCTGGACGGCATCACCCTGAGCGGCGGCGAACCCTTCGAGCAGCCGAAGGCGCTGGAAGCGTTGCTCTCCGGATTTCGCGCCTGGCGAAAAAGCGGACTCGTCTTCGACGTGCTCTGTTACAGCGGCTACCCCCTGAAAACCCTGCGCCAGCGCCATGCGGCATTGTTGAACAAGCTCGACGCCCTCATCCCCGAACCCTATGTCGAACACCTGCCGCAAGGCGGCATCTGGCGCGGTTCCGCCAACCAGACGCTGGTTCCGCTCTCGCCGCTGGGCATCGAGCGCTACGGCGACAAGGAGGAGGCCGTGGCGGAAAAGAACATGCAGGTCGCCATTGAAGATGGGCGCGTCTGGATGATCGGCATTCCCGCGCGCGGCGACATGGCGGCGCTGGAAACCCTGTGCGCCGCGCGCGGCCTCACCCTGGGCGAGGTGTCCTGGCGATGACGGATCTCGTGCGCCTCTGCCCGGTCTGCGAAGCCGAGAATCCGCCTGAGCGCGCGTTTTGCCACGTCTGCGCCAGCTCGCTCGCCGAGGTGGATTTTGTCCGGCGTGCCAAAACCCAGGAAGCGCCCACGGAAGAAGCTGCGGCAAAAACATCGACGCAAACCCCGGCGGATGTGGTGGAGAAGAACCCGGAGGCGGACGGCGAGACGCGGGATGCCCCCACGCCAGAAGAATCTTCCCAACCCCTTGCGTCCGAAATTCCCGTGCCGCCCACGCCGCCCCTTGTGTCGGAGGTTACCGCGCCAGACCTTCCCACCCCCAACGCGGCTCCTCTGATCTGCCCCGCGCCGGATTGCGGCCAGCCGAATCCGCCGGGCAGCGCGCGCTGCCGCTATTGCAATACCCTCCTGAGCGTTCCGGCGGGCGCGGCGGTAGCGGAAAAACCGCCCGCGCCGCCAGTGTCCTCGACAACACTTACCCCGCTGCCCACGCCAAAATCCGCCGCGCCATTCGAGCTGGCGCACCCCGAACTCGACCATGTGCCGAATGCGTCCGGGGCGGAATCCCTGCGCATCGTGCTGCCGCGCGCGCTGGCGGCGCGTTTTCGCGTGCTGCGCGAACTGGCGGTGAGCAGCAGCGAATCCGACCTCATGATCGTGACCGCCAACGCTGACGATGACCAGCGGCAGCGCGTCCTGAAACTCTACCGGCGCGGCGTCCGCCCGGACGCGAAACTGCTCGCCCGCGTCCGCGAAGCGGGGCCGCATGTCGTCCAGGTGTTCGAATACGGCATGGACGAAGGCTTCGCCTGGACCCTGATGGAATACTGCCGCGCCGGAAACCTGCAAACGCTTTTACGCGGACGGCAGGTCAACTGGAGCTTTTTCCGGCGTCTGACAGAGGAACTCTCCGCCGGGGTGCGCGAACTGCACGCGCAAAATATCCTGCACCGCGACCTGAAACCTGAAAACGTCCTCATCCGGCGGGCGTCGCCGCTTTCCCTCGCGCTTTCCGACTTCGGCATCGCCTCCCTGTCCGAGGGGACGCGCCTTTTCACCGATAACGCCCGCACCGTCAAATACGCCGCGCCAGAAGCGCTGACCGGGGTGCTGGATACCAAGGCCGACTGGTGGTCGACCGGCATGATCCTGCTGGAGGCGGCTTCCGGCAAACATCCCTTCGACGGCCTTTCGGAACAGGTGGTCAATCACCATCTGGCAACCCGTCCGATTCTCATCACCGGGGTTCTCGACCCGCGCATGGAAAAGCTCTGCCGGGGATTGCTGCTGCGCGACCCGGAACGGCGCTGGGGCGCGGCGGAACTGGAACGCTGGCTGGAAGACGATTCCGCCCTGCCGATGCCGAAAGAGAATCTTGCCGATCTGGTGCGCCCCTTTCGTCTGGGCGAGGGCAAGGCGCGCAATACCGAGGAACTGGCCGCGCTCTACGCGGCCAGCCCCGAAAACTGGAAAAAAGGCACGCAGGATCTCCAGCGCGGCCTGATCCAGACCTGGATCAAGGAGGAATTGCACGATTACAACCTGTTGCGCAACATCCACGAAATTCTCGCGGGTCATGAAAACGCCGACCGCAAGTTCATGCGCTTCCTCTACGCCACCGCGCCGGATCTGCCGCCCTGTTGGCTGGGACGTCCGTTGTGTGTGCAGGAATTTTACACGCGCGCCCGGCAGGCCTGTGAAAACCCACGGGAGAGCGAAGCAGCAAAGGAAGCGCGTACCTGGCTCGCCAGTGTGCAGGAAAATGACGTGTGCGCTTTCTTTGCTTCAAGAGACGCGGAACTGGATTCGCTGGCGGAAAACTGGCGGCAAACCCTGCAAGCGATCCACCATTTCTGGGAAACGGCGTGCAAAGCCCGCCATGAATGGATGCGCAAGGCCGTTGCCGAAGAAGGCGGCGTGGTGAATTTCGACGCGCTCGTCTATGGTCTCTCCCGTCCCCTGAATCTGCCGCCGTCCGCCATGCTGCACCCTTTCATCCTCCTGGCGCTGACCGGGAAAGGCTTCCTGGCGCTGGAACAAGACATCCAGAGCACCGCGGCAGAATTGACCGAAGACGCGCCCTGGTTTGCGGAGCTGACAAAAACCACTCCGGAGCAGACGCCAATCGAGCGCGCCGCCCGCCTGATCGTTGGCCGGGAAATAGCCGGCATCGCCCGCCAATCGGCGGCGGAAGCGCGGGAAAAACGCAAGGACCGGGAAAAGAACCGCCAGGAACTCATCGCCAAACTGCGCGCAAACCTCGTCTACGCCCTGCACCCCTTTTTGAGCGCGGGAGAAAGACTGGACGCGAACAGGATCGACGACCTGCGAAATGATCTTGCGGAACTACGCTTGCATTTCCAGAATATCCACAGGCTCAAATACACGGAAACACCCTTTCTCGAATTCCTCCGGGAGGTCAATATCCTGGAATCCCAAAGTGACCTGCTGGAAAACGCCCTGGATCGTATCGAGCCGCCCAACTTCTTCTTCGCACTCCTGGAAAGCGAACAGCGCGCGCTCCTGCTGGGCGGCATGGTGATGTTCAGCATTATCCTGGCGCTCATCAACCAATCCCTCTGGCCCGTCTTCTGCGTCATTGGCGCGACCGCGGCCATTGCCGCCTGGCGCTGGTGGACCCGCCGGCGCCGCCGTTTCGCACTTCGCCTCGTCGTCCCGCACCTGCAACGGTTTCAGCGCTCCTGTGTGCAACTGGAGGAAGGACAAAAAACGGAAGATGGAAGGCAGAAAACAGAGGACGAAAGGTTTGCGGCTTCACCATGGGGGGATGTGGATTGCCACATGCCCCCCGAAGACAGCGACAACTTCACAACTGATAATCGCCGCCGCCGCCCTGCAAGGTACGTTCCACGGCATGGCGATCCAGGTGGGGCGCAAAAAACTGGATGAAATCGTATTCAAAGCGACGCAGAAAAACGCCCCGGCGCAACCCCAGGCGGGTGGTGCTGGATTCAAACAGATGCGCCGCATCCAGGCAGTGGATGTCGGTATCGCGCGCCGGGTCAAAGGCAAAATCGGCGATGATGCCCAGACCCAGACCCAGCCCGACATAGGTCTTGATCACGTCGGCATCCAGCGCGGTCAGGGCAATCTGGGGTTCCAGCCCCTGCCGCTGAAACGCCGCGCGCAAACCCATGCGCTCGGCGGCACTGGTGACGATCAACGGCCAGCGCGCGAGCGCGGAAAGGGAAAGGCGTGGAATTTTCAGGGCCGCGTGTCCAGCAGGCACAATCACGCAGTAATGCCACTGCCGCACCGGAAGCGTGACGAGACTGGAATGGTTATCCAGTCCCTCGGTGGAAACGCCGATGTCCGCCTCGCCTTCCTCCAGCCATTCGGCAATCTGTTCCGGCGTGCCCTGACGCAGAGCCAGTTCCACTTTCGGGTAGCGTTCCACAAAGGCACGGATGATGGGCGGCAAGGCATAGCGCGCCTGCGTGTGGGTGACGGCCAGCACCAGCGCCCCGGAATCGCCGCCCGCGTGTTCCTTGCCCAGGCGTTTCAGGTTTTCCGCCTCGCGCAGAATACGTTCCGCGCCTTCGATAATGGCGCGTCCCGGTTCGGTAATGCCGACAAAACGCTTGCCGCTGCGCTCGAAGATGGTCACGCCCAGCTCGTTTTCCAATAGTTTGATCTGTTTGGAAACGCCGGGCTGCGAGGTATAAAGCGCCTCGGCGGCATCCGAAACATTGAGGTTGCGACGGGCGACTTCGGCGACATAGCGTAGCTGTTGCAGTTTCATGGCAGGCACAGGGCGAGAAGTAAATTCCTTCCGATTATATCAAGAGTTCCGAATGTTCTATAAAACCGCGCGCTTCCAAGGTGCGATTGAACTGAAATTCCTGCCCGTTTTCCCCCTTTGACTTGTCTGAAACCCCTACTGTTACTGATGTTTGGCCCCTTTGTCGTGTTATTTACACTTCCAAAACGTAGTCAGTAAATGTCAAGCCTCGCCTGATCATACGCCGGAATAAATACTTATCCGCAAATAACACCGTGCAAAGCTAGCTTTCTCTGATAGTCTGTGGTGAGCTGGAAGGGATCGCCTGGAAATGGCAATCCGGAGATGACACGAATGTGGAGGCACCGCTGGCGAAAGAATCCGTGGGGCCGAAGGTTAATCTAAAGGGAAATCCCCCGGCTTTGCCGGGGAGACAGTAAAAGTTTGACATTTACGGACGTCCATCAGTGAAACTATCGGGGTGAGCCGCCAAGCACACTTTGAAGGAGAGTTT
>JAISWQ010000047.1 GCA_031271025.1 Zoogloeaceae bacterium | reverse complement strand
CAGGCACACAAACAGCAGACAAATGCGGCAATCTGACCCTGGATCACAACGGGGTAAAAGGCGCAAGCAAAGCCAAGGTCGCAGATTGCTGGCGCTGAACGCCCGTTCGTCGTAAAACCGGAGTTGGTTTCACGATGAAGTTTGACCGGCAGCCCTGAAGGGCTGTCGCTGATTTTTGCTTGCAAGGGACACCGCTATCCTCTGCATTGTCTGCGCAGCCGCAGCCGTATATCCTCACCGACTGGCGTGACCTCATGAAAGCGAAAATCAAGCCGCGCCGCGAGTGTTTGGGGTTGCGGGAGGGCAAAGAGACCTTGCGCGGCATCGCCCAGAAGGCAGGGCGCGAAATACAGGAGGAGTTCATCCGCCAGCCCCGCTTGCAACAAGGCGCCATTCAGGCGGCTGCCTGCTTCCACATGCAGTTCATTGACGCCGCGCCGTCCCAGTTCCGTCAGGAGCGCGGCGAGGTCTACCCGGCCATCGGCATCGGGCAGACACAGACATTCAGCGCCGCTTGCCGTCAGCGCCGCCCGCCGGGCGGGAGCATCCTGCGCGAAAACCACCAGCACCGGCACACCATCCGCCAACAGGCGTGCGGAAGGCGCGAGTTCCAGGCGGCTATCCACTACCACGCGCCAGGGCTGACGCGGCGTTGCCACTTCCCGCACCGATAGCCGCGGATCATCGTGCCGTACCGTGCCCATGCCGGTAAGAAGGGCGCAGGCGCGGGCGCGGAAACGATGTCCATCCTGCCGCGCCGCCGCGCCGGTAATCCATTGGCTTTCTCCTGTGGACAAGGCCGTCTTGCCATCCAGACTGGCGGCGGATTTCAGCCGAACCCAGGGCCGTCCGCGCGTCATGCGGGAGATGAACCCCAAATTGAGTTCCCGCGCCTCGGCTTCCAGCAAGCCTGAGTCCACGCGAATGCCCGCCGCGCACAGGCGCGCAAGGCCGGAACCCGCCACCTGCGGGTTGGGGTCCGTCATCGCCGCGATCACTCGCGCCACGCCCGCCTGCTGAAGCGCCTCCGCGCAGGGCGGCGTGCGTCCGTAGTGAGAACAGGGTTCCAGCGTCACATAGGCCGTTGCACCCCGCGCGGCCTCGCCTGCGGCGGCGAGCGCATGGATTTCCGCGTGCGCTTCCCCTGCCCGCGCGTGCCAGCCCCGCCCAACGACCACGCCCTCTTTTACCAGGACGCAACCAACGCGCGGATTGGGCGTGGTGGTCAACAACCCTTGTTCGGCCAGCGACAGGGCCTCCGCCATGAAGGCGCGATCAGTGGAAGAAAAACATTCTGGCATGGTCTGGCTTGCAAAAAACGCAACGCGCTCAACGGGAAGATGACAACAGGGAGAGCAAAGGCCCGCGTTTGCCACTATCCGCGGCGGTCGTTTGCCCGGATTCCAGCAGGGTACGCAAGGCCGGAGCAAGGGGAGCCGCCACAGGCTTGCCATCGTGATAAAGCTGCGTGACGGTCAGGGCGGCATCCGTCGTCAATGCCCGTCGCGCGATGTCGTCCGGGCTGATGGTATTGCGTCCCAACATGCGTGAAGTCGGCCAATCGAAGCTGCCGTAAGCAAGATAGACCAGCTTGGAACAAAACATCCTGTCCGTGGTTTCCGCGTCGAAATTGAAATCGTAGTCCTTGCCAATCTGGCGCAAGGCTTGCAGGATCGCCTCCGTCCGCGCCTCTGCCGTGAGCGCGGCCGGACGCAGCACGGCAAGGTCGTCGATATTCAGGAAATGGGCAAGGCTATTGAGTTCCACGCCGCTGCGCAAGGATTCGGCCACGCCGCCGCCAGCGCGGATTCTGGTCTGATGCGGACGCACAACCGGATGTTCCCAGATGCCCAGCGCCTTGAGTTCCGCCTCACTGCCCACCCAGATGGCGGCATGTCCCCAATGTCCGGGAATGAAGGTGTCGGTCAGGCGGAAAGGCGTTTTTTCCAGCAGGATGTCCCCGGCCTGCAAACTCGCATACACCTCGCGCTCGATTTCCGGCTTTCTGTAAAGCTTGCCCTTGCGCGTTTCCACCAGTCCCATGGTGTTGCCGAAGAGAAAACTCCCCAGTTGGCTGCCGCCTTTGCCGATGCCGGCCAGCGTATCCCGCGTATAGTCTCCGAATACCTCAAAAGCGCGCCCCAGCACGTAAAACGGGCGTTTTTTGCCTACAAGCTGAAAAGAGGGACTCTGCGCGATGGACTGAACCAGGTAGTCGTAACCCTCGAAGCTGGAAGCGGCCTTGCCGTGATCGCCATACCAGCGAATCGCCCGCCGCACCCGGCGGCGTACCTCCGGGGCGTCGAAAATACGATCGGCGTTGAGCAGTTCGTTGGCGGAAAGCCCGACCCCGCTATCCGGTTTGTTGAGATGCTGGCGCAGTGCCGGATCATCGCGGAAGAGCGAGATTGCGGAAAGATAATTGTCATAGAGCACCAATGCGGCGGAAAGCGACATCAGCACGCCAGCACGCTGGATTTCGCCCGCTTCTCCGGCAGCGGGCGGCGTCATCGCCCAGCATTCATGCGCCAGCGCCGCCTGAAAAAGTCGCGCGCGCTGCTGGATCAAAGCCACCGCGCCTTCGTTCAGATTCTGCAAATCCTGCCCGGAAAGCGGCTGCTTCCGTGCCTTTTTGGCTTCCAGCGCGTGATACATCCGAATCGCCTGCGCCCGCATGGAAAGTGCCTCTTCCGCAAGACGCAGATAATCCTGTATTTCCGCCTGCATCTCCACCCGCCCCGGCAGGACGGACGCGGCGGCGCAATCCGGTTTCTGCCGGAGATCGGCAAGCACGTCGGCGCGAACAGGATTCAATCCCGCCAGCGCGACCAACAGAAACAGCCCTCCGAAAAGACGATGCGACATGATGTGCTCTCCCATGCGAAAAACCCCGCAATCCCTGATTTCAGGCGCGCTATGGATATGGACTCTATTTTAACCAGAACACGGCAGACCACGCCAAACCAGACAGGCAAGGGTATTTTCTGTTCTTCGTCTGCCAACGTGGCCCGGCTATCTGCGCACAGTACGGAACGGGCGACAGGTACAGCAAAAATTAGCGACAGCCCTTCAGGGCTGTCGGTCAAACTCCATTGGGAAGGGGTTTCTTTCCCCTCCCCAATGGCTACGGTCGAAACCCCGGCCTTCAGGCCGGGGTCCCGACCTCCGCACCGCCCTGAAGGGCGGGGTTTCAAACCGGAGTTGGTTTTACGATGAAACATGCCAGAAAATGGGGGGAGATAGTGCGATTACCCTGGCCTGCGCGCGTTTTTCGCTTCACTTGGCAGGTTGATTGCAGTATCTTACACGGTTTTATCCTTCCCCCTGCCAAGGAAACCAAAGGAATCCGCATGGAAAACCTGGAAAAAAATCTGCGTGAGGCCGCGCTGGATTACCATCGTCGCCCCACGCCCGGAAAGATCTCCGTCACCCCCACCAAGAGCCTCACCAACCAGCGCGATCTGGCGCTGGCCTATTCGCCCGGTGTCGCCGCCGCCTGCGACGCCATCGTGGAAGATGCCGCCACAGCAGCGGAATACACCTCCCGCGCCAATCTGGTCGGGGTCATCACCAACGGCACCGCCGTGCTGGGATTGGGCAACATCGGCCCCCTGGCCGCCAAGCCGGTGATGGAAGGCAAGGGTTGCCTCTTCAAGAAATTCGCCAACATCGACGTTTTCGACATCGAACTGGCCGAAAATGACCCGGATAAGCTGATCGACATCATCGCCGCGATGGAACCCACGCTGGGCGGGGTCAATCTGGAAGACATCAAGGCGCCCGAATGCTTCTACATCGAAAAGAAGCTGAAGGAACGGATGAACATTCCCGTCTTTCACGACGATCAGCACGGCACGGCCATCATTTCCGCCGCGGCGCTGATCAACGGCCTGAAGGTCGTGGGCAAGGCCATCGGCAAGGTCAAGGTCGTTTGTTCCGGCGCGGGCGCGGCGGCAATTTCCTGCCTTGACCTCTGGTGCGATCTGGGGATTGCCAAGGCGAACGTCACGGTCTGCGATTCCAAGGGCGTGATTCATCATGGCCGCGAGGGCAAACTGGATGCCTCCAAGGCGCGTTACGCGCAGCATACCGAAGCGCGCACGCTGGGCGACGCCATCAAGGGCGCGGATGTCTTCCTGGGGCTTTCCACTGGCGGGGTGCTGAAGGCGGAAATGGTGGCGGAAATGGCGGCAAACCCGCTGATTTTCGCGCTGGCCAATCCCAACCCGGAAATCCTGCCCGAACTTGCCAAAGAGGCAAGGCCGGACGCCATCATCGCCACCGGGCGTTCCGACTATCCCAATCAGGTCAACAACGTGCTCTGCTTCCCCTTCATCTTCCGGGGCGCGCTGGATGTGGGAGCGACCCGCATCACCGAATCCATGAAACTCGCCACCGTGCACGCGATTGCCGAACTCGCGGAAGCCGAGATCGTCGACGAGGTGGCCATGGCCTATTCCGGGCATAGCCTGGAATTTGGCCGGGAATACCTGATCCCCAAGCCTTTCGATCCGCGTCTGATTGCCAAGATCGCCCCCGCCGTGGCCAGAGCCGCGATGGATTCCGGCGTGGCGACGCGCCCGATCACGGATTGGGACGTCTACCGCCAGCGTCTGGTGGAATTCACCTACCACACCGGCGCGGGAATGCGCGCCATCTTCCACGCCGCCCGGCACAAACCCCTGAAGCGCGTCATTTTCGCCGAAGGCGAGGAACACAGGGTGTTGCGCGCGGTGCAGGCGGTGCTGGACGAAAAACTCGCGCGCCCTGTTCTCATCGGGCGTCCGCAGGTCATCGTGGATACCTTGCGCGACATCGGCCTCAAGATTCGTCCCGGCGTGGATTTTGAAATCATCGATCCGCAGCACGACAGCCGTTTTGAAGCCTGCTGGACAACCTATCACCAGTTGATGAAGCGCCAGGGCGTGACGCCCGCCATCGCCAAAAAACTGGTGCGGAACGACGGCACGATTCTGGGCGCGCTGCTGCTCAAGCTGGGTTATGCCGACGGTCTCATCTGCGGCGCGACCGGCTGGTTCTCCGAACACCTGAAACACGTCGAAGCCATCATCGGCAAGGCGCCGGGGCACAACACCCTGGGCGCGGTCAATCACCTGCTCCTGCCGGGACGGGCGATCTTTATCTGCGACACCCACGTCAATGAAAACCCGAGCGCGCAGCAACTGGCCGACATCACCCTGATGGCAGCCCAGACCGTGCGCCGTTTCGGTCTCGCGCCCAAGGTCGCGCTGCTTTCCCATTCCAACTTCGGTTCGGCGCAGAGTGTTTCCGCCCTCAAGATGCGCGAGGTTCTGACTCTGGTGCGCGCCCAGGACCCGGATCTGGAAATCGACGGCGAAATGCAGGGCGATTCCGCCTTGCTGGAAAAAATCCGCAATTTCGCCGACGAAAATTCAAGCCTCAAGGGCGAGGCCAACGTGCTTGTCATGCCCAATCTGGACGCGGCGAACATTTCCTACAATCTCATCAAGATGACCGGCAGCGAAGGCGTGACCATAGGGCCCATCCTGATGGGAGCGGCCAAACCCGTGCATGTGCTCACCTCGGCCGCTTCTGTGCGGCGCATCCTCAACCTCACGGCATTGGTGGTGACGGAAATCATCACCTCCTGAATCGCCACATCCGCAAACCCCCTCCCGATATTCCGGGCGGGGGTTTCAAACCGGAGTTAGTTTTACGATGATACGGATCAAACGCGGACTGGATTTACCCATCACCGGCGCGCCACAGCAGACGCTTTCAGCCGCGCGCGCGGTTCATAGCGTTGCCCTTCTCGGCCCGGACTACCACGGTCTGAAGCCCAGCCTTGCGGTTCAGGTGGGCGACCGGGTCAAAATCGGACAAACGCTCTTTTTGGACAAAACCACACCAGGCGTGCACTTCACCGCGCCTGCCGCCGGTGTGGTGACCGCCATCCACCGGGGCGCGCGCCGCGTCTTGCAGGCTGTTGTCATCGCGCCTGAAAGCGCGACGGGCGAGGCGGAAGAAGCGATTGAATTTGCCCGTCATGATGACGCAACCCTGGCGGGACTGCCAGCAGAAGCCGTGGTGGAAAACCTCGCCGCTTCCGGTCTATGGACGGCATTGCGTACCCGTCCCTTTTCCCGCACCCCCACGCTCGAGTCCCGTCCAGCCTCACTCTTCGTCACGGCCATTGATACCCATCCGCTCGCGGCCAATCCCGGTATCGTCATTGCCATGCATCGGGAAGATTTCCGGCGCGGACTCGTTGCGCTCGCGCGGCTGGCACCCAGGGTCTTCGTCTGCACGGACGCCAGCACCGATCTCCCCTGCGAAAATCTCGCCAACGTGACACTGGCGCGTTTTTCCGGTCCGCATCCGGCAGGACTGCCGGGAACGCACATCCACTTTCTC
>JAISWQ010000023.1 GCA_031271025.1 Zoogloeaceae bacterium | reverse complement strand
GGTAGAGCGCCGGACTGTTAATCCGTAGGTCCCTGGTTCGAGCCCAGGTCGGGGAGCCAAACGCGCCAACGCCACCTCCCCGGGTGGCGTTTCCGTAACAAGTGTTTGCATTCTAACATACTCCTTTCACAGAAGACAGACTCCCCAGCACAGACCACAAAGCAAGCGCCTCGTCCCCCAGTCCTCTGTCCTCCGTCCTCTGTCCTCTGTCCTCCGTCTTCTGTCCTCTGTCCTCCGATCCCGCTATACTGCCTGCTTTTCTCACCACAGGAATGACTTGCTCCAAATGGGAAAACTCAACGATATATTGCAATTGGCGCATGAGCGCGCCCAAGCCATGCAGCTTGCCTATGCCGGGGCGTTGACGCCGATGGAGGCGCATGATGTCTGGCAAATCGCGCCGGGCGCGAAGCTCGTGGATATCCGTACCCGCGCCGAACTGGAACTGATTGGCCGCATTCCCGGCACGGTGGAAATCGAGTGGGCGTTCTATCCCAGCGGCGCGCAAAATCCCAATTTCATGCGGCAACTGAAGACCCGCATCGACCGTGAGGCGCTGGTGTTGTTCATTTGCCGCAGCGGCAACCGCTCGGACGACGCCAGCCGCGAAGCCACGCGCGCCGGTTACACCGCCTGCTACAACGTGCTCGAAGGCTTCGAGGGCGACAAGGACGCCAACGCGCAACGCGGCAAGGTCGGCGGCTGGCGGCTGGCGGGACTGCCCTGGTTCCAGGATTGACCCCGTCAAGCGCCCGGCAATGAGCGCCTTGCCCTTCGACGCCTACGGCGGCTTGTCCGACGCCGAGTGCCAGGAACGCATCCTCCGCGCCCGCGCCCGGCTGGGCAAGGAAGTCGTGCTGCTCTGCCACCACTACCAGCGCGCCGATGTTTATCAACACGCCGACCTGACCGGTGATTCCCTGAAACTCGCGCGCCTCGCCGCGCAGACGGACGCGCCGCATATCGTCTTTTGCGGCGTGCATTTCATGGCCGAAGTCGCGGACATCCTTTCCCGCCCGCAACAGACGGCGCTCCTGCCCGATCTGGCGGCGGGCTGTTCGATGGCGGATATGGCAAACCTCGCCAAAGTGGAACGCTGCTGGCGTGAATTGGGCGAGATCATGGATGTGGAAAACGAATGCACACCCATCACCTACATCAACTCCGCCGCGGATTTGAAGGCTTTTTGCGGCCAGCATGGCGGCAGCGTCTGCACTTCCAGCAACGCGGGCGTCATTGCCAACTGGGCGTTTGCCCAACGCCCGAAAATCCTCTTTTTCCCCGATCAGCATCTGGGGCGCTGGACAGGACACCAACTGGGCATTCCGCTGGAAGACATGCCGGTGTGGGACGCGGACTTGCCGTTGGGCGGCTTGACGCCACAGGCCATTGCGCAAGCAAAAATCCTGCTCTGGAAGGGTCATTGCGCGGTGCATCAGATGTTCCAGAAAAAACAGATCGATGCCTTTCGCGCCCAATACCCGGAGGCGCTGGTCATCGCCCATCCGGAATGCGATTTTTCCGTCTGCTCCGCCGCGGATTACGTGGGCTCCACCGAAATGATCGTCAAGACCATCCGGGAAGCGCCCGCGCATACGCGCTGGCTGGTGGGCACGGAACTGAATCTGGTGGAGCGGCTGGCAAAAGAGGTTGCGCCGCAGGGAAAAACGGTGCGCTTCATGTCCGACATCATCTGCATGTGCTCGACCATGCAACGCATTGACCCGCAACATCTCGCCTGGACGCTGGAAAACCTCGTCGCCGGATGCGTCATCAACCCCATCGTCGTGCCCGAGCGCGAAGCCGCCCTTGCCCGCAGCGCGCTTGAACGCATGCTGCGGGTTTCCTGATTCGCGCCTTTTGCTCCGATGGCCTGCATGCTGCCCGACTTCGTAGCCACACAAGTCGAACTCACACCGTACAACACCCTGGCGCTGCCCGCGCGCGCCGCATTCCTTGCCCGCATCCAGCGCGTCGAACAACTGATTGCGCTCATCCAGCATACCGAATTCGCCGGACGCCGCCGCTTCGTGTTGGGCAGCGGTTCCAACCTGCTCGTTGCGGGCGACTTCGATGGCTTCATCCTGCATCTTTGCATTCCCGGCAAACGCTGGATCGGTGAAGACGCCGAACACATCTACCTTGCCGTTGCCGCCGGAGAAAACTGGTCGGATTTCGTCGCCTGGACGCTGGATTGCGGCTGGCCGGGGCTGGAAAATCTCATCGGCATTCCCGGCACGGCGGGCGCCGCGCCCATCCAGAATATCGGCGCCTATGGCGCGGAAGTCGGCGATTTTCTGCAACAGCTCACCGCGCTGGATCTGGCGCGCGGTGAAACGCGCATCTTCGATGTCCGCGATTGCGCCCTTGGCTACCGCGACAGCCTGTTCAAGCGGGAAGGCTGGCACCTTTCTGGCCGCTATGCCATTACCGAAATCGTCTTGCGTCTGCCGAAAAACTGGCACGCCCGCACCCGCTATGGCGAAATCGCCGAAACACTGGCGCGCGACGGCATACAAACCCCCACGCCCGCGCAAATTGCCCAGGTCGTTACCAGGCTGCGCGCGTGCAAGATTCCCGACCCGCGCCAACTTCCCAACGCGGGCAGCTTCTTTCAGAATCCCAAGGTCTCCGCCGAACTCGCCGCCGCCCTGCGGCACACGCATCCCCAACTTCCCTGCTATCCACAACCGGACGGCAGCGTAAAGCTCGCTGCCGCGTGGCTAATCGAACATGCGGGCTGGAAAGGACGCAATCTGGGAATGGTCGGAATGCACGAAAAACAGGCGCTCGTGCTGGTCAATCGCGGCGGCGCGAGCTACCACGACGTGCAGAACCTTTCCCGCGCCGTGCGCGAGGCCGTCTTCGCCCGCTTCGGTGTCTCCCTCACGCCCGAACCCGTGCTGCTCGCGGATGGCGGCACACCGCTGTAATGTGCGGCGCGGAAAAGCGCGGCCACTTGTCCTTCGTCTCTTTCGCCCATCAGCGCGCCAGTTTTTCCGCCACCACGAAGGCTTCGCGGATGTTGTCGCGTAGTTGGTTGTCGTCCCAGGGCTTGGTGAAGAACTTGTAGATGGCGCCCTGGTTGACCGCCTGGGTGATGGTCTCGATTTCGGAGTAGCCGGACAGCACGATGCGCACGGTGTCGGGATAGATTTCCTTGACCCGGGAGAGAAATTCCGTGCCGCTCATTTCCGGCATCCGCTGGTCGGAAATGATGACTTGCACCTTGTGGCGAGCCAGCAGTTCGAAGGCTTCGTGCGGGTTGGTGGTGGCGAGGATGCGGTAGCCTTCCTGGCGCAAGGCGCGTTGCAGGGCGCGCAGGATGTTGGGTTCGTCATCGAGGAGGAGCAGGGTGCGCTGGCGGGGTTCTTCGTCGGGCGCGGCGGGGAGTCTGCGGGCGTCGCGCAGCAGCCGGGCGCATCCGGCGGCGTCGAGCGGGCTGCTGAACAGGTAGCCCTGCATGTAGGTACAACCGCGCTGGCGAAGGAATTGCAACTGGCTTTCGGTTTCCACCCCTTCGGCCAGGGTCGTCATGTGCAGGCTTTGCGCGAGCGCGATGGTGGCGTTGGCGATGGCGGCATTGGTCGGGTTGGAGGTGATGTCGCGGA
>JAISWQ010000194.1 GCA_031271025.1 Zoogloeaceae bacterium | reverse complement strand
CGCCGCCGACAAAATGTAACTGTAACGCGAACCAGTCATCCTGCGTTATGATTTGAGTCTGGTATCGTTGTGGCATCCAGACCGCCTTTCGGGACGCTGAATCACCGCATGGATTGTCGCGTCGTTCCGCGCCTCGCTTTTGACAAAAGGGAGGGTTATGTGCGTTCAATTGTCAATCTGCTCCCAATCTTTTTCATGCAAAATTCCCCCCCTGGAGAGAGGGCTTTCAAACCGGAGTTGGTTTTACGATGAAAACAGAGAATCCCACGAAGCGATACGGCATGGAATTCTGGCTCAGGCTCTCGGTCAAGACACGCCTCATCTTGTTGTTCATCGCCATCAAGGTCGTCCCCCTGATGCTGCTGGTGAGCGTGGCCTGGTATCAGACCCAGCGCACCAGCGACAATCTGGGACGCAATATGGATCGATTGATCGACACGGCGGACAGCGCCATCAGCAATGTCGGCAAGATCGCCATCCTGGATTCGGTGGAAGCCCTGGATGCCCGCGCCCGCGAGGAAATCGAGCGCCAGAGCACCGACACCGCCCGTCGGGTCGCCGCCTTTCTCTATGGCCGCGACGCGGACATCCGCTATGCGGCCAGCCTGTCGGCGGACGTTTCCGCCTATCGCAATTTCATCGAATCCAAGCGCGGCAATCTGGTGACGCATGGGGCATGGCGGCTGAACGCGGCGCAAACGGACTGGGAGCCGGTCGAGACGCCAGCGGTGGAAACCTTTGTCGCCGAACCGGGCAGCAAGGATAACGCCACCCATTTCCACTACCGTCCGCCCACGGTGTTCAAAACGGAATCCAGCCCGCTCTATCTGGCAATGAGCTTCATCGGGCTGGATGGCAGGGAACAAATCCGGGTTACAACCACTGACCGTATCCGCGCCACGCCCGCCGACATCACGCGGCGCGAAAACACCTACGCCCAGGCGGAAAACTATTTCGACGAACTGAAACGCCTGAAACCCGGCGAAATCTACGTTTCCGAAGTCATCGGCAGCTATGTGGGCACCCCCATCATCGGCAAGTTCACGCCAGACGCCGCCCAGGCGCGCGGCATTGCCTTCGAGCCGGAAAAATACGCCTACGCCGGCAAGGAAAACCCGGTCGGCAAGCGGTTTCAGGGCATCGTCCGCTGGGCGACGCCCGTTGTCCGCAATGGCGTCAAGGTGGGCTACGTCAGCCTTGCCCTTGACCACGCGCACCTGATGAGCTTTACCGACACCATCGTGCCCACCGGGGAACGCTACCGCGACATCAATGACGCCTTCGATGGCAACTATGCCTTCATCTGGGATTACAAGGGCAAGAGCATCGTGCATCCGCGCCACCATTCCATCGTCGGCTACACGGCGGACGGTATGCCGGAAGTGCCCTGGCTGGAAGACCAGGTTTATGACGAATGGCAAAAGAGCGGCCAGTCCTGGGCGGTGTTCCGGGAAACCGCGCCCACCTTTGTCGATCAACTGCAAAGCCGCAAGCCCGCCAACCCCCTGACGGCCACAGGCAAGGTGGGGCTGGATTGCCGCTGGCTCAATTTCGCGCCGCAATGCACGGGCTGGTACAACCTCGCGCGCGAAGGCGGTTCCGGCTCTTTTCTCATTCTCTGGAGCGGCCTCTGGAAGCTCACCACGACAGCGGCCATTCCCTATTTCACCGGACGCTACAGCCCCGAAGTCACCGGCAACCGCATTGGCTTCGGCATTGTCACCATCGGCGCGAATGTGGCGGATTTTCATCGTGCCGCAAACGATTCCCGGCAGCGTCTCGACCGCCTCATCGCGGAAAATCATCGGGAAATGCGCGACGAAGGCAAGGCCGCGCGCGATCTGTTGCACCGCGACATGACGTCGACCATCACCTCGCTTTCGCTCTCTACCCTCGTACTCATCGCCATTGTGGTGGCCATTGCCATCTGGATGGCGACCTTCCTCTCCCGCCAGATTCAGTGGCTGAACCACGGCTACCAGCGTTTCCGCATGGGCGAAAAGGACTATCGCTTCCACTACGTCTACAAGAACGAAATCACCTCGCTGGCGGAAAGTTTCAACGCAATGGCGGACGCCATCAACCACAACATCGAGCATCTGGAACAGGAAATCGCGGTGCGCACCCGCACCGAGGCGGAATTGCGCGACATCCAGAGCAACCTGGAACAGCGTGTCGCGGAACGAACCCGCGAACTTTCCGAAACCAACCAGAGGCTTTCGGTTGAAGTGCAAACCCGGCGCACGGCGGAGGAAAAAGCGCAATATCTGGCCGGGCACGATCCCCTGACCGGGCTGGCCAACCGTATGCTCTTCAACGAGCAACTGCAAAAGGCGATGAGTTACAGCGAGCGTTCCGGGCGTTTCGGGGCGCTGCTCTTTTTCGACCTCGACAAATTCAAACAGTTCAACGACACCCTGGGACACCATGTGGGCGACGCGCTGCTCCAGCACATGGCGCGCATCCTCCAGGAATCCATCCGCAAGACGGATACGGCGGCGCGTCTGGGCGGCGATGAGTTTGCCGCCATCATGTCGGAAATCGCCACGCCGGATGACGCCGCCATCCTCGCGCAGCGGGTGCTGGATGCGCTCGCCGCGCCCGCGGCCCTCTGCGGACATGAACTCTCCATCAGGAGCAGCATCGGGATTGCCACCTTCCAGGGCGAAGACAACGGCACGACGGAGGAAATCATCCGCAAGGCCGATATGGCCATGTATCTCGCCAAGACGGAAGGCGGACAACGCTACCAGTTTTTCGATGTCGGCGTGCAGGACAAGCTGCACACCAGCAGCCAGCAGGTGCGGGAAATCCAGCAGGGCGTTGTGGAAAAACGTTTCATCCCTTTTTTCCGTCCCTTCTGGAGTGCCGCCCAACCGCGAACGGTACCCTATCTGGAAGTCCAGATGCGCTGGCAGCACCCGAATCTGGGCATTCTCAGACCGCGCGCGTTTTTCCGCGCGCTGGCGCATTCCGGCGTGCGTCTGGAAATCGATCACCTGATCTTCAACGCCGCCTGCAAGGCGGCCGGACACTGGCTGACAACGGGCATTTTCAATGGCCGTCTCGTTCTCAACGTGCCCTACCAGTATCTGAAACAGCCCAACTTCGTGGCAGACGCCCAGACTGCCTTTGTCCAGCACCTGATCACGCCCCAACATCTGACGTTTGAAATATCGGGTTTTGCCAGCCTTGAAGGCTCCGTGCAGGCTTCCCAAACCTTGCGCGCCCTCCGCGCAATGGGGGTGGAAATCGTCATTGACCAACGGGAAACCAAGCACTCCGTGCTCAGGAGTTTCCTGGAATATCCGATCGACGCCATCAAGATCAACGGCGCGCGCCTCAACGATGAACCGGAAGCGCACGCCCTGTTGGATACCGTCATCGCCATCGCCCGCGCGCGCGGCCTCTCCCTGATCGTGCTTGGCATGGAACAGAAGGTGCAACGCGCCTACTTTGAAAAGCTGGAGTGTTGCATTCTGGAAAGTTACGGTCAGGTAGAACCCATGAATGCGGCAGACAGCGAAACCTGGCTGCGCGAGCGCCTGTCGTCGATCCGCCCGGATTGACCCATTTATGGTTTTTCTGGTGCGCTCCCTGTTCCGTTTCCCATCTTCGTCACACGCGAAACGCCGTGGCAACCCACGCGGCGATTCATATCCCAAAACGCTGAAGCAAACCCAGAACCGGCTGAATTGCCGCTGGCCTTTCGCCCTCACTTGTGACGAAGGCAATCACATGGACTTTGCGTTTTACCTGAAACAAAAACCACCACTGAACCGAGCCGTTCTCATACTTCAAAATCCTGCGCTGCCTGCCAGGTGATGCGACTTTCCTTTTTGGTTTGCGCGGTACGGTTCAGCATCTTGATCAGCGGCCAGGCGCGCTGGCGCAGACTGACCGGACGCAGCATGGCGGGCATATGTTTTTCCTTTTCTTCATCGGGTGGCGGCTCCTGTGGCGCGATGTGATCCAGGTAGCGTTCCAGTTCAACCACGGCCTGCCGCATTTCACTTTGGGTAATGACGCCTTCTGCCGTGCAGTGTTTGCCAATGGCCTTGAGCAGCGGCCGCGCCGTGTCGGCCATCATGACGAGTTCGCCGCTGGCGCTGGAAAAAAATTTGACGATCATGGTGAATCTCCTTCAGAAAGCGCAGGTAGTTTTTCCCGTGCCATGGGCGGGGCGGGGTGCGTTTGCGTCAGACTGCGGCGCACCAGCAGGATATGTTCACGCAGGGTGTAGCGTTGGTCGGCGAAGGTGGTGGGAATGACGAGTTCTTCCGCCATACGCTCGATTTCGTCCAGCCGTCCTTCCAGTTCCTGTCGCGCGCCGGGTCTGGGTTCGCTTTTGTTCTGCCAGGCGCGAATGTCGTTTTCGAGAAATTTGAGTTCACCGTAACAGCGGCAGATGCGTGTGCGCACTTTCCAGCTATAGAGCGCGGGCGCAAAGCGCATGATGGGGAAAAGCAGGGTAAAAAACGGCAACATCAGAATCAGGAAACGATCGGCCAGCACGGCAAGCCAAAAGGGCAGGTAGCGTTGCAGAAAAGGGGGACCGGAAACATAAAAGCGTTCCGCTGCGGGCGCGATGGGAAAATTGCTGTCCTTGTAAGCGGGAAACTCGCCCGGCGCCTGAAAATAACCCTTGCCGCCATGCACCTCGCGCAAGGCTTTCAGCATCAGGCTTTGCAGCGCCGGATGCATGTCCTCGCGGAGGATGAGGTTGGCGCTGGGCGCGATCAACTGCACCTCTTTCGGCGGCAGGTTGTGCGCAAAGTCGACGCCGCCTTCCGGCATGACGAGTCGGAAGAGAAAGGGATAACGGCGGCGGTAGGCTTCGGCCTGGGAAAAACTCATCAACTGCACGTCCGGCGAGCGCAGGAGCACCTGTACCACCATCGCTTCCGGCGCGGCAATGACGAAGAGCGCATCCAGTTCGCCCTGTTGCAAGGCTCCGGCGGCATCCAGTTCGGCGCGGGCGACGACGGAATTCCTGTTGACTTCGTTGGCTTCCAGCAGACGCCAGGCCAGCGCCCGCGTACTGCTGCTTTCCTGCGCGAGGGCGATGCGCTTGCCATCCAGTTGGGAGAGGCGGGTCAGCGGTTTCTCGCCGCGTGTAAACACCCAGATGGGTTCGTAGAAGGCGCTGCCCAGTGATTGAAGTTCCACATCACCGGACTTTCCGGGAGGAACCCCGCCCTGTATAAAGCCGATTTGCGCCGTCCCCTCTTTCAGCCGTTTCAGATTTTCGCCGGAACCGGCAGAGGTGAGAATTTCCAGGGTGACGCCGTCGCGGGCGAGGATGTCGCGGTAGCGTTGGGCAAATTCGTAATAGGCTCCGCCTGTGCTGCCGGTGGTCATGACGAGCTGTCTGGGCGGCGCGGGTTTGACGAACTGGAACGCAAGCGCGAAGCCCAGGATCACGATCAACGCCAGCGGCCAGCCGCTGGCCAGCAGTGCCAGATGTTCGCGCCATACCTGAAAACGCAGTTTCACGTACCGGAATCCTGTGGTAAGCAAAAAGAATCCGCCTGAAGAAATGCGGAACGGACGGCTATCTTAGAACCAGTTCATGATTTCCGACAAGCCGCTTTTTCAGACACCAGAAGAGACGCCACTGCAAGGCAGATGAATGACCGCCTATAATGCCGTTTTTCCTGTTCTGGAGTTTTTCATGCGTTACGCCATTTTGCCCGTAACCCCCTTTGAGCAGAATTGCACTGTGTTCTGGTGCGAAGTCACAGGTGAGGCGGTGGTGCTGGATCCCGGCGGGGAAATCCCGCGCATTCGCGCGTTTCTGGCAGAAGAGCGCCTGAAACTTGCCGCCATTCTGGTCACGCACGGACATATCGACCATGTGGGCGGTGTAGCCGATCTGCTCGAAGTGGCGCGTGTTCCGGTCTGGGGGCCGCAGGCGGCGGATCGCTTCTGGATCGAACAGCTCCCCGTGCAAAGCCGCATGTTTGGTTTTGCCGAAGCCCGTGTTTTTGAACCAGAGCGTTGGCTGGAAGAGGGCGATACGGTTTCTTTTGGCAGGGAAACCCTGAATGTCCTGCATTGTCCCGGCCACACGCCGGGGCATGTCGTTTTTTACCATCCCGGCGTAAAATTGCTGCACGCAGGCGATGTGCTCTTCAAGGGTTCGGTTGGACGCACCGATTTTCCGCAGGGCAATACGGCGGCGCTGCTGCGCTCCATCAAGGAAAAAATTTTTCCCCTGGGCGACGAGTTCAGCGTGATTGCCGGACACGGGCCGATGACTACACTGGGCGACGAACGCCGTTTCAATCCCTTTGTGGGCGAATCGGGCGGGTGAGAAGCGCGGCTCAAAAAATTTCAAGGAGAAGAAAATGCGAAGGTGTGAATTTGAACATAGTGGGCGTACAGCCTTGGGGATACTGGGGCTTGCGTTCATCCTGCTGTTTTCAAATCTGCTGATGGCATCAGCCACAGCGCAGGAAGTGGGGCGTTACGTGGAAGCTTTTCATGGCCCCAGACAGGAAAAAGTCTGGATCTTGCGGTTGGGAGCCAAGGAAAAACGGGAAGCGCTGGTACAGATCTGGGGCGTGGATCACGAACTGGATGGCAGGATTCTGAAAACGCGCATCCAGCAGGGAGAGCGTCCGCGCTATGAAATCAAGGTGGACGGTGCGCCTTTCAACCTGCTGCTGCGCACCAGTCTCACCTGCCTTGATCTGTGGCTCCCCGGAGAAACGGAAAGTATCCCGCTCTGCTACGACCGCCAGCTTTCGGAGAGCGGTCATCCGCAGCGCTTCCTGGAAAATTACGAAAAGCAGGGACGTTGACGCACGGGAATACCTCGCCGTTGGCCAAGGGGAGACCTTGGTATCATACCCGGAACTGGCCGATGGTTTTCTGGACGCTCTTTGCCAGATCGTCGAGATGCCGGGCGTTGGAAGCGGTTTCCTCAGCGGCGGCATTGTTTTCGTCGGTCATCTGGGCGATGGATTCCACATGCTTGGCAATGTCTGTGCTGGCTTCGCTCTGCTCTTTCAGCGCGCCGGAAATTTCCGTCACGGCGTCGGAAACCCGGATGGCGTCATCGCGGATTTTCTGAATGCGCTTGCCCGCTTCCTGCGCGAGGGACTGCCCGGATTCCACCTGCTGCACAACATTGCCCATTTCCGTGACCGCCTCGTTGGCGGAAGCCTGAATCTTGCCGATCATCGCGCTGATGTCCCCGGTGGATTGCGCGGTACGCTCGGCCAGTTTGCGCACTTCGTCGGCCACCACGGCAAAGCCGCGCCCCTGTTCGCCTGCGCGAGCAGCCTCGATCGCGGCGTTCAGCGCCAGCAGGTTGGTTTGATCCGCCACTTCCTTGATGACCGCGACCACGTTGGAGATTTCCTTGGAAGCTTCGCCCAGTTCCTGGATGACGCGGGAGGCGTCGCCCACGCTCTGCGCAATCGTGCCCATTTCGGAGGCAGTCTGCTCGATGATCTTGCTGCCTTCGTCGGAAGTCGCGCCGGCCTCACGCGCCATGGCTTGCGCATCCGCCGCGCTCGAAGAAACGGTATTGACGGAGACGGTCATCTCTTCCACGGAAGCCGCCATTGCTGAGGTGGAACCAGACTGGCTCTGCGAGCTTTGCGCAACCTGTTCGGCAGCGGCGGCCAGTGACCCCACCGCGCTGGTCACTTTCTCGATCTGTGTGGCGATGTCACCGAAAGCCGTTTGCAGCGTTTCCATCGTGTGATCGAAAGCAATGCCCATTTCCCCGATTTCATCGTTCGCCTTGTGATTCAAACGCTGCGTCAGGTCACGCTCATTCTGCACGTGTACCAGCAGGGTGCCGAAGCGGTGCAGGGGCGGTACGATGGCAACGACGGTACGCCAGGCAGTAAAACTCAGCACGAGAATCGCGACAATGCCAAGGCCGATCTGTTGCCACATGGCGCTTGTGCTGCTGGCGATGGTATCCGCGATGGCCTGTTCCGACAGACGATCATTGATATCCACCAGTTTCTCCAGCGCCTGACGGATTTCCGTCGTTTGCGGCTGACGCGCCTTGTTCCCGTTACGAATCTGGTCGTAAAGCGCGTTCAGGGCTTCCGGAGAAGGCGAGACCAGTGCCCGATCCAGAGTTTCAGAGGCCACCTTGTCATAAGAGAACCAAGTTCCCCATGCCGCTACGAAACTATCCCAGGCGGGCTTGCCATCTGAATGAATGGGACGGCTGCCAAATTTTTCGATGAGTTCGGGGACCTCCTTCACCAACCTTGTCAGCGATGCCTGTATCCGCTGGAGATTGGCCAGTTGCTCTTCGTAGGAAAAATCGTTTTGCGCCATGATTTCGTAGCTGCGCCGGACGAGATCAGTCTGCATATAACGCAATTGATCCAGTTCCATGATCTTGGGAATGCGCGTATCGCGTATATCTACAAAGACCTCCGTGTCCTCCCTGGCGTTGAGGATGCTGTTGACACTGATCGCCACTGTGCTCAAAAGCGCAATGAGAATCATGAGGACAAGTTTGAGCCTGATTTTCATGGTGAAATCTCCTGTGCAAAAACGGGATGGAGCTGGGTGGCGAAAGGTTTACCGAACAATCGAGTCGTCGGCAACAACGTGTTGCCTTTCATGAACGATGAACGGTCGAAGCAGAGAAACGCGACGCCTGTGCCTGACGTGTTGGTGTTGGGGTTCTAGAAGAATAGCACAATGATAATACACGTTCATGAAAGAACGCCAACACAAACCTGATCAGCGTAAATGATTTTCAGCCCGCACAGGATTCCCGAATCGCCGCCGCGATAACTTCCGTCTCCGGCGCGTCGCGCACTACCGCCTTGCCCAGCGTCTTCAGCAGCACCAGGCGCAGCTTGCCTGCCTGCACTTTTTTATCGTGCCGCATCCGTCCCAGATAGCGCGTCTCGCCCAGTTTCGGCCCCCGCACGGGCAAACCAGCCGCCGTAAAAAGCGCCTCGACCCGCGCCACCTCCGCCCCGGCAAGCCAGCCCAGCCGCGCGGAAAGGCGTGCCGCCATCACCGTGCCCGCCGCAACCGCCTCGCCATGCAGCCATACGCCATAACCCAGCTCCGTCTCGATCGCGTGACCGAAGGTGTGCCCCAGATTGAGGAGGGCGCGCTCGCCTTTTTCCCGCTCATCGGCAGCCACGATTTCCGCCTTGTGGCAGCAGGCGCGATATACCGCCTCTTCCAGAAGCGTCGCGTTGCGCGCGCGCAGCCCCGGCAAACTGATTTCCAGCCAGTCGAGAAAATCCGCATCCCGAATGAGGCCATATTTGATGACCTCCGCCAGCCCCGCGCTCAATTCCCGATCCGGCAGGGTATCGAGCGTGGCGATGTCCGCCAGCACGCCCTGGGGCTGGTAAAAAGCGCCGATCATGTTCTTGCCCAACGGATGGTTGATCGCCGTCTTGCCGCCCACCGAGGAATCCACCTGCGCCAGCAGCGTCGTCGGCAGTTGCAGGAAAGGCATTCCGCGCTGATAGCAGGCGGCCGCGAAACCCGCCGTGTCGCCGATGACGCCGCCGCCCAGCGCCAGCAACAGGGTTTCCCGCTCACAATGCGCTTCCAGAAGCGCATCGAAAACCTGATTCAGGGTCTGCCAGTTCTTGTACGCCTCGCCATCCGGCAGAACGATTTCCAGCGCGCGCCGGTCACAGACCGCGAGGGTCTGGCGCAGGGTGGGGAGATAGAGCGGCGCGACGGTTGTATTGGTCACGACGGCGACAGACGCATGGCGCGCAAGCTGGGACGCCAGACATTCAGGCCGGGAAAGCAGATCACGTCCGATATGGATTTCGTAGGCGCGGTCGACAAGCGGGACGGTCAGTGTTCGCATACGGCAAGGAACTCCTTGAGCAGACGGTGGAGCATGAAAAACTGGGATTGCAGGGTACGGCTTTCCAGCACGAAGTGCGCGGTTTCCCGATAAAGGGGATCGCGCCGGGCGTGCAGGTCGCGTAGGGTTTCCAGCGGATTTTCAACCTGC
The DNA here is from genome assembly GCA_031271025.1 of Zoogloeaceae bacterium. GTDB lineage: Bacteria > Pseudomonadota > Gammaproteobacteria > Burkholderiales > Rhodocyclaceae > Azovibrio. The sequence continues at coordinate 9,268 of JAISWQ010000194.1, read as the reverse complement.
AACAGGGGGCGGTTGCGATCATACCGGGTGCGCTCCCAGAGGACTTCCGGCGCCACGTCGAGATAGGCCACCCAACCGCTTTCGCGCAGGGCACGCCGGTTGGCTTCCGTCGTCACCGCGCCGCCGCCGGTCGCCAGCACGACATGGCGTTGCCGGGTCAATGCGTCGATGACCTGCGCCTCGCGGCGACGGAAACCCGCTTCGCCTTCAAGGTCAAAAATGGTCGGGATACGCACGCCGGTACGGGCTTCGATTTCGTGGTCGGAATCGAAAAAAGTCCATTCCAGCCGCCGCGCCAACTGGCGGCCAAGCGTCGTCTTGCCTGATCCCATCAGGCCAACCAGGTACAGATTTTGGGTAGAAATTGCCGTCACGCCGCTATTCTATCTGTCCCCATCCGGCAGGAGGAAACAAAAATGAAGGCCAGCATCACGCGTCCGCCCTGGCTGGCGGATCGATGCGGGCAAGAAAAGCGCCTGCCGCCGCTGCTCCTTCCGGCAGGGCAATCCACCGCCGATGACCACTGCCGGGCGCAACGGCCACTGCCTGCCCCGCCGCGTCTTCCATGCGGTTCAGGGTAAAACGCAGATTGCCTTCCGGGCGCACAAGCTCCAGTGTCTGCCCAAGCGCAAAGCGGTTGCGGACGACGATTTCCGCCAGCCCGCGCGTCGCGTCAAAGTTCCCTACATCCCCCACATACTGGCTCTGCGCCGAGGTGGAATGTCCTTGCAGGTAATTTTGCGCCTCGGCGTCGTGGTGACGCTGGAAAAAACCGTCGGTATAGCCGCGATGCGCCAACTGTTCCAGACCGGCAAGCAGGGCGGGATTGAAGGGATGTCCGGCGCGCGCGTCCTCGATGGCGGCGCGATAGTTCTGGCAGACCCGCGCAACGTAATAGGGACTTTTGGTGCGTCCCTCGACCTTGAGCGAATCCACCCCGATCTCCAGCAGCCGCCCAATGTGTTCGATGGCGCGCAGATCGCGGGAATTGAAAAGATAGCTGCCGTGCGCGTCCTCTTCCATCGGCAGGGTCTCACCGGGACGGCCTGCCTCTTCCGCGAGCCAGATTCGCCGCGCCCGCGGCACGCCCGCTGCGTCCTCCCGCGCTTCCCGCATCCGGTATTCCCAGCGGCAGGCGTTGGTACACACGCCCTGATTGGCGTCGCGGTGATTGACATAGCCGGAGATCAGGCAACGCCCCGAATAGGCGATGCACAGTGCCCCGTGTACAAAGACTTCCAGTTCCAGATCCGGGCAGGCTTCACGAATTTCGGCGATTTCATCGAGCGAGAGTTCACGCGAGAGAATGACCCGCGTGAGACCTTGCCGTTGCCAGAACCGTGCTGTCGCCCAATTGACGGTGTTGGCCTGCACCGAAAGATGAATCGGCATTTCCGGCCAGGCTTCCCGCGCCATATGGATGAGGCCGGGGTCGGCCATGATGAGGGCGTCCGGGCGCAGCGCCACAACCGCTTCCATATCCGCCCGCCAGGTGGCAATCTTGGCGTTGCGGGGAAAAAGGTTGCTCACCAGATAGAACTTTTTCCCGGCCTTGTGCGCCGTATCAATGCCTGCCGCCAGAACGTCCAGCGCGCCGAATGCGTTGTTGCGCGCCCGCAGCGAATAGCGCGGCTGTCCGGCATAGACCGCGTCCGCGCCAAAGGCGAACGCGGTGTTCAGCATGGCAAGCGAACCCGCGGGCGCGAGCAGCTCCGGGGATTTTTCGGAAATGAGGCTCAATGCGCGTGCGTAAAAAGATGTTGAACAAGAAAGATGGAGACAATGCCCGCCGCGATCAACAGGGTTTGTTCCAGCGTGGCCTTCAGTTCCGTGCGTTTGTGCAAGCCGGGAATCAGATCGGCCACCGCGACATAAATCATGCTGGCGGCGGCAATGGCGAGCACATAGGGAATCCAGGCATCCAGCGCGGAGAGGGCAAAATAGGCAAGCGTCGCCCCGACGAGAGTGGCAAGGCTGGACAGAAGGTTGAATACCAGCGCCTTTTTGCGCGTGTAGCCGGAATGCAGCAACACCGCGTAATCGCCCAGTTCCTGCGGGATTTCGTGCGCAATGATGGCCAGCGCCATGACAAGCCCCAACTGTGTATCCTGCATGAAAGCGGCGGCGATCAGGATGCCATCGACAAAATTGTGAAAGGTGTCGCCCACCAGAATCAAAAGGCCGGAACGCCCGTGGTCATGCGCAGGCGGTTGCACGTCATGCGCTTCGCAGTGGTTGTGATGACAATGCCGCCAGAGCGCAAATTTTTCCAGCACGAAGAACGCGAGGATGCCCAGCAGAATGACCAGCGCCACACGGTCGGGCGTGCCGCTTTCTTCAAAGGCTTCCGGGATGACGTCCAGAAACGCCGCGCCCAGCAACGCCCCGACAGCATAGGAGATGAGCGCGGAAAGCCCGCGTCTGCCCAGAAAATTGCCCAGTCCAGCCGCTGCCAGCACGGAAAGCGCGCCGCCCGCGAGACTCATGCCCCAAATCCAGATGAGCGTCTCCCAACCCGCCATCTTCGCCTCTCCTTGCCCAAAAGGTTGCGGATTATACCTGCGCCCGCTGTACGCTGCGGCTTTTACACACGACAGCGGGTGCAATCCAAAGTGGCGGGAATTTCGTCATTGCGAGGCGCAAAGCGACGAAGCAATCCAGGCAGCCTTTTCGCTTGCCTTGATATTCCTCCAGATGACTGAACTCATGCCGCCATGCTCTTGGTGCACCCAAGCACCCGGTGTTTTTGGAAAACTCTAGCGCGCGGGATCGTCCAGCACGGCGGCCTCATCCTGTTCCGCATCGCTGCGGACATTCTCTTCCTCCACTGGCGGTTGCAATTCCGGCGGTATCGGCAAGCCCACCAGACCTGGATGCACCTTGAACGACTCCGGCGGCAATACCGGTTCGCTGGCGATGGGTCTGGACGCTTTGCCTGCGCAGGCAGACAGGAGAAAAGAAAACGCAACGCAGAGCGCGCCGCGACAAACAGAACTGCGTGTAGCAAAAGTCATCATGATGGGGATCTTCAGGACAAAACGACAAGACGCGAATCATAGCGCAGGGTTTTCTCCCCGTGGGTTGAAAATCGGAACGATGACCGATTCCATTCGCGCAACACCAAAGAGACGGGAGACTATAATGCGCGCTTTCCTTTTTCACCTGCGGAGCCGTTCGTGAGCCAGACGCTTTTTGAATCTTCCATCCACAGTCTGCCCCTGTGCTCGCGCGGCAAGGTGCGCGATATTTACGTCGTCGATGAAGACAAACTTCTGATTGTCACCTCGGATCGCCTCTCTGCCTTCGATGTCATCCTGCCCGATCCCCTGCCGCGCAAGGGGGAAGTGCTGACGGCGCTGGCGAATTTCTGGTTTGCCAGACTGGCTCATGTCATCCCCAACCAGCTCACCGGCATCGCGCCGGAATCCGTGGTGGCGCCCGGTGAAGTCGATCAGGTCAAAGGGCGTGCCGTAGTGGTGAAGCGCCTCGCGCCCCTGCCCATCGAAGCGGTGGTGCGCGGCTACCTCATCGGTTCCGGCTGGAAGGATTATCAGGCGACCGGCGCGGTCTGCGGTATTACCCTGCCTGCCGGTCTCAAACAGGCTTCCCGCCTGCCCGCCCCCATTTTCACCCCGGCCAGCAAGGCCGAAGCCGGGGATCACGATGAAAACATCCCGTTGGCCGCCGCCGAGGCGCATTGCGAAAAAAAACTTGCTCCCATTCTTGCGGGTACGGGCAAAAGTGGCGCGGCACTCTGCCGCGAAGCCCGTGACGCGGCGCTCAGGCTCTACACGGAAGCCGTAGCCTACGCGCTCACACGCGGTATCGTCATTGCCGACACCAAATTTGAGTTTGGCGTGGACAAGGCTGGCACCCTGCATCTCATCGACGAGGCGCTCACCCCGGATTCTTCCCGCTTCTGGCCTGCCGACCAATACCGCGAGGGCATCAGCCCGCCCTCCTTCGACAAACAGTTCGTGCGCGACTATCTGGAAACTCTGGACTGGAACAAAAAAGCGCCTGGCCCCAGACTCCCCGCTGATATTCTGGCGAAAACCAGCGCCAAATACGTGGAAGCCCTGGAACGGCTAACCGCGTAACGCCTTCATCCCAGCCGGGGTTTTCTCCAAGACGTTCCGTTTTTTCCCTTCCCTCCCCAAGGTTTTTTCATACCCATGCCCGATCTTGCCGATCCCAAATTCAACCCTCTGCTCGCAGGCGGTACCCTGCCGCAGGATGTGCCACCCTTTGCCGGTATTCATCCAGAGCAGGTTACGCCCGCGCTCACGCAACGCCTCGCCGAAGCCCGCGCCCTGATCGCCCGCCTGACCCGTGCCGAAACCCCCGCCACCTGGGAGGATTTCGCGCAACCGCTTGCCGACGGACTGGCTCCGCTGGGCTGGGTCTGGGGGATTGTCGGGCATCTGCATTCCGTCAGGGATGTGCCGGAATGGCGGGAAGCCTATAACGCCAACCTGCCGGAAATTTCCCGCTTCTACAGCGAACTTGGGCAGAATCTGCAACTTTTCGAGAAATACAAGGCGCTGCGAAACAGCGCCGCTTTTGCCGCCCTCACGCCCGCGCGCCAGCGTGTGGTGGAAAACGAAATCCGCGATTTTCGCCTCTCCGGCGCGGAATTGCCGGAAGCACAAAAACCACGCTTTCAGGAAATTCAGGAAGAACTGGCGTGTCTGGCCGCGAAGTTTTCCGAAAACCTGCTGGACGCCACCAATGCTTACAGCGAAATTCTGACAGAGCCATCCGATCTCGGCGGCCTGCCGGCGGACGTGCTGGAATCCGCCCGTGCCGCCGCTAAAGCCGAAGGCAAATCCGGGTGGAAATTCACCCTGCATATGCCCTCCTATCTGCCGATTCTGCAATATGCGGACAACCGCGACCTGCGCGCGCGTTTCTATCGTGCCAGCGCCACTCGCGCCTCGGAGTTTTCCGATTTCGGCAGCCGACCGGAATGGGACAATGGCAAGCTGATGCCGCGCATCCTTGCCCTGCGCATGGAAGAAACCGCGCTTCTCGGCTACCCTCATTTCGCCGCGCTTTCCCTCGTCGCCAAAATGGCGGATTCCACCTCGGAAGTGCTTGCTTTTCTGCGCGACCTGGCCGCCAAGGCCAAACCCTTCGCCCTGCGCGATCTCGCCGAACTCAAGACTTTTGCCAGCGAAACGCTGAATCTCCCCGATCTGCAAGCCTGGGATGTCGCCTGGGTTTCGGAAAAACTGCGACAGGCGCGTTATGCCTTTTCCGAGCAGGAAGTCCGCGCCTATTTCACCGAGCCGCAGGTTCTGCAAGGCTTGTTCGGTGTCATCGAACGTCTTTTTGGCGTCAGGATGTGCCCGGATAGCGCGCCGGTCTGGCATGAGGACGTGCGTTTTTACCGGCTGGAAACAGCGGAAGGCCAATGCATGGGCCGGGTCTATATGGATTTGTACGCCCGTCCGGAAAAACGCGGCGGCGCCTGGATGAATTCGATGCTGGATCGGCGCGATAGGCAGACGCCGGTGGCCTGCATCGTCGCCAATTTCGCGCGCCCGGTTGGCGGCAAGCCCGCAACCTTCACCCATGACGAGGTGAGTACCCTCTTCCACGAAAGCGGACACGCTCTTCATCACCTGCTGACTGAAGTCACGGAATCCGGGGTTTCGGGCATAGACGGCGTGGAGTGGGATGCCGTGGAACTCCCTTCGCAATTCATGGAAAACTTCTGCTGGGACTGGCAGGTGGTCACAAAAATGAGCGCCCACGCGGAAACCAGCGCGGCGCTGCCGCGCGCCCTTTTCGACAAGATGCTGGCGGCCAAGAATTTCCAGAGCGGCATGATGACTGTGCGCCAGATCGAATTTTCCCTGTTCGACATGCTGCTGCACAGCCGCTTCGATCCGGAACGCGACGAGGTCACGGCCTTGCTGCGCGAAGTGCGCGAGGAAGTCGCCGTGCTCTTTCCGCCGGAATGGCATCGTTTTCCCAACAGTTTTTCCCACATTTTCGGCGGCGGCTATGCAGCGGGTTATTACAGCTACAAATGGGCGGAAGTCATGTCGGCAGACGCCTATGCCGCCTTCGAGGAAACCGGCGATCCGCTGGATACCGCCACGGGCAGACGCTTCCGCGACGAAATTCTCGCCGTCGGCGGTGTGCGTCCGGCGCTGGAATCCTTCAAGGCGTTTCGTGGCCGCACGCCAGAACCAGAGGCGCTGCTGCGCCAGAGTGGTATGATTCCAACCTGATTTTAAATGGAGGAAACTGCATCATGAATCGACATCTGCATCCCCTGATCCGCGCTGCCATTTTCAGCATACTGGCTTTTTCCTGCGCCATCGCCTCGGCACAAACCTGGCGCTGGACGGATCCCGCCTCTGGCCGCGTCATCTACAGTGATTTTCCGCCTGCCGGCAAGGTGAAAGATCTGGTGCGCATCGACCGCGGCAGCGCCCAGGTGGTTTCCAGCGAAGACACCAGTCTTTCTTTCGCCACACGCCAGGCTGCGCAAAAATATCCGGTCACGTTCTACAGCGGCCCGGAATGCCAGCCCTGTAACGACGCCCGTCAATTGTTGAGCAAGCGCGGGGTGCCCTTCACGGAAAAAAGCGTGCAGACGGAGGTTGAAAGAAATGAACTGAAAACCCTGGTTGGCGATGATTTCGTCCCCACCCTGCGCGTCGGATCGCAGCGTGTGCGCGGTTTTGATGCTTCCGCCTACAACAATCTGCTCGACCTTGCGGGCTACCCGAAAAATGAGGCCAGCACCACAGCCGCGCAATGACCCGGCTGGCGACCTGGAATGTCAACAGTCTGAAGGTGCGCCTGCCGCACCTTCTCGACTGGCTCGCCGAAACCCGACCCGATATCGTGGCCTTGCAGGAAACCAAGCTGGAAGACCCGAATTTCCCTCGCGCCGAACTGGAAGCAGCGGGCTACCATGCCGCCTTTTCCGGGCAAAAAACCTATAACGGCGTTGCCCTTGTTTCCCGCGCCGCAATGGCGAATGTAATCTGTGGCAATCCGTATTTCCCGGATTTGCAAAAACGCCTGATCGCCGCCACCCTCGCCGGCACGCGCGTCATCTGCGCCTATTTCCCCAATGGGCAGGAAGTCGGCAGCGACAAATACGCCTACAAACTCGCATGGCTGGCGGCACTGAATCTCTGGCTGAAAGAAGAACTCAGCCGCCATCCCCGCCTTGTGCTCTGCGGCGATTTCAACCTCGCCCCGGAAGATGCCGACGTGCATGATCCCGCAGACTGGAAAGACAAAATCCTCTGTTCCCCTCCCGAACGCGCTGCGTTTCAAGGGTTGCTGGATCTGGGCTTGCAGGACGCTTTCCGCCTGTTTCCCCAACCGGAAAAAAGTTTTTCCTGGTGGGATTACCGGATGCTGGGGTTTCAAAAAAACAGGGGACTGCGCATAGACCACATCCTGCTCTCCCCTGCCCTTGCCCAGACCTGCACCGCCTCCGGTATCGACCGCGCGCCCCGCAAACGCGAACGGCCATCGGATCACGCGCCGGTGTGGGCGGAGTTTTGAACCCTTCATGTCCGGAAGGACATTTTCAGCAAGCCAGGGTTGTGGCATCCAGCCAATGGACGCACATGCATGAAGTGGGAATCCGCCGGTTTTCGGCGCGCGCAACATCAACTACGTGAGTTTTCATGGCGGCGTACCCGCCGAGAAACGCCCCGCGCTGCTCGAACGTTTCCAGAACGATCCGGCCTGCCGGGTGTTTTTGTCCACCGACGCGGGCGCGACCGGACTCAACCTGCAACATGCTTCCACCCTGGTCAAACTGCCGATCCCTGGCAGGCGCTGGCGCAAGTGGGCACGCAACTGGTTTCGGCGCTGACCGCGGCCAGCCGCTCCGACGCGCCCGCCCATCCGTGGATCGAACGTAATCCAGCCAGTGGCGCATCCCATCTCAAGCAGCCCCTGCCGCCCCCGGAAACCGCCTTTCGCGGGGTCCGCGGGAGCGAGGCGGTTAAAAGAACGGGGAACCGGGCGAGATCGCCGCCCTGCAAGTGAAGACTTTGCGTCCCTCACAGATTGTCGAGCGGACTGATTACGCCGCGCCCGCCCCGGTTCAGCACGTGGGTGTAAATCATGGTGGTGGAAACGTCCGCGTGGCCGAGGAGTTCCTGCACCGTGCGGATGTCGTAGCCACTCTCCAGCAGATGCGTGGCGAAGGAATGCCGCAGGGTGTGCGGCGTGGCGGGTTTTTCCAGGCCCGCCGCCTGCACCGCCCGTTTCATCGCCCGTTGCAGCAGTTTTTCGTCCATGTGATGCCGCCGCGTCGCACCGCCGCGCGGGTCAACGGAATAGCTTCCGGCCACGAACACGTATTGCCAACCCCAATCCGCAGCCGCGTTGGGATACTTGCGCGCCAGCGCGTCCGGCAGATACACCGAGGCCATGCCCTTTTCCGTGTCCTCCTCATGAATCCGCCGCCGCGCCGCAAGATGCGTCCTGAGCGGCTCGACCAGCGATTCCGGCAACATCGTCACCCGATCCTTGGCGCCCTTGCCGTCGCGCACCAAGATTTCGCCTCGCTCCAGACCCACGTCTTTTACCCGCAAGCGCACACATTCCATCAGGCGCATCCCCGTGCCATAGAGCAAACGCGCCATCAGGCCGTGCGTGCCTTCCATCCGCTCCAGCACCCACGACACCTCGCGTCGCGTCAATACCACTGGCAAGTGGGCGGGACGTTTGGCGCGCACCACCTTATCAAGCCAAGGCAAATTCTGCTCCAGCACTTCGCGGTACAGGAACAGCAACGCCGACAAAGCCTGATTCTGTGTCGCCGCCGCCACCTTGCCCACCACGGCCAGATGCGTGAGGAAGGCTTCAACCTCCCTCGCCCCCATCTGCGCCGGATGCCGTTTGTCATGAAACAGGATGAACCGCCGCGCCCATTGGACATATTGCTGCTCCGTTCTGATGCTATAATGCTTCAGACGCAGACGCTCACGCATCCGATCCAAGAGCTTGGGCGAAGAGGTGGGTCTGGTTTCCGTCATGGCGCTTGAAGTTCAATGTAATCAAGGAGATGGAACATGCAAGTTTGTGTTATACACCTTCTGTGGACGGAGTATACACCTGCCGAGGTGTCTATCAAGATGCCTGCAAAGGTGTCTACTTAACGTTAGGCATTTTCCCCACCAACAGCAAAGGAACTATCATGACTGATGAACAAAAACCAATCGTCGATTGGCGAAATGATCCCAATCTCAGCGCAACATGGAAATTCCGTTTCGATTTT
>JAISWQ010000081.1 GCA_031271025.1 Zoogloeaceae bacterium | reverse complement strand
GAGTTGGCGCAGTGAGGCCGCTCGGTGAAGCAGGAACCCGCCGAAGCGATTCAGTCCGGCTCGATGCCGGGCTGAACGCAGCAGGAATCCCCTCCCTTCAGGGAGGGGAGGATGTCAATTAGCGCAGTCCGGGTGCGAAATCGATACGCCACGCTGCAAGGCGCTACTGGCCACAACGCTCAACGGCTTCGGTGTGCAGCAGACTTTCGATGCCTTGGAAATCAAGGCCACCGAAGAGAATTTTCCGCTGCGCAAGCACAGCCTATTGCAAGCCATCCTCGCGGTGACTATGACGATCGGACAACTATCGCGCTACAAAGGTGGACAGATATAAAGCTCGCTACACAACTCACAAAATTTGTTGACATGACATCGCATATCTGTACGATGAATGAACTTGATCTCCAAGGATATTTTCATGCCGGGTGTATTTCGTGCCATGCTGTGCTTGTTCTGCGGGATTGTGATGCAGGCGGTTGCGGGCGAGATGTCGGGTTGTCTGATTGAGCCGAACCAGACGGTTGGTTTGGGGAGTCCGGTCACGGGATTGCTGGAGGAAGTGGTGGTCAGGCGGGCGGATCGGGTTGCGAAGGGGCAGGTTGTCGCGCGGCTTGAATCGCGGGCGGAGAAGGCGGCGTCGGAGTTGGCGCGTTTCAAGTCGGTGCAGACGGGGCCGACGAGCATGGCGGAGAGCAAGATTACGTTTTCCCGGAAAAAATTCAGTCGTCGCAATGCCATGGCGCAGGAAAAAGTGATGTCGATCCAAGCTAGCGACGATGCGAAGGCCGAACTGGAAATTGCACAGGCCGAATTGAAGGTTGCGCAGGAAAACCGGCAGATTGCCGGATTGGAATACCAGCAGCAAAAGGGGTTGCTGGATTTGCGGACGCTCCGCAGCCCGTTTGCTGGGGTCGTGGTGGAGCAGGTGGCCTATCCTGGCGAGGTGGTCGAGCCGGGCAAGGGGGCGATTCTCAAACTGGCGCAGCTTGATCCGTTGCGGGTTCAGGTTGTGCTGCACAAAAGCGCGTTTGGCAAGGTTGCGCCGCAAATGCAGGTGGAAGTGGTTCCGGAGATTCCGGTCGATGGACGTTATACCGCCAAGGTTCGTTCCGTGGATCGGCTGATCGATGCCGCGAGCGGCACATTTGTTGTCATTCTGGAGCTTCCCAATCCGGACTTGCGGATCCCGGCTGGTGTGACCTGCAAGGCGCGATTTCCTGATTCCGTCGTGCCGTCGAAAGCCCAACCTGCGAAAGCGCCATCGGTAAAACCGTGAGTGGATTTCCATAAGGAATACATCATGCATTGTGCTAATGAAGAAATGCGTCATCCAGGACAGGGGAACAGTTTTTCGCGTTCCCGTCTTGCAACGGTATTGCGCCATGTGTTTGGGAAGGCGCGGCCATCCGGATCCGGACAGGGAAATTCCAGGCCGGACATTCGTTTCGAGGCCATCGAGCCGCGGATATTGCTTTCCGGGGAGGCCAATCCTGTTGCGTTGTCGGTCGAGGGCGAAATTTCCGCGCCGGGGGAAACTGACCGGTATGAATTTGTCGTTGAAGAGACACGGCGGGTGGTGCTGGACAGCCTGACGAACCGCAGCGATTTCAACTGGAAACTGGAAGGGCCTTCCGGGCAGATCGACAGCCGCAGTTTCAGTAACACAGATAATTATTCTTACTCTTGCCCGTTCTATGAGTTGTCCAAAGGAACCTACCAGTTTTCGGTGAGTGGGCAGGGAGAAGTGACGGGTTCCTATGCCTTGCGCATTCTTGATGCGGATGCCGCGACCGGCCTGGATTTGGGGGAAGAGACTGAAGGAACGCTGGAACGTGGTAACGAATCAAGGATTTACCATTTCACGGCAACGGCGGGCGAGAAATTCTATTTTGACGCGGGGACTGTATCGGGGGGAAGTGCTTACTGGCGTCTGGTGGATCCTTATGGTCGCCAGGAAGGAGATCGTTACAGCCTGTCTTCTGACCGGGATGCCTTTTCGTTGCAGAGAACGGGTGAATACTTGTTGCTGGTGGAAGGGTACGTCAGTAATACGGCGCCAGTGAATTATCAGTTTGCGCTGAATCCGGTGGTGGACAACGTGGGGACGCTGGCGCTGGATACGCTCGTGGAAGCCGTCATCGGAGATCTCGGGCAGATGGCGAAATTTGATTTTCATCTGCCGGAAGCAACTCCCGTGCTGTTTGACAGTGTGGGTAATACGAATTTTTACTGGTCTCTCGATGGCCCGCAGGGCAATGTGATCTCCAGGGCATCCGGCGTATCGACCGGGGTTGCGAGCGGGCGGGGCTGGCTTTTCCTGCCGAAGGGTGACTATACGCTTGCTGTTGATTCGCAAACGATAGCGGCGACGGGAAGCTGGCCGTTTCGGTTGTTGAGCGGGGCTTTTGCGCGTGAAATCGAGCCGGGGGAGAGCGTTTCGGCGTCGCTGGACACGCCGCGCGGAATGGCGTTGTACCGGTTGAACCTGTCGGCGGGCGAGCGGGTTTATTTTGATGGCCGCGCGCTGTCGGGCGGCAGTCTGGACTGGCGTCTGGTGGATCCCCACGGAATTTCGTTGGCGAACGGCGCCCTGATGAATACGAGCGAGGCGGTGACGGTTGCCGTCGATGGCGAATACTGGCTGGTGCTGGAAGGGAGTTACTATAACGCCTTGAATGCCGTCGTGAATTACGAATTTTCGGTAAGCAAAATGCCGGAAAGTATCGTCCAGATTCTGTCCCTTGATGAATTGGTATCGGGCCATATCGAAGTGGCGCGGCAAACGGTCATCTACGAATTTGAGTTGGCGGCGGCGACGCAACTGGCGTTTGACGCGCGGACGAGTCGTTCGGATGTCGTATGGTCGCTTACCGGGCCGCGTGGTGTGGAAGTGACTTCCCGGCGCTTCGACCAGAGCGACGGCATTGGCAATCTGAGCGCGCTGGCCCTGCCTGCGGGGAAATACCGCTTGAGTGTGCAGGGTGTGGGCAATGCCATGGGAGCTTTTGCTTTCCGGCTTCTGGATCTTGCCCACGTTCCGGCGCTCGATCTGGATAGCCGCCTGTCGGGCACACTGACGCCGGGGAATTCGACGCAGGCCTGGCGACTCGAAGCGCAACCGGGCGATCAGATTGCTTTCCAGGCGCACAGTGTCACGGGGGGTAGTGCCATCTGGCGGCTGGTCGACCGTTTTGGGCGCGATGTGGCGGGCGTGAACAACCTGACCGCCAACCGTGCCGCGTTGACGCTGACTGTGGGGGGTGTCTATACGCTTTTGATCGAGGGGCGCATCGACGCGGCGGATGCCATTGCCTTTGACGTGCAGTTCAACGCGGCGGGCCATGTGGCGCAAACACCCCTGCCGGAAGGTGAAGCGCTGATCTTGGGGGTGGTGCAGTCCGGCACGGAGAACAAGACCTGGCGGTTTGCGCTGGAAAAAAACGCGCTCCTGGTGATGGACGTCCAGGGAAATACTTCCGCAAGATGGTCATTGATTGGGCCGCATGGAACGGAGGTTGATCGGCAGTATCTTTTCTATACGGATGGCGCTTATCAGTCCGCGGTGTTGAATTTGACGGCGGGAGAATACGCACTGATGGTGGAAGGTGGCGCCTATGCTTTTCGTGTGCTGGAGGCGGCGGATTTCCCGGTATTGGAACTGGGTGCGCGCAATACCGTGGTGCGCACACCCGCCAGCTCGACATTGGGGTATCGGTTCGATGCGATTGCGGGCGAAAGGGTGGTGCTGGACTGGACGGGGAGCAGCAGCTACTGGCATGTGGTGGATCCCTATGGCCGTTATGTCGCGTCGGTTGGCGGCGAGAATGTGGGCACGACCTGGTTGCTTCCGGTGAGTGGCACCTACCTGTTGCTCAGCGAAGGATATTACTATGCCACAGGCAGCGCCACTGTGACCTTCAGTCTGGGCAAACAGGAGCATACGGTAACGCCTCTGGTGCTGAATGACCGGATGGCGGGTAATCTGTATGGCATCAAGGGTCTGGCGGAATATACCTTTACGCTGGATGCGCCTTCCACACTGGTTTTCGACGCGCTGGATAGCTGGTATGGCAAGAATGGCGTCCAGTGGATGCTCAGGGGGTCATTGGGGGAAATCATCCAGAGCTGGAAAGCATTCAGCGACAGTTCTTCCTACAGTTCTGACCGCAATGCCTATGCGCTGGCGCCGGGGCGGTATTCGCTGTTCGTGCGCAATAGCCAGGATGTCGCGGCGGATTACAGTTTTCGGGTGTTGACCCGTGACAGTGCGACGACGATATTTCCCGGCGTGGCGGTCAATGAAACCTTTCCTGCGGGAGAAAGCCGTCTGTACCGCTTCAATGCCGAAGCGGGTGAGCGTTTCTATTTCGATGGGCAGGGTGGGAGTTATCAGTATTGGTTGCTGATGGATCCCTATGGTCGCCAGATTGGCAGCGGGTATTTGTCCTCCGACAAGGCGGATATCGCCCTGAGTGTGAGTGGTGAATATCTGCTGGCGGTTTTTGACCGGAACTATTTCGCCTCGCCCACGGTGGCGGCGAACGCCCGGTTCAACCTGATCTCCCGAAAAACCGTTGTGGATGTGCTGGCATTCAATGAAGAGATCACAAGGACGATTGCGCTGGCGGGGACGGTGAAATACGATTTTACGCTGGCGGCGCCTGCCCATATTATCGTGGATGGCAAAACGGGCACGGGTCTTTCCTGGAATCTTTCCGGGCCGCGCGGCAGTGAGGCCAGCGGAGTGAGTTTTGGCAGCGTGCCGCGGGTTTTCGATCTGCCAGCGGGGAATTATGAGCTGACGGTGACGTCCGGTACGCCGGACGAAGGGTATTTCGTCTTGCGCGTGATGAAGGATATTCCCGTGCTGGCGCTCGATACGGAAGTGGAACTGGATTTGTCGCTGGAGAATGCCTATCGTCGCGTTGAGTTGACGGCTCCGGCGCGGGTGGTTGTAGACAGTATCGGCACGGCCAATGCGTCCGCTTACTGGAGCTGGGTGTTCTATGACGAAAAGGGCACGGTGCGCGCAAGTGGAAATAGCAATGATTCTTCAACGCTGGATTTGCCGGCGGGCGGCTATTATCTGGTGGCGCGATCCGCTTCCAGCGCAGTGACGGAAGACATGCGCTGGCATGTCGCGGTGCAAGAGGTATCCTATAAGAGTATTCCGTTGCCGCTTTCCACGCGGGTGGATGAGCGGCTGGAAAAACCGGGGCAGGAAAACCTTCATACCTTTGTTCTCACCGAGGCGAGCACGCTCTTTTTCGAAGGGCTGACGGCGGGCGCCGATCTGTACTGGGAGTTGAGCGGGCCGGATGGCGTGGCGCAAAGCGCGAGTCGTTTCGATGGGAACGGCATGTTGGTTCATCTAGCGGCGGGCGCTTATACGCTGCGGGTCTATTCCCAGGACCATCTTGCCGCTGACTATGGTTTTCGTCTTCTGGATCTGGGCGACTTGCCGGTGAGTCGTCTGGAAGACGCGCAAAATGTTGTTCTGGACGCGGAAAACCGCGTGATGGTGATGGCTTTTGACGCGGCGGCCTATGAGTATTTCAGCTATCGTTTTATTGCCGATGGCGGTAATGGCAATGTTCCGTTTTATGTTTACCTGCTGGATGCCAATGGCCGGAAGCTGATTTCGGGAAATAACGGAAAATCCAGCTGGAGCACGAATCTGGGGGTATCGGGCGGGCGTTTTTATTTATTGCTCCAAGCCAACGCGGGCTTGGCAAACCCTTTGCCGGTCAGTTTTGAGACACAGTTGGCTCGTGATGGTCAGCAGTCCGAATTGCTGTTGGAGCAGGTAAACCAGGGGAATCTGGCTTCGGGTGCCTTTACGGATACCTGGGAATTTACCCTGGCGGATGAGCAAAAAGTCGTCCTGAGCGCGCCTTCTTCGAGCGATGGATTCACATGGGTGCTGACGAATGCGGCAGGTCTCGTACTGAGCCGGAATAGTGCGTGGGGCAACACGCCGGTAATGCTGGACCTGAAAGCGGGTGATTACCGGATTGTCGTTGGCGGAACGAACGGTGTGAATTCTGTTCCGGGAAACTATGTGTTGTTCGTGGGGCAACAAGAAGAAAGCCATTATGATGCTGCGGTGGGGGATAGGGTAAGCGGGCGCCTTGATGTGCCAGGTGAATTTCACACCTATCGCCTTCATCTTGCCGAAGCAAAACATGTGTTGATGGTGCCTGGGGGCGATGCGGGAAGCATTTATTGGCGTTTTGCCTCTGGGGTGGACGCTTTGGCGCTGGATGAGGGGAGTTGGAGCCTATTGGGCGATGGGGTTGCGAATCGCCAGAGCAAATGGCTGGAGGCGGGCGATTATGTGTTTACGGTGATGAGCCGTAATCCCCTGGGCGCGGACTATTCCCTGCAATGGCTGGACATCACGGACGCGCCGGTAGCGGGAGAAGACGCGCGGGCGGGAGTGCTTATGCATGACCGGGATGCGGCGGTCTATGTATTTGATCTGAAAACGGCGCGGCGTGTTTTGATCGAGGTGGAAACGCCCGATGCTGCCCAACTCGACTGGAAACTTTTCCGTCTGGGCAGCAATGGCGCGATGACGGAGCTGGCCTTGCCCGTTTCTGGCCTGGAGCGGGAGACGGACCTGCTTGCCACGGGCCGTTATCTGCTGGTGCTCTGTGGCACGGGTGTGGCTGGTGCGCCTGTCGATTATTCCGTCGCGGTGCGTCCGATTGCGCCGGTGGCGCTGAATCTGGGAGACCAGGTGGAGGGCGTGTTTTCTTCCACGGGGAACATGCGGGAATATGTCTTTACCCTCTCTGGCCCGGAGGCCATTATATTTGACGCGCGGCAAGGCGACAGTGGCTTTACTGCCCGGATTTTTTCCGAATCGGGAAGCCTGTACGCCAGCCGCGCGTTTGGTAATGACACTTCTTCCAATAGTCGCGTGGTTTTCCTGGGAGCTGGAACTTACCGGCTGCGGCTGCAAGGCGCGGTGGACGCGGCCTTTGCCTTTCATTTCACCAGCCTGTCCGCCTTGTCGCGTGAAGAGCTGCGTTATGGAGAAACGGTGGAAGGAATTCTGGAGCCGGGCAGCGGGACAAAGGCATGGGTATTTAGCGCGGAAGCGAATGATCGAATTTCGTTCTCCGCACAGGTGTCGGGCGGTTCGGCGATGTGGCGGTTGTTCAATGCCGATGGAAGTTTGTTGCAATATTCATCATCTGATGCTTTTACGTATACGATTTACACGGCAGGGCAATACATTTTGTTGCTGGATGGCGCGCTGGAAAATGGTGTTCCGTTGGACTATCAGTTTACGGTTACGCGGGTTCTCAATGAACTTCCTGCGGGCGAGACGCTCAATCTGGGGGAAGCGCAAACGTTCCAGGTAGAGGCGGCAAGCCGGAAAAGCTGGCGTTTCAGTGTGCCATCGGTGGGTTGGGTTTCGATTTCCGGCAAAATTGCTGACACAGGAGGAGGGAGAACTTCTCTTTCCTGGGCGCTGGAAGATACGAAAACTTCCCAGCGAGAGTCGGGAACCTTTTACAGTTCGGAGGAATCCCCACGCCTTGTCTGGCTGGAAGCGGGTGAATATGCGCTGACACTCAACAATTCCGATAATCCCCTTGCCAAGGAAGTTGTGGTGCGTGTGGGAGACGAGGCCCATGCATCCGTCGCGCGGGTGGGCAGCGTGCTGGATGCCACAGAAGGGACTTTGTTCAGATTGAGTCTTGCGGAAGGGGAAACGGTGTTCCTGCGCGCCTCGGAAGGTTCTGGATGGGCATTGTATGGAAGTGATGAATCCTATTCGTTGGGTTATTATTCTTCCGAGGGATTTCGGCCTTTTACCGCTGAGAAGGCGGGCGATTATTTTCTTTGTCTCAACTATTTCTATTCGTACGACGAAGGCGACAAGGCCCTGTTGCGGGTGGAAAGTGCGGCGAGCGCGCAAGCGGTGCAGTTGGGAAGCGATATTGTTGCCGATGGGCCACAGTTGTTCAGATTGAGTCTTGCGGAAGGGGAAACGGTGTTCCTGCGCGCCTCGGAAGATTCTGAATGGGCATTGTATGGAAGTGATGAATCCTATCCGTTGGATTATTATTCTTCCGAGGAATTTCGGCCTTTTATCGCGGAGAAGGCGGGCGATTATTTTCTTTGTCTCAACTATTTTTATCCGTACGACGAAGGCGACAAGGCCCTGTTGCGGGTGGAAAATGCGGCGAGCGCGCAAGCGGTGCAATTTGGAAGCGATAATGTTTCCGATGGGACACAGTTGTTCAGATTGAGTCTTGCGGAAGGGGAAACGGTGTTCCTGCGCGCCTCGGAAGGTTCTGAATGGGCATTGTATGGAAGTGATGAATCCTATCCGTTGGATTATTATTCTTCCGGGGAATTTCGGTCTTTTACCGCGGAGAAGGCGGGCGATTATTTTCTTTGTCTCGACTATTTTTATCCGTACGACGAAGGCGACAAGGCCCTGTTGCGGGTGGAAAGTGCGGCGAGCGCGCAAGCGGTGCAATTGGGAAGCGATATTGTTTCCGATGGGACACAGTTTTTCAAATTGAGTCTTGCGGAAGGGGAAACGGTGTTCCTGCGCTCCTCGGAAGATTCTGAATGGTATTTTCTGGGAAGCACCGGTGAGCAAGGATATGTTTATGGAGGCGAATTTCGGAAATTTACCGCGCAAGAAACGGGGGATTTGCTGCTTTGGCTTGGTTATTCCTGGGCCTCTGGTGATGTAGCCACGCTCAAATTGCGTCAGGCCAGTACACAGACCCGCGCTGTTGCCTGGGATGCTCCGCTTGAAGGGGTATTCGAGGGGTTTGCGACGGATGTCTACACCTTTACGCTGGATGCGCCCAAACAGGTGTTGCTGGATGCGCTGTTGGTCGAAAGCACGGTTGAAAGCACGGTTTCTTGGGAATTGACTTGCGATGGCGAGTTGGTTGACAGCGGTGGCTGTGCGACGGCGAGTGAGGATTACATTCTCAATCTGAAGGCGGGTCATTACGCGCTCAAACTTTCGTCCTATTATCCGGGATGGTACTATTTTTACAGTAGTAGCGGAGAGGCGCGATACAGGTTTCAGTTGCGCGACGTGGCGCAGGCGGCAGCGCTGTCCCTGGATGCGGAAACAACCGTTTCTCTGGTGCCGGGTTCCGCGGGGGTGTTCCGGTTCGAGGCGCGGGCGGGCGAGAGTTTTGTCTTCTTGTCGCGCAATGCCGAGAGTGATGCATACTGGCATATGTTCGACGCAGACGGTAACTATCTGAGCGGCGGCAGTGCCGATACGGATAGCGTATGTGCCGTGCCGGCCTCTGGCGGTTATACGCTGGTCTTGAGTACGGAAAACCGCTGGGATTATGACGCTGAACCTTATTGTCCCATAGAGGATCCGCAGGACTATATTTTTGCCGCGCGTGTCATCAATTCTGCTGTAATGCCGATTTCGACCCGTGGCGAACAGGTGACGGGCGTTCTGGGTAATAATCTTGGTTTGCGATACGTTTTTGAGACCACGGGGGAAACGCCGCTGCTCGTGGATTTCTCGGCGGAATCACCCAGTCTGAATCTGAACTGGGAAATACGGGATGCCCAGGGGAATCAGGTCGCCTACGATAATTTCTATTCCTATTCCAATCGGAAAAAACTCGTTCATCTCAACACGGCGGGTGTTTATACCCTTGTGCTGAAAGGCATGTCCGGCGCGCTTCCCGGCAGTGAAATCAACCTGCGTTTGCTAGATTTTACCGCGGGGGCCGTGGATACGGGTGAAACCGGATGCGCGTCGGGCAGCGTGGTCAGCGGGCAATCGATCATTCTCAAGCTTGATGCCTTGCGGGGACAGATGCTGAAATATGGCCCTGCCACATTTGGCGCGGAAAGCGGATTCACGCTGCAATACCGCGTGCTTGACGCCAGGGGTTCCCTGATGGATTCCGGTACCAGCCTTTCTGCCCAGAGAACAGTGAATGTGAATTCGAGTGGCCCGTATTATCTGTGGATCGATGTGTTGCCGACCGGCAATATTTCCTTGCCCGCCATTGACTATGACATTGTTTTCGATTTCGAGCGAATCGTGACGGGGGTGCCCTTGCCGTTGGAAGTGGGGGATACCGTGACCGGAATCCTGGAAGGATATGGCATTGGGCAGTATCAGTTCACCGTGGATACGGACACATTGCTGTGGTTCAGAATGCTGTCTTCATACGGCGGCGCCTGGAGAATCACGGAAAATGCCAGTGGCAAGGTCGTTGCGCGGGAGGATACCTGGAGCAATGGCGCGAATCGGCCTGTGGCGTTGACGGCAGGCGCTTATACACTGGAAATACGTTCT
The DNA here is from genome assembly GCA_031271025.1 of Zoogloeaceae bacterium. GTDB lineage: Bacteria > Pseudomonadota > Gammaproteobacteria > Burkholderiales > Rhodocyclaceae > Azovibrio. The sequence continues at coordinate 21,391 of JAISWQ010000081.1, read as the reverse complement.
TCTGTTTCCTACGCGAGAGATTTTTCATTTCAAATGCTTGATCTGGCCTCGGCAGCGGCCATTGTCCCGACGCAAACGCAAATCGATGGTGTGGTGGGTGCCGGAGCGACAAATTGGTATCGTTTCTCTTTGGATCAGGCGAGCCTGCTGGCGTTTGACAACCTGATCAGCGCTTCCAACAGCGCGCTTTATTGGACCCTGTACGCGATGGATGGCCGCCAGGTTTTTGGGCAATATGCCTCGGCCTATTCCAGTTTCGACATCTGCAAATATCTTTCCGCGGGTGACTATGTGCTGGCGCTTTCCAATAGCGGCGCGGCAGCGGCATCCTTTGCGTTCCAGGTGCTGGACAGGGAGGCGGCAACACGAATCGAGGCGGATACCGTGACGAGCGCGGTGTTGACGCCGAGCAATGGCATACAACTCTTTACCTTTGAGGCGCAGGCTGGGGAAAAGTATTATTTCGACGCGGTGACGACGCAACTGACAACGACTGGAAGTTCCAGGGTGGTGCCACACTGGAGTCTGCTGGATCCCAGTGGGAAAGTGGTTTTTGGCTGGAGCGGCATGGGATCCAGAGGATCTTATTATTCGGGGGGCGTCTATTATGACACTTTCAACGGTAGCGACCCGGGTCTGATGACGCTGAAGGCAAGCGGTACTTACACACTGGTGCTCGAAGGCGTCAATAGCCAGACGCAGGAATCGCTGGAAGTCAGGTTCAATATCGTCAGGAACCAGGATGCGCCGCCTGTAGAACAGACGCCCGCGTGGAGTGCCGCGCCCGATCTGGTGATGAACAGTCTGACGCTGGAGCCTGCCAGTGACCTGAAAACCGGTCAGGCGGTCACCTTGCGCTGGGTTGTGGAAAATCGCGGCGACGTTCCGGCCGATGGCAAATGGAATGACCGGATACTGGTTCGCAATCTGGATACGGGCGAACTGATCGTTGATCTGACGGTGCCCTACGATGCCGCGCAGGAGGGTGACCTGGCGATTCATGAAAGTTACGCGCGTGATTTTATCGTGCGGTTGCCGGCAGGCGAGGCCGCCAGGGGACGTCTGGCGTTCATGGTGCTGGCCGACGCGGACAATCTCGTGCGTGAGCGTAATACCGAGGATTCGGGCGAGCAGAACAACGCGCGAACGGTTGTGGTAGATGTCACGCCGGATGATTACGCCGATCTGGTTGCTGAAAATCTGGCGCTTCTGCCAAAGAGTGATGATGTCATTCAGCCCGGTGAGGCGGTGACGCTTTCCTGGACAACCGCGAACCGGGGCAATCTTGCTGCCGATCATGCCTGGAGCGAGCGGGTTGAGGTTCGCAATCTTTCGACCAATACGGTTGTGTTTTCGACGCTCATCCGTGATGAGGAATCCCTGGCGGTGCTGGGTGAGCGGAATCGCCAGATAGCTTTCGAGTGGCCTGCCGACATTTCGGCTTCCGGGCGTTTTGTCGCGCGCGTCATTGTGGATGAAGCCGGAGAAATTGTTGAGGCGAACGAGGGAACCAGCGGCGAGCGCAACAATGTGGGCGAATCAGAGATTGCCATTGGCCCGGATTTACAGATTCGTAATTTGGCCGTAGCGGAAAACAATGGTTTTCTGGCGGGCGAGGTGGTCACGCTTGCCTGGGAAACATACAACGGTGAAGGAGGAAGCCTGGCGGGGCTGCCGTTCAATGAGCGCATCACCGTGGTAAATCACACGACGAACCAGGTTTTGCTGGATACCAGCGTTGTGTATGACCCGCTGCAATGGGTGGGCGGGCAGCGGCAGGGGGTCATTTTGCCCGGTGAATCCCGGCAGCGTGGTTTCAGTTTCCGTTTGCCGGAGGGTTTGAGCGGCGCGGGTAACATTGGCGTCACAGTGGTGACGGATCAGAACGCGGCGGGTTTTGGGGTGTTTTTTGAGGTGAACGCGAACCATGACGCGGAAGGGAACAATCGGGGTTCTGTCAGCCTTGTTTCGATGGCAACGCCCATGCCCAATTTGCGTGTTGATCGCGTTGCCGCGCCGTCGGCGGCCCCGTTGGGCGGGAGTGTGACGCTCGAGTGGCAGGTTTCCAACCATGGCCGGGCCGACGCGGACGGTGAATGGGAAGACCGTATCGTCATCAGTAAAGACAAGACTCTGGGCAATGCCGATGACCAGATTCTGAAAACGGTTCGTCACAGTGGCGGCTTGGCGCGTGACGCGGTTTACATCCACAGTGAAACCGTCCAGTTGCCGGGCAATCTTGCTGCGGGCGCCTACTATCTGTTCGTGCGGACGGATGCCCGGCAGGAAGTGCAGGACATGGACAGCCATGCCGACAATGTGGCTTTTGCCGCCATGACCCTGGGCGCGTTGTTTATCGATCTTGAAGTCACCTCGCTTGACATCCCGGAGACGGCACAGGGTGGCGATACGATTGTCATTACATGGGAAGTGCTCAATCGTGGCGACATGTCGACGGGTATTTCCCTGTGGAATGACAGGGTGGTTTTGTCGAATAGTGCCGGGACCGGCGGTGATGTCGTGCTGTCCAATTCTGTTGCGCACGCGGGGATGCTTTTGCCGGGCGGGCGTTATGTCGGCCGGACCACGATCACGTTGCCGCGAGATATGGAAGGCGAATACGATGTGCGGGTCGAAACCGACACGGGACGCCTCCTGGCCGAGTCGAATCGCGTAAACAATACGCGGGTGAGTGAAGCAAAGTTGACGGTGGGTCTGTTGCCTGTTGCCGATCTCACGGTCACGGAAATCGTGGGGCCGGAGATTGTGCGTCCGGGGGATTCTGTCGTGCTTTCCTACACGGTTTCCAATCAGGGGGCGGCGGCGGCGAGTGGGGCGTGGCGTGACCGGGTCTATCTTGACCGGGGCGAAAAGGGGCGTTACGAGGTTGCCACGGTTCTTGAGAATACGGCCCTGGCGGCGGGGGATTCACGTGAGCGTACGGTGGCGTTCACATTGCCTTCCTGGCTTTCCGAAGATGAGTATCGCTGGGTCGTGGTGACGGATCACGGGAACAGCGTTCACGAGCGCGATGCCGAAGGCAACAACTGGGGGGAATCGGCGACGGCGGTTCGGGTGGCGCGCACGGATTTGCGGATTTTGGAGGTGCGCGGGCCGGGGCTGGCCATTTCGGGGGCGGTGATCCCGGTTGCGTGGGAGGTGGAAAACCTGGGCGGGGCGGCAAGCGAGCGCTGGGTGGATACGGTATACCTCGTGAAGGACGGTGTTTTTCAAAAGTTTCTTGAAGTCGCGCATGAGGAAGGTTTGGCGCCGGGCGCGCGCTATACGGCGACGGCCGATCTGGAAATTCCGCTGGGTTTTGATGGCGAATACGAGATACTGGTCGTGAGCGACGAGCGGCGGGTGCTGGACGAAACAAACCGCGACAACAACAAGGGCGCGGCGCAACTGGAGGTCAATGTTGTGCCCCATGCCGACTTGGTGGTGACAGATGTCGTGGCGCCGGAGCGGATCATTGATGATCCGGCGCGGCTGGAGGTTTCCTGGACGGTCAGGAATCAGGGAACGGGCGCGGGGAGCGCGACGCGCTGGGTGGATCGGGTCATTCTTTCCAGGGATGATGTGCTCGGCAATCATGATGACAAGGTGATTGGCGAGTTCGAGCATGAAGGGGCGCTTGAGGTGGGGGCGTCCTATACCGGGAGTGAGCGCATTCTGCTTGCGCCGGAGACATCGGCTCGTTACCGGCTGTTTGTGGTGTCTGACGCGAAGAATGAGGTTTTCGAGCACCAATCGGAGGACAACAACGCGCGGGAGGTGGCGCATCCTGTGGACGTGATGCCGATTCCCTATGCCGATCTCAAGGTCGTTTTTGTCGAGGCGGAAGGGGAGGCTGCCAGCGGCAAGCCCTTGCGCGTCACCTGGGAGGTGGTTAACGAAGGGATCGGCCTGACGAGCGACTCAAGCTGGGAGGATAGCGTCTGGTTGTCAAGCAAACCCGATGGCAGCGATGTTGTCGTCCATTTCGGTTCGGTGCGGCACATTGGGTACCTGGCGGTAAACGACCGTTATGTCCGCAATCTTGAGGTAATGCTGCCGGAGGGACTGGAAGGCGAGTTCTATCTCAATGTTCGCACCGGCGGGCCGTATGAGTTCATTCATACCGATAACAATACCGGCACGTCGCTGGCTGTTCCGGTTAATCTGTCCGTATCGCCCGACCTGGTGGTCAAGACGGTGGAGACGCCTTCTTTTGCCAGGGAGGGCACATCCATTACGTTGACCTGGGAAGTGGAAAACCAGGGCGAGGCCGATGCTTCGGGACGGTGGGTGGATACGGTCTGGCTGGTGCCGGTGGACAATTCCGGGCCGGCCACCCGGTTGGGAGCGTTTACCTATGACCGGGGTCTTGAACCGGGCAAATCCTACATGCGCACGGAAGAAGTGCGCTTGCCCGCGAAGATCGAGGGCGTTTATCGCGTCAGGGTGGTCACCAACGCGAATCTTGGCGCGGCGGGCGACCAGGTCTATGAGCATGGCGCGGCGCGGGAAAACGACGCGCTGATTTCGGATACCCTGCTGGCGGTGGGTCTGGAAGATCGCCCCGATCTGCGGGTGCATTCGCTCTCTGTGCCGGAGAGTGTCACGGCGGGCACGACTGTTGGCGTCAAATACACGATCGTCAACAGTGGATCGGTGTCGGCCAATGGTCAATGGGCGGATCGGGTCTATCTGTCGCTGGATGGAAAGCTGAGCGCGGACGATATATTGCTTGGCCAGATCAGGAACGGTTCGGCGCTGGCGCCGGGCGAATCCTATGCGAACGAAACGATGATGGTCGACATTCCGATCCGTTTTCGCGGCGATGCCTACCTGATTGTCGCGGCCGATGGTGACAGCAATGTCGATGAATATCCGAACGAAGGCAACAATGTACTGGCGAAGCCTTTTTACATTGATCCCGTGCCGTTTGGCGACCTGGTGGCCAGCGATGTCGTGGCGCCGGATCAGGGGGTCATCGGCAGCACGATCGAAGTGCGCTACAAGGTTGCCAATCTTGGCAGCGCCACGACGCGCGGCGAGGCGGCGGCGCTCAACGCCTGGACGGACACGATCTGGCTTGCGCGCGACAAGACGCGCCCGGGCGCAAACAAGGGCGACATTCTGCTGGGGTCATACACCCATGTCGGCAATCTGGCGGTGGGTGAGGATTATCTGGGAACCGTCAATGTCAGGATTCCCGATAACGTCTATTCGGGCGAGTATTTCATCACTGTTTGGAGCGATGTCTATGATGTCATTCTGGAAGACACGCTGGCAACCAACATCAATCCCGATGATCCGGCGCAGTTGGACAACAACAATTACAAGGCCCGCCCGATCAGTATTCTGGGGCTGACGTTATCGCCGCCGGATTTGGTGGTAAAAGAGGTCATTGCTCCAGAAGCGGCCAAAGCCGGGGGAAGCTATACCTTCAGCTACACGGTACAAAACCAGGGCGCGGCGTTCGAGGGCAGTTGGATCGATGGCGTCTCTCTTGTCGATGCTGCGGACCCCGACAAGGTGAGCCAGTCGTGGTGGTTGGGCGACTATAAACAGACCCGCGCGCTGGGGGAAGGGGAAAGCTATACGGTGACCCAGACCGTGGAGTTGGCGCCTTCGGTCACTGGGCTTTATCTGCGGGTGAGTGCCAATTCGTTCCGTTATTTGGGCGAACAGAGTTACGACAACAATTCGGAGGGCGCGGCATCTGTCGTGAGCGCGGTGGCCGCGGATTTGCGGGTGACGAACATTACAACGGTTCCAGAAAATTTTTCCGGGGAAGAAACCACGGTTACGTGGACGGTCACCAATTTCGGCGACGATGTCTGGGCCGGCACGAAAAGCTGGCTGGACGCGGTCTATATCAGCACCGATCCTGAGTTCATTTTGGATCGGGCGACGCCCCTGGGGGTTTTCGAGCACGCGAACGTCAATGCTCTGGCGACGGGCGAAAGCTACACGGCCTCGGCCAGGGTGCGCCTGCCGGTTGGGGCGGACGGGGAATATTACATTTATGTCGCTACCGATGTCTATGTCGCTTATGAGACTGTGGATATCAAAGGGGAGTATTGGCACTATAACGATAGCGCCAGGTATTTTTATGGCAGTAGCGTCTACGAGGGGGGTGTATACGACAATAACCGCTCACGGAGTGAGCTTGCCATTACCTATCGTGAGCCGGATTTGCAGATTGACGAGGTTGTCCTTTCCAACCCGACGCCGGAATCGGGAGAGACGCTCACCGCCACGTGGACGGTCACCAACCAGGGCACACGCAAGACGCGCGTCAGCGACTGGACTGACGGGATTTACCTGTCGCGCGATGATTCCCTGGATACGAGCGATTACGCGCTCAAACTGTTTGACATCAAGATTCGGGACGAAGAGCAGATGCCGGCTTATCTTGAAATCGGCGCATCCTATACCCGGACAGCCACGATCACCCTGCCGGAATCAATTGAAGGCGATTTCCATCTGATCGTCCAGGCCGATACCACGGTCAGGCCGGAGCCATATTATCGCAGTTCCATCCGCAATGATCTGATCGGTGTCAGCTGGAGTTCTGCCGGCGCGGTGCTGGAATTCCAGGATGAAGGCAATAATGGCATGGTCGTCGATTTGCCCGTCACGCTCGCGCCGCCGCCGGATTTGCAGGTCAGGGATGTCGTGGCGCCGGATTCGGTGCTGGCCGGACAAGGGTTTACGGTGACGTACCGGGTGGTCAATGAAGGCGGCAAAACGCCCAGTGACCAGTCGTTCTGGGATGATCTTGTCTATCTGTCCAAAGACCGTTTCCTGGATGTCAATTCGGATATTTATTTGGGATATTCAAGGCATGCGGAGCGTCTTGAGGCCGGCGGCGGTTACGAAAACAGCATTTTTGTCAGCGTGCCGCCCAATCTTGAGGGCGCGTGGTATGTCTTCGTGGTGGCGGATCCGGCTTACGCCTTTGGCGCGGGCGCATACGGCAAGGTGCGCGAATTCGGTAACGAACAGAACAATTCGGGCGCGGTGCCGATGCTCGTTGAGATACCGCCGCCCGCCGATCTCGTGGTGGATGAGGATGGCGTGACAGTGGTCACAAGCGGCATCGTGGGCGAGAGTATCCGTGTCGAATACACGGTCAGGAACGATTCAACGGACAACCCGGCCTACGGGGGCTGGACGGACGCCATTTACCTTTCCACCGACAATACCTGGGACATCGGTGACATCCTGCTGGGCAAGGTGGGTCATGAGGGGGATCTGGGCGTGGGCGCGAGTTATGCCGGGGTGTTGGAGGCGACCGTGCCACCCTTGAAGGAGGGTACCTGGCGCGTGATCGTGCGGCCCGACATCTACAACGATGTCAATGAAGGCGAGATCGTCTATACGTCCACCGGCCTCATTTTGCCGCCGGGCGAAGCCAATAACCGGATGGCTTCCGGCATGGCCTTCAGGGTCACGGTGCCGGAGATTGCCGTGGCCGACCCCGTCAGGATAACCTTGACTCCCGATGAGAAGCAGGCCGAGAAGGACAAAGGCGCGAGCAGCGGCGCGGCGGGCGAGACTCCCCTGCATGGCGCGCGGCTCTACAAGGTCAGCGTCGCGGCGGGCGAGACGCTGCGCGTGAGCCTGGATGGCGAGGCGGATCGGGGCAGTAACGAACTCTATGTCCGTTATGGCGATGTGCCAACGTCCTCGGTGTTCGACGCTTCCTACGATAACCCGGTGGCGGTTGATCAGGAGGTTGTGATTGCCAATACGCGGGCGGGGGACTATTACATTCTCGTGCGTTGCCGCGAAGGCGAAAATGACATGCCCGCCATTCTGCGCGCCGATCTGTTGCCGCTTTCCATTACCCGCGTCACTCCCGATCAGGGAGGGACGGGCGATGACGAACACCGCTGGGTGACACTCGATATTCATGGCGCGCGGTTTGCGGCGGGCGCGCTGGTGAAACTTTCCCGTCCCGGCGTTTTTGAAATCGAGCCGACGCGCTGGCAGGTGCTGGACGCGACCCATATTCGCGCGGTCTTTGATCTTGCCGCCGCGCCGCATGGTCTGTATGACGTGACCGTCATCAACCCGGATGGCGAGCGTGTTGCCGAGGCGGAGCGTTATCTGGTCGAGCGGGGCATCGAAGTCGACGTGACCATCGGCGTGGGCGGCGCGCGCGAGCTGGAGCCAGGCAAGAACGGTATCTACAGCGTTTCGCTGCAAAGCCTCTCCAATGTCGATACGCCTTATGTGCGCTTTGATTTCGGCGCGACCGACATGGGGGATAATGAGTATCTGCTGGAAGGTCTTTCCTTGCCTTATGTCGTTTTTGGCGCCAATGTCGTCGGGCAGCCGCCGGGCGTGACGACGGACGCGGCGGGCAATACCCTGGGTTTTGGCGAGACGCCGACCGATGGCACGCCGCGCAATGACATTGCCTGGGCGCAACTGGATGGCGTCCAGAACACGACGGGTTACAACCTCGCGCCGGGCTATGCCTTCGATGTGCCCGCCAGTGGCTTCGCGGGGATGAGTTTTTCGCTGGCCACCTATCCGGGGCTGGCGGAATGGATCGACCATGATTTCGAGGGTTTGCGCGCCAAGCTCTATATGCAGCATCCCGATTGGAAAGCCGCCGGGTTGTTGGATGGCGGCGTGCAGGATCTGGACAAAATTTGCCAGGGACTGACCTCCCGGTTCCTCTCTGAAGACCCCGCTGCGCATCTGTCGAAAACCGAGAGCCTGGCGATACCGTTCCGGTTCAATGTGGTGGTTTCGGCGACGCCGCTCACCCGCGACGAATTCATTGCCGACCAGACGGCGCATGCGCAGAAGCTGCGCGAGGCCATTCTGGCGGATGCGGACGCGCCGGTCATGCTTTGTGTTCTGGCGGCGGACGAGGCGCAATGGGTTGCTGGCTGGCTGGGGGCGTTGGAAGCGGCGGGGCTGTTGCGTCCGCTCGATGAAGCGCCGCCGATACGGGAAAACCCGCTCATCGTGAGCCTGAACGCGACTCTGGCAAGCGGTGTGCTTTTGAGCAGGGGCGGTGAAAATTACCGTACCCAGGCGGACATTGCCGCTTTCTTCTCGAAGGTGCAGGAATGGTATGGTGATACGGCAAGATACAGCGGCGACTCCAATGCCGCTGACGCGCCGATTGATTACTATGAAGAGCGCAAGGCCGAAGATGGCGGGACGACGGTCTACATTCCGGTACCGGAAATGGCCGATCCGGCGGATTATGATCTGGATGCCGCGCATGACACGCATTTCATCAACTTCACGGTTTTCGCGGGGCAACAAAGCGAACTGGAGTATTTGCGCCATATCGGCGTGCTTGATGCCGAATTCAATCCGGTGCCGGCCAAGGCGCTCAATCTGGCGAAATATCTCGAACTGGTGGCGGAACAAAACGGCGCCGAAGCGGGCGTCGTCAGTGTGCGCGGCCCGCAGGCGATCACGGGCGTGGATGGCAACAACTATGTGCCGATTGATACGGCCTTGCCGTACACAATTTCCTTCAGTAACGCGGGCAGTACGCCGGCCGGGCAGTTGCGCATTGTGTCCGAACTCGATCCCGCGCTTGATCCCAATTCGTTCCGGCTTGCCGATCTCAAGATTGGCGACCTCAATGTGCATCTGCCGAGCGATAAGGCGAGTTATCAGGGCGATTTCGACTTTACCGCGACCAAGGGTTTTGTCTTGCGCGTGAGCGCGGGCGTTGATGTGGAAAGCGGCATTGCGACGTGGCTCCTGCAAGCCATTGACCCGGACACGGGCGAAGTGCTGCACGACGAGACCCGCGGTCTTTTGGCGGACAATACAGACATCGAGGCGACGGAGGCGCAAAAGCGCGGCTTTGTGAGTTATACCCTCCACGCGCTCGATACCGCGCGTTCGGGGACGAAGATTTCCGCTTCGGCGCGGGTCATTCTGGATGACGCGCCGCCCATCGACAGTGCTGAGAGCGTTGCGGCGCTCCTGGACGCGGACGCGCCGCAGACCGCGCTGGCCGTGACGGATCTGGGACTGAACGCGCAGGGAGAGGCGGTGTTCGATCTTTCCTGGCGGGCGGAAGATAATTTGAGCGGCGTCAAATGCGTGACGCTCTATGTGGCTGAGGACGGCGGCGATTTTCGTATCTGGCAGCGTCAGCTTGGGCCGGAGACCACGCAGATGATCTTCATGGGCGAGGCGGGCAGGCGTTATGAGTTTCTTGCCGTGGCGACCGACAACGCGGGCAACCGCGAGGCGGCTTCGGTATTGAACGCCATCGTTCCGGATGACGGCGCGCGCCAGTCGGTGCTGGAGACGCTGGGGACGAACGAGACATTGTTGCAGAGCAAGGAGACGCCCCGCGCGCCGGAAGACCGCAGTTACGTGGCCAACCCGCTCTTTGAGGAAGCGGCCAGTCTCTTGCCGGGCCATGTGGTTTCGGATCGAAAGAGCGATCTTGAATCGGTGCTCGCGCCGTTTACCCTTTCTGGTTTTGCCGACGGGTTTGCGGCAAGCGCGGGCGGCATTGGCGCGCACGCGCTCATCGAACTGCCCGACGGCAGCATTCTTGCCAGCGCGGGCGCTTTGCGCAATGAAGTTTACCGTTATCCTGAAAAAGGCGGTCATGTTGTTACGCCGTTGTTTACCCTTGACGCGCCGGTCATCGACATGGCGGTTGACGCGCGCGGGCAGCTTTGGGTATTGACGGGCGCTGAATTGCTGCAAGTCGATCAGGACAGCGGCGCGATCCTCGAACGTTACCAAGGGCCGGGGGGCGATCCTTTGACCCACGCGCTGGCGATTCATCCTGAAAGCGGCGAGATTTATGTTTCTTCCGGCAACGGCATCGAGATTTTCGATCCGAACGATGCCGAGCCTGCAAAATCCTGGCGGCATTTTTCCAACCAGCGTGTCGGCGATCTGGCCTTTGGTCAGGATGGCCGCTTGTGGGGCGTGAAATGGACGGGGAGCGACATTTTGGGCGCGGCCTTGAATCCGGCAAGCGAGATTGTGAGCTTCCCGATGTCAGGGCGCACGGCGGGCCGGGCGGAACTGGAATACCGGGTTTCCGGCCTTGTCGATAGTCTTGCTTTTGGTCAGGCGGGCACGGTATTGGAGGGCTTGCTTTTTGCTTCCAACAACCTGAAACAATATCCGGTAATTTCGGGTATGGAAACGCCGCACGAATCCGCGGTCTGGATGATCGAGCTTGCGAGCCGTCGCGTTTTGCAGGTGGCTTCCGGCGGCACGCGCGGGGAAGCCATTCTGACGACGGCGACGGGCAGGGTACTGATCGCGCAAACGGAGCGCATCGACGAACTCTCGCTGGCCGTCGCGCCGTTGGTGGTGGCGGTGACGGTGCCGGATGGCTCGCTCGTGCCGTTGCCGATGAATCGTATCGGCGTGGTGTTCGACCAGGGAATGCGGCAGGATGACGCGGCAGGCGGCATCCTGAACCCGGACAACTACACGCTCACCCGCATGGGTGGGCAGAGCGGGCAGGAGCAGACCATTGTGCCGAAATCCGTCGAGTGGGAGGCGGATACCCGCACCGCCTGGCTCGATGTGAGCGGTCTTCAAGCCGGGCAATATCAACTGGAAGTCCATCAGACGCTGGAGAGCGCTCAGGGGATGGCGCTGGAACAAACGTACATCAGCGTCTTTACCGCTTTGAACGACATGACGGACAAGCTTTCCCTTGAATTTACCCATACCCGCGCCAATCGCGCCACGGGGGAAATCAGTTACGATGTCAGCATCACGAATATCGGTGAAGACGATCTTGTGGGGCCGCTCGTGCTGCTGCTTGATCCGGGCCGTTATTTCGAGGGCGGCATTGAGGGCGGCGTGTTGGGCAATGGGGATCAGTCCGATCTGTGGATTTTGGATCTTACCGCCGCGATTGCCGATCTGGGCGGCACATTCCATGTGGGCGCGGTCTTGAGCGATCAGACGGTAAGCATTGTTCCGGCGGATTACTTTGCTCCGCGCGCGGGAATGTCCGATCTGGTGAAGGCCAATCTGGGGCATGGCATTTACGCTTTTGCCCAGGATAATGTATTGCCGCGGGTTGAATTCGATGATGACGCGCTTCCTGCCGCGACGGTGGGAGTGGCGTGGACGGCGGAACTGGAAGCGACCGATAGCGACGGATCGCGTTTTTACTGGCAACTGGTTGACGCGCCCGCCGGGATGACGCTTGCCGTGGAGCCGACGACGGAAGAAGAGGGCAGTTATCACAGCAGGGCGATTTTGTCTTGGACGCCGAACGCCAATGCCGACGCGGTGACAGGGGTTCTGGCGCGCATCGAGGATAGCCGGGGCGGGGTGATGTACCGGCGTCTGGAAGTTGCCGTGACAGGCGGCAACCACGCGCCGGTGATTGCCGACCCGGCGAATGGCGGGGGTGAGGTTGTGCTCGCGGAAGGCGAGACCCTGAGTCTGCCGCTGGTGGCGGCGGACGCGGATGGGGATACGCTCACCCTGACGGTCAAAAACCTGCCGCCGGGGGCGGTGTTCGACGCGGCGACGGGGTTATTGACCTGGACGCCGGGTTACGATCAGGCGGGGCGTTACGGGAATGTCACGGTCATCGCCAGTGACGGCAAGCGTGTTGTCCGGCAGTATTTCGATGTGGTGGTTGAACAGAATCATCCGCAGCCCACGCTGTTGCCGGTCTTGCCGCAAACCTTGCGCGAGGGGGAGCGGTTCGCCCTGCAACTTGCGGGCAGTGTGCCGGGGGGTCTGACGCAGGCCGACGGTACGACGGTGACGCTGGAATATGTCGCGCCTTGGCTGCCCGCTGGCGCGCGGTTGAATCCAGAGACGGGCTGGCTGGAATGGACGCCCGGCTTCAACGCCCACGGCAATTTCACCGTGCCGGTGATGTTGACGGCGACCTGGACTTCGCCCGCTGGTCAAAGCGTGGTGACGCGGACGAGCCGCGAGATCGAGTTTGCGGTATTGAACGCCAATGGCACGCCGGAATTCTATCCGCCGGAAACCTGGCACACGCTGGAAGGCCAGCCGCTACGGATCAGCGTGTTTGCCTTTGACCCGGACAATCCGTATTTCGAACCCAAAATCCGTCTGTCCGCCGATGCGCCCGCCTATTCTTCCCAGGGGCTGGAGGCGATTGCGCCCACGGTCACGTACCAGGTCGTGGGTTTGCCCGAGGGCGCGACATTTGACGAGGAGACGCTGGAAATTGTCTGGACGCCGGGTTACGCGCAGGCGGGGACGTATCATGTGACGGTGACGGCGACCGATGATGGCGACGGCACGGGCATTCCGGCAATAAGCCAGATGGGGGTTCCCATTGAGGTCATCAACGCCAACCGCGCGCCGGAGATTGGCGACATCGAATCCGCAAGCGTGCAGAAGGGTGGTGTTCTGGAGATTCCGGTCAGTGTTTCCGACGCGGACGGCAACCCCATCGAACTCACCTTTGAAGGTTTGCCGGGGTTTGCGCAATTCATCCGCGACGCGTCGAGTCCGCCGGGCATGTTGACGGGCAAATTGCGTTTTGCGCCGGGCGAGGGGACAAGGGGGGATTACGCGATCAGCGTCATTGCGCGTGACAATGGTGACGGCAACCCGAATCAGGTATTGGCGCAGGTGAAGCAGTTCTTGCTGACGGTGGAGAGCATCAGCGAATCTCCGGTGCTTACCGCGCCCGCGCAGGTGGTGGCGGTGGCGGGGAAAGCGCTGTCGGTGGCGCTCCTGGCAAGTGACCCGGATCAGGATGATCTGGTCTGGGCGGTGGAAGGTTTGCCAGCGGGGGCGGCGCTCACCCCCGCGATTCAATATGGCCGGGCGACGCTTGTCTGGACACCGGGGGCGGCGGATGTGGGGAGCCATGATCTGACGCTTGTTGTGACCGATCAGGGTTTGCCGCCGCGGGATGCCGGTTATGAGAACCCGCAAAATCCTGTGCCGAACGTTACGCGGCACACGCTGCGGGTGGTCGTGCGGGAAGAAAATACCGCGCCGGGTCTCCTGGGGCTGGAAGTAAACGGTCAGGAAGTTCCGGACAGCGCCGATTCCGCGACGCCGATCGCGCTTGCCGCAGCCGAAGGGGTGCCGCTGGTGCTCAATCTTTACGCGCAAGATGCCGATACGGATCATTTGACCTGGAAGGTGGAAGGGCTGCCCACCGGGATGCAGGTTACGCCCACGGTAAAGGGCGACCGGCTGACGCTTTCCTGGCTGCCGAACTATTTTGCGTCCCAGGGGGGTAACAGTGGCGGCGACACGCCAACGCCGGGATTGTGGCGGCTGACGATAACGGCCAGCGACGGCATGGCGAGTTTTGCGCGCGCGGTGGAAATCAGTGTAGAAAACATGAATCAGGCGCCGGTGCTCTTGCCGCTGCCGCTGCAACTGGGTTACGAAGGCGAGACCATTGGATTCAGCCTCAAGGCGGCGGACGCGGATCTGGACGAGGTGAGATACAGCCTGCTGTATGACGAGCATACGCCGGAGGGTATCCTGTTCGATGAGATGAGCGGATATTTTGAATGGACGCCGGGTAAGGAAGTTGTTGATAACGCGCTGGAAGACAGTCATGTCTATACCTTCACGTTCCGGGCCAGCGACGGGAAGGACGCGAGCGAGCAGCTTGTGCAACTGCGGCTCTTCGATGTGAATCGCGCGCCAAGGATAACGGTGAGCCATCACCAGGTGCGCCTAGGGGATACGATCGGGCTGCGGGTGTCGGGGATCGGGGATCAGGAATCGGGAATCAGGGTGGAAGACCCGGACGGCGCGGCGCAGACGCAGGGGTTGGTGGTGCGTTTCGAGAATCTGCCGGAAGGGGCGGAATATGACGCGGGAAGCAAGGAGCTGATCTGGAGTCCTGGGCCGGGGCAGTTGGGGGATTTTGCGATAACGGCGGTGGTTTCGGATGGCCGGGCGAGTGTGTGGGAAGTGTTTGTATTGCGGGTGGTGGCGGCGGAGGGCGGTATCGGCTTGCCGTCGATTGTGGTGACGACGACGCCGGAGATGCCCTTGCCGGGGCAAAATGTGGTGCTGACGGTGCGGGCGGATGCCTGGAGCGGGATGGCGCAGGTCGCGGCGCGAATGCGCGAAGGAGAGGACGCGCCCTGGCAGGAGGTGTCGCTGGACGCGGCGGGGCGGCTGAAGCTTGTTCCCGAAAAGCCGGGTTTGCTGGAAATTCAGGTGACGGCGACGGACAACGATGGATTCGTCAATACGAAGACGCACATGATCCGGGTGAAAGACCCGGCGGACACAGAAGCGCCGCGGCTGGCGTGGGCGGGAGGGCTGGCGGGCGGCGCGGCGCGGCTGGATGCGCCGCTGCTGCTGCAAGCCACGGTTTCTGACCTGCAACTCATGAATTGGAAGGTGCAGGCCTATCAGGGATCAGATGTCGGGGATCAGGGATCAGGGGTTGTGCTGGCGGAGGGGGAATTTGCTGGAGAGCGTGTCGATGGCATTCTTGATCTGGCAAGGTTGGATCCTGGCTTGCTGGCCAATGGGGTGTATGAACTGCGCCTTTCGGCGTGGGATTTGTCGGGCAGGGCGAGTGAAATCACGGCGCGGGTGGTGATAGATACCGAGACGAAGGGTTTTGCGGAAGTGAGGGTTACGGACGCGGTGGTGACGCTGGCCGGGCATGAATTGGCGTTGACGAGAAGGCTGCTGTCGGGAGGCGATCTGGGCAACTGGAGCCTGCCGCTTCTGGATGCGAATCTCACGCACGATCAGCCGAAAAAGCTTGAGAGCGGGGCGACGTCGCCCTGGCGGGAAGGGGCGCGGGTGTGGCTCTCTGTTCCCGCCAATGTCTCCAGTGCCAATGCGGGTTTGACGTATCTTTCCTTTACGCTGACGGGCGAATCCGAGCGTCTGGGGGCTGAGGAATCCGCGCCCAAAGTTTGGCATCCGGTGTTTGAAAATGAAGAGGGCTGGAAGCTGGAAGCCTTCGCGGGAGAAGAAGCGGCGGTGCGGCCTGATAGCCTGATTCGTCAGGGACAGGCGTTTTATGAACAGGAAAGCGGCCTGCCGTGGGTGCCTGAATCTTTTACCCTCACCGCGCCGGACGGCACGAAGTATGTGCTCGATAAAACGGGCAAGGTGGAACAAATCGAGTTTCTGGATGGCGCAAGCTGGCTCATATCGGACGCGGGCATTGCCGCCGTTACTCCGGACGGGACGCCGGAACGCATTGATCTGGAACGCGACAGCGCGGGGAGGATAATCCGCGCCACCCTGCCGGATGGCGCGGGCGGAAGAACGGCGCTGGCCTACAGTTATGACACTGAAGGCCGGCTCATTTTAACGCGCCATCTGAACGGCAACACTTTGGGAACCCCCATTGTCTATGACGAAACGGGCAGGGCGCTGGAAGCGCCGCTCACGTCGTATCTTGGCGCGGCGGTGGGCTGGAGCGCGGGAAATGGGACATGGCAGGGCAATGTTTCCGGCCAGGCCAACCTTGCCTTCGCGGTGCGGGAAAGCGAGATAGCCTCGACAATCCACACTCCCGGCGCGGCGGGAGGGGCGCTCTATACGCTGGAAGCGGAACTGCCGCAAGGGGCAACGGTGGAAGTTTCCGGGGTGGAGATTCTGGGGACGGCCAGTATAAATGGCCGGACAACATATATCCTGCGGGTAACGGAAGCGGGGATGAAACTCATCCAGATCACGGGATCAGGCGCGGCAAAAGTCACGCTGAACGTGGCGGGCGATCTGGACGCCGACGGCAGGGTGGATGGCGAAGACAGCGCGCTGTTCAGGGATCAGGAATCCGGGATCGGGGATCAGAAAGAAGCGGACATCGACGGCAATGGCGAGATCAACACGATTGACCGGCAGATCCTGTACGCCAACACCGGCTTCAAGGCCAACCGCGCTCCGGAACAAATCACGACGCCGGAATTGAAGACGCACGCCGACCTGGGACTTGAAGCCGTCCTCTCCGGCATTGCCGAAGACCTGGAAGGCGACTTGATCTTCTGGCGCATCCTCAACACAACGCACGGCACGGCCAAGCTGAACGCCGACGGCAAGACGCTCACCTTCACCCCGGAAGCGGGCTATACGGGCGAAGCCACGATCACCTTACAGGCCGACGACGGTTTTGCGACAGGCAAGCCCATCGAACTCGTGGTCAATGTGAGTGACGCAAAACTCGTCCTGATCAATATCGACCGCTTGGCAACACTCAAAATCGGACAGGCGCAGCAACTCAAGGTAACTGGCGACTTCGAGGACGAGGAAGGCGTGGTGCTGACGGGAAGTTATCTGGAATATGTCTCTTCCGACGAAAGTGTACTGGCCGTCAATGAAGAGGGACAGGTGCGCGGGACGGGCGAGGGCACCGCCATCGTCAGCGCAAGGGCGAGGGGCATCGAGGCGGTCAATGCGATTGCCGTTTCCATGAATGAGATTCCCATCTACGCAATAGATTGGTACGGCAACGAACTGGATTTGTTTCCACCGTACTTCAATTTGGCGGAAGGGGTTGGGCAGCGGCAAATTGATGTGCGTACTTTTGCCAGGAATATGCTGGGCGATGACCTCCATGATGCCGATTTGGGAACGCGATATTTTGTAAGTAACCCGGAAGTTGCGGAAGTGACCGCCGACGGTCTGGTCATTGCCAAGTTGGCGGGGGATGCGACGATCACCGTTGTGCATGGCGGCAAGCAGGGCAAGGTTTATCTCAAGGTGATGCCGGTACGTACAGGAGGCGCGATAGAAGTATTGGCGGAGGATGGCGCTTCCATACAGAATGCGCGGGGAGACATTTTGAACATTGCGGCGGGAAGCCTGACACAGGATACGATGGTGTCCATCGAAAGGCTTTCGCTGGATGAACTTGAAACGCCGTTGCCGATGCCGGATGTGCTGGAGACGCTGGCGGCGGTCGAAATCGACCTGCAAGGGGAATCCACTGCGATACCCATGCAATTGGCGCTGGATGTCGATAATCCCATTGACCCATTGACTGGAAAACCCAGCAGACTTGCTGCCGGAACGGAGGTTTTTTTCCTACGAGAGGGAACGGTCCGGCTTGAGGATGGCACGGAAGATTCGATCTGGTGGATTGTCGATAACGGTGTCATTGGTGATGATGGCAAGGCTTATACCGCCAGTCCGCCTTATGATGGAATGACCATTGGCGGAAAGATGATTTGCGCCGCAGGAAAAATAGAGCTCGACGAAAATACGGGCGCAATGCGTTTGCAGGCTTTTAGTTTCGATTTTGACGCCTTTTTCTCGAACATTGCTCATGTGGGGATAATGGCTTCGAGCTTGGGTGTGGGAGGTCCGGGAGGAATTTCTTTGGTTGCCGCTGGAATAATAGCGGCAGCGCCCACTTTTCTTACAATAGTTTCATACAGCCTGGCAGGCAGCTATTACGTCAATGTGCCAACAGACCGGTTGAATGACCCGAACGAGCCGATAACATTCCCGGCTCCGCCGGAGATGAGCGTTGATGATGTCACGCCGTACATTACTTCCGCTAGTTTTGACGCTGAAACACGGGAATTGGTGCTGACATGCAACAATCTGTATCACAATTATAACCAGGCGTTTGATTTTCGTATCTGGTTGCAGCCCACGGGTAACCAGTTGTCAATGCCCACATCTTCTATCGACAGGGGTTTGACTTGGCAGTCTTTCCGTGTCGATCCGTCAAGTGATGGTGAAATCAGATTCAGGGTGCCGGAACATCTGGCCTTGTCCCAGCATCTGGTCAGCATTGAGCGTTCTGTGCAAGGTGTCGACGGTCAACCCAAAGATATGTCTGTCCAGAGTACACCCGTTCATATTTGGAGCGATCCCAGCCGTGACACCTTTGTAACGGATACGGACAGTATTTATGTGTTCCGTGGGACAGGCAAGCCCACGGAGACGAACAGCGCCCCGATCACGCTGCAATATCGGATTACGGAAGACGAGGAAGGCAATCCCCTGAATATTGCCCGTTCGGCCTCCGACAATATTGCTTTCAGTGATGATGGTGCTCTGGCGTTCATTGCGGGCGGCGGGGTGGGTTCGGACAGGGTAAGAATCCATGTTGTGGATACCTTTACACATGAAATGGTGTATTCCCTGGATTTGGATAACTATATCCATGGTCGTGTAAACCAGCTTGTGACCGACGATGGATGGCTCTATGTCGCGGTTGGGTCGAGTAATGGCGGGCTGGCGCGCGTCAATATTGACCCAGGCAGCGCGGGGTATCTCAGGCAGCAGCAGAATATCTCGTTTTCGGGGAAAGATAACCTGGGCGGTTATCTGGGGGTTGCGATCAATGAGGCGTCATACCTTGCGGCAACCTCGGAAAGCGGCAATGTCAGGATTCTTGATCTCAAGGGGATTCCCCGGAATTACGAGGGTTCTGTTTATGCCGATGTATTTTCCTCGATTGATATTGATCTATCCGCTCATGTGGGAACACCCACTCGCGCGGCAACATCTTTCTACAGAACCGGGTCGGCGACTTTCATTGCGGCGGGAAGCGAACCGGGCGAGTTTCTGGTTACGGATCCGAGGTTTGTTTCAAAGGGGCTTATTCGCATCATGGTAGAAATTGATAGTTTGGGGCGTCTGGAAAGCGAGGCGGTGGAAAGTATTCCTCTTACGGGGCAGACGGATACCCGTCAGGGCGTCAAAAAATACCGTCAGAATATTTTGACGAGTTCGGATGTAGTGGTTGTGCAATACAAGGGCGAGGAATATGCCCTGGTGGCGGATGACAACCGCTTTTTTACCGATCCTGTGGCGCTGGATGCGGGAGAACTGCCGTCTTACCAGATTGGCGGCAAGATCGGGGTGGTGAGGGATCCGTTCGGGGAGGCGGAATACCTAGGGGCGACGACGCCCATTACAGGCTGCGCGATACAGAGAATCGGCTTGTCTGGTGATGGCACGCTTTACGCTTCGGTGTGGAATTATGCGCCGAATTATGACTATCTTGCCACCATGACGCATTCCCTGTTTACATGGAACGCGGCCAGCTTGATCGAGGCGGCGATCAATGCGAACACGGCGGTGGCGAAAGCGCAGGTTGAGTTGATTGGCAGACCCGCTGGCAGTGTGCCGATTGACCGAGACATGCAAGTAGTGGGTTACGGGACGCAAATTCCCGAGGTCACGCCCGCGCGCTACGATGGGCCGGCGGCAGGAGAGGCGTTTGAATGGCTGTGGGGAATGTCTTCCTACACGCCCAAGGGGGCGCACATCACGCTGGACAATACGTCGGTTCCGGTGCCGGTCATCCAGGCCGAGATCAAGGAAACGCCCTTGATTCAGATGCCCAATGTTTTTTACAGCAAAGAAGATGGCATGCTTGTCAGTTTTCTCAAGAAGGGTTTCGACGCGGTTTTTGCGGGGGGATTCATCGAACGGATGAATCAGCGAACCGATCTTTATAATGCGGGTGATCTTGATTATAACGGGCTTGTAAACAGTAATTTCGAGGATTTCATGGCGTCGGCCTATGCTGTAAAGCTGTCGTTTTCCGGGGGAGGGGCGCTGGTGAAGTGGACATCGAGTCTCAGTAACCAATGGGGCAGGCTTTTTGGAAATGTCGCGGGTGGGGCGCTGCTTGCGATGGAAGCTGAAACGATCATCGGCGCCGCGCTGGAGGATATTTATATCAAGACTCAGGGGAAGACGGGTGAGGAACTCACGCTGGACAAGATTCTTACGGCGGGGTTGTGGGGGGGCGGTCTGGGCGGTGCTTTTGATATAGGGTCTATCTTGTTCAGGAAGATTGGTGAAATTATCCGGCCACGAAATGCGGCTGCAAAGTGGGTCAATGCGGCACCTTCCGCAGACAATCCCTTTTCGCTGGAAATCAGGCTGGCGCAGGGCGGGGAAAGGACTTTTGTCAATGAGCTTGGGAGCATCAGGATTGCCGGGCAGACTGAGGTGAGCGTGGGGGGCAGAGTGGCGTTCACTACACCCAGGGAACAGTCGATGACGTATGCGGAAGCAGCCGGGTGGTACCGGGAACAGGTCGCGAGCATTGATGCCGTGCTGAGAGATGTCGATTTGCCGCTGGAACTCAGGGTGAAACAGGCCTACCAGTTGCGGCAGGCGCAGCAGCAGGGGGCGATGAACAGTCTGTACGATCCTGAACTGGCGGAAGAGTTTGCTGCCACCTTCCGCCTGAATTCGCTGGCGAGGATGGAAAGCGAGCTGATTCGGGACAACAAATTCACGGGGGAAACCCTGTATGAGACCCTGTACAGGAAATTGACGACCATTGATGAAGATATCCGCTATCCGGATACCGTGGGCGGATGCTTCATCAAGGGGACGCCGATCACGACCCGGGAAGGCTGGAAACGGATCGAGGACATCCAGGTAGGGGACTGGGTGCTTTCCGCGCCGGAAGACGGTTCCGGCAAGCCCGAATACAAGCGCGTGGTCA
>JAISWQ010000052.1 GCA_031271025.1 Zoogloeaceae bacterium | reverse complement strand
CCAGATAACGACGGAAACTGCGCGCGCGCAGCCCCAGAAGCTCTGCCGCTTCCTCCTGGCTCAGTCGTCCCTGATTCCAGCTTACATACGCTTCTTCAAAACGCATCTTCCTCACCTCTTCCTGCACGATCGTCCGTTTCATCATCACAACCTCCTTGCGGTGACTATGACGACCGGACAACTATCGCGCTACAAAGGTGGACAGATATAAAGCTCGCTACACGACGCCGCAGGCGTCGTTGCTATTTGCCATAAAACAGTGTATGATTTTCCCGTGAAATTAAGGGCAGGACATGCCCGGTTAGCCTGTGGAGAGACGGCGCGGTCAGGCCGCTCGGTGAAGCAGGAACCCGCCGAAGCGATGCAGTCCGGCTCAACGCCGGGCTGAACGCCGTAGGAATCCCCTTCCTTCAGGGAGGGGAGGATGTCAACGCGCTTTCGTCTGACCAGATCCAGGTCCGACATCATTTCCTTCATGATTCCCCGGCACTTGCCCATCACAACCAGAAAGAAGGAAAATCCATGTTGAACCCTTGGGGACAATGCTCCCAGTCTGTGCAGGGGAATAATTTGGATACCTTGGGTGCTCTGGCGGAGAGGGGGGGATTCGAACCCCCGTCAGGGGATTACCCTGAACACGCTTTCCAGGCGTGCGACTTAAACCACTCATCCACCTCTCCGGGAAGCCGCGCATTCTAACAAAGAAGCTGGATAGGATGCAACCGGCACACCGACAAGCCGCAGGGCAATCGCACTATGTTGCCTCCCTTGGTTTTGCAGCGCCGAAAAGGATGGTATTCCGGTAATTCGGGTCATAAACCATACCAGTGCATCGTTTTATTCTGATTCGACCCTATATAGCTCAATAGATACAAAGAGTTATCGTCGATTGAAAGCTTTATCAAGAACGAAACCCTACGCTGGGGATGGTCTGAAAAAGTCCTATTTTCCTGCTGCGGCGTGATATGAATCATTGATTCTCAACAGACGTCATTTCGGAAAAGTGACTTCCTGCGCCCTGCCGTTTCCCGCTCCGATTCCACCATCACCAGCGTCTTCAGACAACCTATCGCATCCGTGCTCACCGTCACGCCCTTGAGGTTGAAAAGCGACAGTACTTCGGGAATGGCGTTGATTTCATTGGTCTTTTCCCCAATCGCCCGATTCGCCAGTACCAGACCTGCTTCGCACAACCAGACATGCCCCCTGTGCAAGGCCGATTTCCCTTTGTCGCCAGAGCGACGGTTGGTCTTGCCATCCACCGCCAGTTGCATCTCGCCAGATAGTTCCGTGCCTGCACAGGTGGTTTTCCTCTGTTCCCGCCAATACTTCAACGTATCCTGTGCCCAGGCAAAGAAGGCCACCTCGAATTTTTTGGGTGGAATCAGCGAAAACATGTGCCCAAAGGTGTTATGGGAAGATATGCCATTCTCAAGCGGCAAAAATGTCCGCAGCCACGCTTCCTGCGAATGTCCAAATTCGGCAATGCCGCACCAGTCATCCAGACCCATCAGCGCCCCGTACCGCGTAATGGTGAGCATGTCTGACAAGCGGTATTTCCTGTTCTTCGTTTGCCGACGCGGCTCGGCTATCTGCTCAAAGTACGGAACGGGCGACGGGTACATGGGGCCTCCATGGGAAAAACCGAATCAAGGCATAAAACATGCCAGAAAATGGGGTGAAACAGAGCGATTGCCCTGTGCCTCTGCCTGTTCGGGCTTCCCATGTGAGGGGGGAGGTGGCTATAATGCCGCCTTCCTGATTTTTGGGGGGGGCCAGAGAATGCGTCGTCAGCCGTTTGTTGCAGGCAACTGGAAAATGAATGGCGCTCTGGCCGCGAATCGGTCATTGACGCAGGCTTTGCTTGCCGCGTTGCGCGATAGCGCGCTTGCCGCAAACACGGCGGAAATTGCGCTGTGCGTGCCTTTTCCCTATCTGGATCAGGTTTCCCGTCTGCTGGCCGGTTCTCCGCTGCGGCTGGGCGCGCAGGATGTCAGCGCGCACGCGGCGGGCGCCTATACCGGCGAAGTGGCGGCGGCGATGCTGGTCGACTTTGGCTGTCGTTATGTCATCGTCGGGCATTCGGAACGGCGTGCCCTGCATGGCGAAACGGATGCCGTTGTCGCGGCGAAATTCGGCGCGGCGCGCGCGGCGGGCTTGATTCCCGTGCTCTGTCTCGGCGAAACGCTGGCCGAGCGGCAGGCGGGAGAAACCCTCGTGGTGGTATCCCGGCAGTTGCAGGCGGTCATCGCGGCATATGGCGCGGAAGCGCTGGCCGACGCTGTCTTGGCTTACGAGCCGATCTGGGCAATCGGCAGCGGGCTGACGGCGAAGCCGGAGGAAGCACAGGCGGTGCATCAGGCGCTGCGGCAGCAGATCGCGCAGGTGGATTTGGCGCTGGCGGCGGATTTGCGTATCGTCTATGGCGGCAGCGTCAAGGCGGCGAACGCGGCGGAACTGTTCGCGCAACCGGATGTCGATGGCGGCCTGATTGGCGGCGCGTCTCTGGATGCGCAGGAATTTTGGGCGATTTGCCAGACGGCAGGCGCAAGGTAGCAAACAGGGTGGGCGAAGATTTCTGTCGCGCACTGGATAACGAGAGGACGTATGAACTGGTGGTTTTCTTTGGCTCTGGCGGTACACATCTTGGTGGCGCTGGGCATTATCGGGCTTGTGCTGATGCAGCACGGCAAGGGCGCGGACATGGGCGCGGCGTTCGGAAGTGGCGCTTCCGGCAGCCTTTTTGGCGCGTCCGGATCGGCCAATTTCCTGAGTCGCGCGACGGCGGCGCTGGCGACGATTTTCTTCATTACCTCGCTGGTACTGGGGTATGCGGCATCCAACGCGCCGAAAACCTCTGGCAGCGTGATGGAAGGCGTGGTACAATCGCCGCTTTCCTCAGAGCCGAAAACCGAGGTAAAACCAGCGGCGGAAAAAGCGTCTGCCGATCCCGCGAAGGCTCCGGATTCCGAGAAGGAAATCCCCCGTTGAGCGGGGTTGTCGTACAGGTTTTGCAGCAGTAGTTTCATGCCGACGTGGTGAAATTGGTAGACACGCTATCTTGAGGGGGTAGTGGCCATAGGCTGTGCGAGTTCGAGTCTCGCCGTCGGCACCAGAATTCGCTGTGGTTACAATGGTGTTGTGACCACACCCAGGACGGCAGCCCTTTTCTGTATGAATATGGGCTGCTGTTTTGGTAAACGTCCCGAAAAATAACGCAAGAAACGGAAGCGCGCGATTATGCTGGAGAATTATTTTCCGATTTTGCTGTTCATCCTCGTTGGTCTGGCGATCGGCGTGCTGCCTGTTGTCATGGGGCGAATGCTCGCGCCCAATCGTCCCGACGCGGAAAAGCTTTCCGCCTATGAGTGCGGGTTTGAGGCTTTCGAGGACGCGCGCATCAAGTTCGATGTGCGTTATTACCTGATCGCCATCATCTTTATTCTCTTCGATCTCGAAATCGCCTTTCTTTTTCCCTGGGCTTCCGTCTTCAGGGATATTGCGGCGAACGAAGGGTTCAAATTCTTTGGCTTCGTCGAGGTGGTCGTCTTTCTCGCCATTATCCTGGTGGGAGACGCCTACGCCTGGGCGAAGGGCGCGCTGGATTGGGAGTGAGGCATGTCGATTGAAGGTGTTCTTGAGAAGGGCTTTGTGACCACGACGGCGGATGCGCTGATCAACTATGTCCGTACCGGCTCGCTCTGGCCAGTGACCTTTGGCCTGGCCTGTTGCGCGATCGAGATGATGCATGCAGGCTGCGCGCGTTATGACCTTGACCGCTTCGGCATCATTTTTCGTCCTTCGCCGCGCCAGTCGGATGTGATGATTGTCGCGGGAACGCTGACCAACAAGATGGCGGCAGCCCTGCGCAAGGTCTATGACCAGATGGCGGAGCCGCGCTGGGTGATCTCCATGGGTTCCTGCGCCAACGGCGGCGGCTATTACCATGAGTCGTATTCGGTGGTGCGCGGAGTGGATCGCATCGTGCCGGTGGATATTTACGTGCCCGGTTGCCCTCCGACGCCAGAGGCGTTGCTCTACGGCATCCTTCAGTTACAGAACAAGATCCGGCGCACGAATACCATTGCGCGCTGATTCCTGATTGATAGGGTTATTCATGTCTGCCAAGCTGGAAACACTGGAAAATCGCCTGAGAGAAACTTTGGGGGAACGTCTTGCGCGTCTCGTGGCCGCGCTGGGTGAAATCACCATCGAGACGAGGGTTGCCGACTATCTGGAGACGATGCGTCTGTTGCGCGATACGCCGGAACTGGGTTTTGACCTTCTGGTCGACCTCTGCGGGGTGGATTATTCCGCCTATGGCGGCAACTGGACGGGCAGGCGCTATGCCGCCGTGACGCATCTTCTTTCCGTGGCGCACAACTGGCGGCTGCGGGTGCGGGTTTTTGCCGAGGCGGATGATTTTCCGGTATTGCCTTCCATCGTGCCTGTCTGGAATTCCGCAAACTGGTTCGAGCGCGAAGCCTTTGACCTCTTCGGCATCCTGTTCGAGGGGCATGAGGATTTGCGTCGCATCCTGACCGACTACAACTTTGTGGGGCATCCCTTCCGCAAGGATTTTCCCTTGGCCGGACATGTGGAAATGCACTACGACCCGGAATTGGGGCGTGTGGCCTATCGTCCCGTGAGCATCGCGCCGCGCGAGCTTGCGCCTACGGTGCGGCGCGAGGCAGGCTATGGCGATGGCGGCAATTGAGGGAACGGAAGAGACGATGAGCGATATTCGCAATTACACCCTGAATTTCGGCCCCCAGCATCCGGCCGCGCACGGCGTGCTGCGGCTGGTGCTGGAGCTGGACGGTGAAGTGGTGGTGCGGGCCGATCCGCATATTGGCCTCCTGCACCGGGGTACGGAGAAGCTCGCGGAAAACCGTACCTGGGCGCAGAGCCTGCCGTACATGGATCGTCTGGATTACACCTGCATGATGTGCAGCGAGCACGCCTACTGTCTGGCGGTGGAGCGGCTTCTGGGGATTGAAATTCCAGAGCGGGCGAAGTATCTCCGCACGCTGTTCGATGAAGTCACCCGCCTGATTGGTCATCTGCTGTCGCTGGGCACGCACGCGCTGGATGTGGGCGCGATGGGGGTCATGCTCTATGCCTTCCGCGAGCGTGAGGATTTGCTGGATGTTTACGAAGCCGCTACGGGGGCGCGTATGCATCCGGCCTATTACCGTATCGGCGGCGTTTCCCGCGATCTGCCGGATCACATGCCGCAATACCGCGAATCGAAGTGGAAGAACGCGGCAACGGTGAAGAAGCTCAATGAAAACCGCCAAGGGTCGCTGCTGGATTTTCTGGAAGACTTTACCGAGCGTTTCCCCAAACATCACGCCGAATACCATACGCTGCTCACGGACAATCGAATCTGGAAACAGCGGCTGGTGAATATCGGCATCGTCTCGCCCGAACGCGCAAAGCAACTGGGTTTTACCGGCGCGATGCTGCGCGGTTCCGGGATTGAATGGGATCTGCGCAAGAAGCAGCCTTACGCGGCTTACGACAAGGTGGATTTCGACGTACCGGTGGGTGTCAATGGCGATTCCTACGATCGCTATCTGGTGCGGATGGAAGAAATGTTGCAGGCCAACCGCATCATCAAACAGTGCATTGCCTGGCTCAGAACGCATCCGGGGGCGGTGATGGCGGAAAACCACAAGGTGACGCCGCCGCGCCGCGCCGACATGAAGTCGAACATGGAAAGCCTGATTCACCATTTCAAGTATTTTTCCGAAGGCATCCATGTCCCGGAAGGGGAAGCCTATGCCGCTGTCGAGCATCCCAAGGGCGAGTTCGGCATCTACGCGGTTTCCGACGGGGCAAACAAGCCCTATCGCCTCAAGATTCGTTCGCCCGGATTTGTTCATCTTTCGTCCATGAACGAGATGGCGCGCGGGCACATGATTGCTGATGTCGTGACCATCATCGGTTCGCAGGACATCGTTTTTGGCGAGATCGACCGATGATGTTCAGTGCTGAAACCTTGCGGAAATTCAACCGCGAAGTCGCCAAGTATCCGGCGGGACGCGAACGTTCCGCCGTCATGGCCTGTCTTGCGCTGGCGCAGGAAGAACAGGGCTGGCTCTCCCCGGAAGCCATTGAAGCTGTCGCCAATTACCTTGGGATCGCGCCCATTGCGGCTTACGAGGTGGCGAGTTTCTACAACATGTATGACTTGAAGCCCCTGGGCAAATACAAGCTGACCCTGTGTACCAATCTGCCCTGCGCGCTGTCCGGCGCGAACCACGCGGCGGCCTATCTGAAGGAAAAGCTGGGAATTGCCCTGGGAGAGACCACGGCGGATGGCAGGTTCACGCTGGTGGAAGGCGAGTGCATGGGGGCCTGTGGCGATGCGCCGGTGATGCTCATCAATAATCGCCACCTGTGCGCGCGCATGGTGCCGGAAGAAATCGACCGGGTTCTGGAGGAGTGCGCATAATGGCCATCATGGGCACAATCGCGCCGATACTGACGGCGGGCTGGATGGGCGCAAACGGCGATGACGGCTGGCGTCTGGCGGATTATGTGGCGCGCGGCGGTTACGCCATGCTGCGGCAAATCCTGGAGAACAGGCGTCCGCCGGAAGAAATCATTGCCGAGGTCAAGACTTCCGTTCTGCGTGGACGCGGCGGCGCGGGTTTTCCCACGGGGTTGAAGTGGAGTTTCATGCCGCGCGCCCTGTCGGGGGACAAATACGTGGTGTGCAACACCGACGAGGGTGAACCCGGCACCTTCAAGGACAGGGACATCACCCGCTGCAACCCGCACGCGATCATCGAAGGCATGGCGATTGCCGCCTACGCGATGGGCGCGAACCGGGGCTACAACTACATCCACGGTGAAATCTGGGAAATCTACAAGCGTTTCGAGGAGGCCCTGGACGAGGCGCGGCAGGCAGGTTTCATCGGCCAGAACATTCTCGGCTCCGGTTTTTCCTTTGAACTTTTCGCCCACCACGGCTATGGTGCTTACGTCTGCGGCGAGGAAACCGCCCTGCTGGAATCCATCGAGGGCAAGAAGGGGCAGCCGCGCTTCAAGCCGCCTTTCCCTGCCTCCTTCGGCCTTTTTGGCCGTCCGACGACGATCAACAACACGGAAACCCTTGCCTCCATTCCCTTCATTCTGAAGATGGGGGGCGAAGCCTATCTGAACGCGGGCAAGCCCAATAACGGCGGCAGCAAGGTTTTTTCGGTTTCCGGGCATGTGAATCGTCCCGGCAACTACGAAATTCCAATGGGCACGCCCTTCACCCAACTGCTGGAACTGGCAGGCGGGGTGCGTGGCGGCAGAAAGCTGAAAGCAGTGATTCCCGGCGGCTCCTCCTCCCCGGTACTGCCTGCCGATCGCATCATGGAATGCACGCTGGATTACGATTCCATCAGCAAGGCGGGGTCCATGTTCGGCTCCGGCGCGTTGATCGTCATGGACGAGACCACCTGCATGGTGAAGGCGCTGGAGCGGCTCTCCTGGTTCTATCACGAGGAATCCTGCGGTCAATGCACACCCTGCCGGGAGGGGACAGGCTGGCTGTATCAGGTTGTGCACCGTATCGAGAACGGGGAAGGGCGTCCTGACGATCTGGAAACCTTGGCGCATGTGGCGGGAAATATCGGCGGACGCACAATCTGCGCGCTGGGCGATGCCGCCGCCATGCCGGTGCAGAGTTTCATCCAGCATTTCCGCGATGAATTCCTTTACCACATCGAACACAAAACCTGTCTGGTGCCGAAAGACGTGCAATGGGCGGGCAGTGATTTTCACCGCTTCGGAAACTGAGAGACCGCCATGCTGGACATCGAGATCGACGGCAAAAAGGCGCGGGTGCCGGAGGGCAGCACCGTGATGGACGCCGCCCAGTTGATGGGCGTATACATCCCGCATTTTTGTTATCACAAGAAGCTTTCCATCGCCGCCAACTGCCGTATGTGTCTGGTGCAGGCGGAAAAAGCGCCCAAGCCCCTGCCGGCCTGCGCAACGCCGGTGACGAACGGCATGAAGGTGTTTACCCATTCCGAAATGGCCGTGAAGGCGCAAAAAGGGGTGATGGAGTTTCTCCTCATCAATCACCCGCTGGATTGTCCGGTCTGCGACCAAGGCGGCGAATGCCAGTTGCAGGACCTGGCGGTGGGCTATGGCAGTGACACGGGGCGTTTCGCGGAAGAAAAACACATCACGCTTGCCAGGAACG
Source organism: Zoogloeaceae bacterium (assembly GCA_031271025.1). Classification (GTDB taxonomy): domain Bacteria; phylum Pseudomonadota; class Gammaproteobacteria; order Burkholderiales; family Rhodocyclaceae; genus Azovibrio. The sequence continues at coordinate 5,070 of JAISWQ010000052.1, read as the reverse complement.
CGGGGGCGCTCATTTCCATGCAGGAAATGAGCCGCTGCATCCATTGCACCCGCTGCGTGCGCTTTGGCGAGGAAATCGCCGGGGTCATGGAACTGGGCATGGCAAACCGCAATGTTCATTCCGAAATCACGACCTTTCTGGGGCGGACGATAGATTCCGAACTTTCCGGCAACATGATTGACCTCTGCCCGGTTGGCGCGCTGACGTCCAAACCCTTCCGTTACACGGCGCGCGCCTGGGAGCTGCAACGGCGCAGGAGTGTGAGTCCACATGACGCGCTGGGCGCGAATCTCATCGTGCAGACCCGGCAGGACAAGGTGGTGCGCGTGCTGCCGCGTGAAAACGAGGCGGTCAATGAATGCTGGATTTCCGACAAGGATCGGTTTTCCTATCTCGCACTCAATGCTGCCGAACGCCTGTTGAAGCCGATGGTGAAGCAGGGCGGCAAATGGCGGGAAGTGGAATGGAATGTGGCGCTGGATTACGTCGCGCATGGTCTGAAGGATGTGCTGGCACGTTCCGGCGCGGACGCGATCGCCGCACTGGCCGCGCCGCACGCGACCCTGGAAGAACTCTTCCTCCTGAAAAAACTCTTTGCGGCGCTGGGTAGCGCCAACGTGGATTTTCGTCTGCGCCGTCAGGATTTTTCCACGGACGGCAAGAAAAAAGGCGCAAGCTGGCTGGGGCTGCGGCTGGCTGACCTGCGCCATCAGGAAGCGGTGCTGATCGTGGGTTCCTTCCTGCGCAAGGATCATCCGCTGATGGCGCAACGTCTGCGCCATGCCACGCAAAAACATGGCGCGGAAATTTCCATGCTTTCCGTTACCGGCGACGATCCGCTCTTTTCCCTGTTCGCGCGGGAGGTGGTCAAACCCTCGCAACTGGCGTGCGCGCTGGCGGCGGTGCTGAAAGTCGCCGCGGCGGAAAAGGGTCTCACGCTTGAAGGTGTAACCGGACTGGAATCCGTGACGCCAAACGATACGGCCAGGGCGATTGCCCATAGCCTGATTGCGCACGACAAGCACGCGGTGTTGCTGGGCAATGTGGCCGAGCAGTCGCCGCAAGCGGGTGTGCTGCACGCGCTGGCGCAAAAACTTGCCGAAGTCACGGGCGCAACCCTAGGCTTTTTCGGCGAAGCGGCCAACAGTGTCGGCGGTCAGTTGATTGGTCTGGGGCAGGGCGCGAACGCAGGCGATTTGCTGGAAAAACCGCGTGAAGCCTATGTCCTCTGGGGCGTGGAGCCGGAACTGGATTGCGGCAATCCGCAGGCGGCGCAGACGGCGCTGAAAGGCGCAAAAATGGTGGCGCAATTCACGGCCTTCAAACACACGCCCGCGCTGGAATACGCGGATGTGTTGCTGCCGACCGCGCCGTTTACCGAAACCTCTGGAACCTTCGTCAATACCGAAGGACGCATCCAGAGTTTTCAGGGGGTGGCGCGTCCGGCGGGCGAAGTCCGTCCAGGCTGGAAAATCCTGCGCGTGCTGGGCAATGTACTGGATCTTCCCGGTTTCGATTACAACAGTAGTGAAGCCGTGCTGGCGGAAACCGGACTTTCCGGTGAATTTGCCGCCGGTCTTGACAACCGTTTGTCGGATACCACGGTCACGCTGGCGGAACCCGCGCCGGAAGGTCTGGAGCGCATTGCCGATGTGCCCATTTACTTTACCGACGCGCTGGTGCGCCGTTCCGCGCCCCTGCAAAAAACGGCGGATGCCGCCGCGCCGACAGCGCGGCTTGCGCCCGCGACGCTGGCGCGGCTGGGCTTCGCGGCGGGCGAAACAGTGCGGGTGCGGCAAGGCGCGGGGGAAACGTCCCTGACGCTCGTGGCGGATGCCGCCCTGCCGGAAGATTGCGTGCGCGTGGCGGCGGGACATGCCGCCACTGCCGCGCTGGGCGCGATGTTTGGCGTCCTCACGCTGGAGCGCGGCTGACATGGAAACACTGATGCAAACCATCACCCAATATGGCAGCGGCCTTTTCGGCGCGGCTTGGCCTTCGCTCTGGCTGGTCGTGTGGACGCTCCTGAAGATCATCGTCCTGGTCGTGCCGGTACTGACGTGCGTGGCCTATCTCACCTATTTCGAGCGCAAGGTCATCGGCTATATGCACTCGCGGATTGGGCCCAATCGCGTGGGGCCGTGGGGTTTGTTCCAGCCGCTCGCCGACGCGGGCAAGGCGATTTTCAAGGAAGTGATTACGCCTTCCAGAGCCAATCGCAAGCTCTATTTCATCGCGCCCACGCTGGCGCTGGCGCCGGCCATCGCGGTCTGGGCCGTGGTGCCCTTTGGCGAAAATCTGGTGGTCGCCAATATCGACGCCAGCCTTCTCTACATTCTGGCCATTGGTTCCATGAGTGTCTATGGCCTCATTCTCGCGGGCTGGTCATCCAATTCCAAGTATGCCTTCCTCGGTTCGATGCGGGCGGCGGCACAGGTGGTGTCCTACGAAATCGCGATGGGTTTTGCCCTGGTGGTCGTGCTGATGGTTTCCGGCAGCCTGAACCTCACCGACATCGTGCATGCCCAGCAAAAGGGCATGGGGGTGGATTGGGGGCTGAATTTTCTTTCCTGGAACTGGCTGCCGCTGCTGCCGCTTTTCGTGGTCTTCTTCATTTCCGGCATTGCCGAAACCAACCGCGCGCCTTTTGACGTGGCGGAAGGGGAATCGGAAATCGTCGCCGGTTTTCACCTGGAATATTCCGGCATGGCGTTTGCGATCTTCTTCCTCGCCGAATATACCGAGATGATTCTGGTTTCCGCCCTGACGAGCCTGATGTTCCTGGGCGGCTGGTCATCGCCGGTGGCGTTCCTGCCGGACGGCATCTGGTGGCTGGTGGCGAAGATCTGCGGTTTACTCTTCCTTTTCCTCTGGTTCCGGGCGTCTTTCCCCCGCTACCGTTACGATCACATCATGCGTCTGGGCTGGAAGGTGTTCATTCCCCTCACCGTGTTCTGGCTGCTCCTCGTGGGCGTCTGGATGCTCTCCCCCCTGAATATCTGGAAGTAAGGCGATGGGCGCAATCAAACACTTTTTCAAGACCTTTTTCCTCTGGGAACTCGTCAAGGGACTGATGGTGACGGGCAAGTATTTCTTTGTCCGCAAGATTACCGTGCAGTATCCGGAGGAGAAAACGCCGCAGAGTTTCCGTTTTCGCGGGCTGCACGCGCTGCGCCGTTACCCGGACGGGGACGAGCGTTGCATCGCCTGCAAGCTCTGCGAGGCCATTTGTCCGGCGCGGGCGATCAATATCGACATCGGCGAGCGCGCGGACGGCTCCCGCCGCACTACCCGCTACGACATCGACCTGAGCAAGTGCATCTTCTGCGGCTTCTGCGAGGAAGCCTGTCCGGTGGACGCCATCGTGGAGACACGGGTGTTTGAATACCACGGTGAAGCGCGCGGCGATCTCCTCTACACCAAGGACATGCTGCTGGCGAACGGCGCGCGTTATGAGCCGCAAATCGTCGTGGACAAGGCGCTGGACGCCGGATACCGCTGAAGAGGAAACGCAATGAATTTCACGGATTTTGTTTTCTTCGTTCTGGCGGCGATTCTGATCATTGCCGCCCTGCGTGTGATTACCGCGCGCAATCCCGTGCACGCCGTGCTGAATCTCATCCTCGCTCTTTTCAGCGCGGGCGGAATCTGGATTCTGCTGGAGGCCGAGTTTCTGGCGATGGTGCTGGTGATGGTCTATATCGGCGCGGTGATGGTGCTTTTCCTCTTCGTGGTGATGATGCTGGACATCGATCAGGACAGACTGCGGCAGGGCTTCTGGCGCTATCTGCCGCTGGGGGTGGTGATGGGGTTCATCATCGTGCTGGAATTGGGGCTGGTGCTTTCCAACCGCTATTTTCTGGAAATGCCGGTTGCGCCCGCGCCAGACATCTCGAATACCCGGCTGTTGGGCGCGCTGCTGGCGAGCGAATATGTCTATCCCTTCGAGCTGGCGGCCGTCGTCCTGCTGGTGGCGCTGGTGGGCGCGGTGGTGTTGACGTTCCGCGGCAGGAAGAACGGCCACCATGGCGACCCGGCCGCGCAGATTCGCGTCCGCGCCGCCGACCGGCTGCGAATCGTCCAGATGCCGGTGGAAAAAGATGAACCGGCAGAACCGCAAAAAGAGGAGCAGGGCGCATGTTGACGCTTTCCCATTTCCTGATCCTGGGGGCGATTCTGTTCGCCATCAGCGTCGTGGGCATCTTTCTGAATCGCAAGAACCTGATCGTGCTGCTGATGACGATTGAACTGATGCTCTTGTCGGTCAACATGAATTTCGTTGCGATCTCCCATTACAAGGGGAATGCCGACGGGCAGTTGTTCGTCTTTTTCATCCTCGCGGTGGCGGCTTCGGAAGCGGCGGTGGGGCTGGCGATTCTGGTGACGCTCTTCCGCAACCTGAAGAGCATCCACGTCGATGATCTTGACCATTTGAAGGGCTGAAGTCATGGATGAAGTCAAAACGCTTTCCCTGATCGTGGTCCTTGCGCCGCTCGCGGGGGCGCTCGTCGCCGGTCTCTTTTGCCGGATCATTCCGCGCTGGCTTGCCGCGGGCGCGGCCATCGCCGGGGTTGCCGCCGCCTTTGCCGCCTCGCTGCCGATTTTCCTGAAAATCCAGGCGGCGCAGGCGTTCCCGCGTCAACTGCCAGTGGCGGAGGGCGCGATCATTCCCGCCACTTCCTTCAACATTCCCTTCTACACCTGGCTGACGGGCGGCGGCTACAGCTTCGAGGTTGGCTTTCTCATCGACCCGCTCACCATCGTCATGATGCTCGTCGTCACCTTCGTTTCGCTCATGGTGCATATCTACACCATCGGCTACATGAAGGACGATCCCGGCTTCAACCGCTTTTTCAGCTACATCTCGCTCTTTACCTTCTCCATGCTGATGCTGGTGATGGCCAACAATTTCATGCAGTTGTTCTTCGGCTGGGAAGCGGTGGGGCTGGTCTCCTACCTGCTGATCGGCTTCTGGTATACCCGCCCGACGGCCATTCACGCCAACCTGAAAGCCTTTCTCGTCAATCGTGTCGGCGACTTCGGCTTTTTGCTGGGCATCGGTCTGGTGCT
>JAISWQ010000037.1 GCA_031271025.1 Zoogloeaceae bacterium | reverse complement strand
AGCACCAGCATGGGCTGTGCCTCATGCGCGCACACGATCAGCCCCAGACTCCCCGCCAGCAACAGCGGCGCGGCAGCGGCGGATTCCTGCCCGTATTGTTCCCGCGCCGCGTGATAGAGCGCCATCAGGGTCAGCACCATCCAGAAGCCGCTGGCCAAACGCAGCGCGTCATGCAGAGGCAGCCAGGCGCGGAAGAGCACGCCAGTTGCCGCCGCGCTCCAGTAAAACAGCGGCGCGGACAGAAAAGGTTCCCCCGCCAGCGCCAAACCCGGAGCATGGGCAGAATCCAGCAGATCCCGTGCGACGGCAATATGAATGACATCCTCACTTTTCCAGGGATCGTGTCCCAGCAAGCCCGCCAGCACATAAAACGCCAGCAGACCCGCCAGAGTCCAGCCGACAGGAGGCAAATTCAGCGCGCGGGGCAAGGACATGGCAGACTTCCAAAAGAAATGGGGACAACAAAAAAGGCAGCCCGGGCCGCCTTTTCGGTAAAACTACACAGCAAACATTTGCCGCGCGAAGAGCAAAACGAAAACCGCTCAGGCAGATTTCCGCAACGCGCCAAATTTCTGGTTGAACTTCTCGACGCGCCCCGCCGTATCCACAATTTTCTGTTTGCCGGTGTAGAACGGATGGCAGGCCGAACAGACTTCCACATGCAGGGGTTTCTTCATGGTAGAACGGGTGGTGAAGCTGTTGCCGCAAGAACACGTAACCGTGATCTCTTCGTAATCGGGATGGATACCGTTTTTCATGTCTGGTTCCTTGAGAAAAGCAACCGGCGAATGTGGCCAGTTTGGGAAACGCGCGATTATCTCTGAAAGCAGAAAAAAATGCAAAGGACGGATTTTCTGTGGGTACGATTAAAAGTGGAGGAAGCTCCACATGCGTTTTCCCCCACCTTGTCACAAGTTCGTTGGCAAGCAAAACTCTCGCTCTTGCGCTTGCTGTCGTCCGCTTGGGTTGCCTGGTTTTCAAAAAATCCGCCAGGCAAAAAACCGGAGAGACAGATTCCGTATTGAAATTCATGTTCTGGTGAGTGATGCTTCCAAGTGCTGGTGGTCATCGAGACTTTCATCAGGCGAGGCTTGACAGGCAAGGTACGTTATAGCGTACTTGGGAATTTTCGGATAGAGGCGCTCGACTTTGATGTCCTCACTGCGTCTATAGGCGTAACAGGGTGTAAAAGCCGTTTCTACTGCCGTATTCCTTCTTGTGGCGTCCTGAGGCACATGGTTACACTGCGTCCCTCTTTCATTGATTTCTTCCCATGTTGATGTTTTCCCGCCGTCGTCTTGCCCTATCCCTGCTCGCGCTTTTGGCTGCCACAGGTTTGAGCGGCTGTGCCATGCTGATTCCTTCCCCCGATCTGGAACGCCTCGTCTCCCGCGTGGAAGTGCCCAAGACGTGGCAACAGGCGGACTGCGCCGGAGCAGAAGCCTGTGCCGCGCCGCTTGCGTTGTCGCGCTGGTGGTTGCAACTGGAGGATGAAAAACTGACGGCGCTGATTGCGCGAGGGCTTGCCCAGGCGCCGGAGATGCGTCTGGCGACGACACGCTTGCGGCAGGCGCGGGAGGCGCGGAATCTGGCCGCTTCCGGGTTGTGGCCGACGTTGGGCGCTTCCCTTTCCGCCAGTCGTACACCGGGCAGCGGCGCGGATTCGCGGATGACGCTTTACCGCGCCGGGTTCGACGCTGCCTGGGAACCGGATTTGTTTGGCGTTACCCGTCAGGGCGTCACGGCGGCGGACGCGGCGCTGGCCGGAGCCGGGGCGCGGCTGGAAGACGCGCAGGTCACGCTGGCGGCGGAAATCGCGCTGAATTACACGGAGGCGCGGCTGAAGCAGGAACAGCTTTACATCGCCTGTCGCAATACGGCGAGCCAGGGCGAGCTTTTTGAAATTACCCGCTGGCGGACGCAGGCGGGACTGGCAACGGATCTGGATGTGGAACAGGCGCGCGCAACGCTGGCACAGACGCGCGCGAGTATTCCCACCCTGGAAAACAGCTTGATCGCCAGCCTCAACCAACTGGACACGCTTTTGGGGGAGGTTCCCGGAACCCTGGCCAAACAGGGTTTTTTGCGGGAGGGCAAGGCTTTTTCGGAAGCGGCGGCCAGCCGTGTTCATACGGAAAATTCCGCTGCGGACGCGCGTCTCCTGCGGCTGCCGGAAGGCTGCGCGACGGCGGTTTCGCCCGATCTGCCGCGCGTGCCGGAAGGCATCGCCGCCGATATTCCCGCCGAGACACTGTATCGCCGCCCGGATGTGCGGGAGGCGGAATGGGCGTTGCGCGCGGAAATCGCCAGCCTGCGTTCGGTACTGGCGGAGCGTTTCCCCAGTCTGCGTCTTTCCGGTTCGCTGGGTTGGCAGGATACCCGCTTTGCCGATCTCGTCAGCCCGGAAAATCTTGCGCGTTCGCTGGTGGCTTCCGTCGCTGCTCAGATTTTTGACGGGGGACGCCTGAAAGCGCGTATCGGAATGCAGGACGCCGTCGCCGAGACCACGCTCATTACCTACGAACAAACCCTGCTGACGGCGCTTGCCGAAGTGGAAAATGCCCTGTCGTCCTACGCGACCGGGCAACAACGTCTGGCGGAACGTGAAATTGCGGCAATTTCGGCACAAAACGCCGAGCGCATGGCACGCCAGCTTTATCAGACGGGACTGGCGGATTTCCAGCGGGTGCTGGATGCCCAGCGCAGTCGCCTTGTCGCCGAAGAGAGTCTCGCGGTTGGGCGCGGCGATCTCGTTGTCGCCGTCATCCAGCTCTACAAGGCGCTGGGCGGCGGCTGGACGCCGGCCTCTTGATTCCCGCATCCCTTGAACCTGACCAACTCTTGAATCCCGAAAAATGAGTCTCTTGAAAACCCTGTTGGAAACAAGCGCGCAGCCGCATGAAAAACCCGGCTTTTTCAAACGGCGCGGCAAACGCTGGGGGCTGGTGCTTGTCGTGTTCCTGCTGCCGCTTGTCTGGTTTCTGCGCAATGGCAATTCGGCTGGAGAGACGCGCTATGTCTCGGAAATTCTGAAGGAAGGCCCCATTGCCGTCAGCGTTGCCGCCACCGGCGCTTTGCAACCGACCCGTTCCGTGGATGTCGGCAGCGAATTGTCGGGCACCCTGGAATCCGTGCTGGTACAGGAAAATGACCAGGTACGGAAGGGACAGTTGCTGGCGCAGCTCGATATTTCCAAGCTGAACGACGCCGTGTTGAAATCCCGCGCGGCAATGCAGTCGGCGGAAGCGAATGTCGCCCAGATGGAAGCCACCCTGCTGGAGGCGCGCGCCAATCTCGGACGAATGCGGGAAGTCGCAGAGCTTTCCGGCGGCAAGGTGCCGGCCAAAACGGAAATGGACGCCGCCGTGGCGGCCGAAAAGCGTGCCGAAGCCAATCTCAAGAGCGCCAGGGCGTCGGTCTCCCAAGCTGCCGCGACCCTGAAAACCGACGAGACCAATATCAGGAAAGCCACCATCACCTCGCCGGTGGATGGCGTGGTGCTGGCGCGCAAGGTGGAACCGGGACAGACCGTCGCCGCCTCGATGACCACGCCGGTCTTGTTTACCATCGCGGAAGACCTGACCAAGATGGAGCTGGATGTGAACGTCGACGAGGCCGACGTGGCACAGGTGATGGCAGGGCAGACGGCGCATTTCACCGTCGCGGCCTGGGCGAACCGTAAATTCCCGGCGAAGGTGGCGCGGGTGGATCTGGGTTCCACGCTGACCGACAATGTGGTCACCTACACCACGGTGCTGGAAGTCGCCAATGATGATCTGGCGCTGCGTCCGGGCATGACGGCCTCGGCGGAAATTGTCACCGCCAAACGCGACAAGGCGCTGCTCTTGCCCAACGCCGCGCTGCGTTTTACGCCGATGAACGCGAATGCGGGCGGGGAGAGCGGTTTTCTTGCCAAACTCATGCCGCGTTTTCCGCGTCAGGGACAGACGCCAAGAAAACGACTGGAAAAAGGCAGCGCGGTACAGGTCTGGATTCTGGAAAACGATCAGCCACGTCCGGTTTCGCTGGAAATTGGCGTCTCCAACGGACGCTATACGGAAGTATTGGGAGGGGATCTGAAAGCGGGCATGGTGGTGATTACCGAACAGGAGCGGGCGAAGTGACGGATTCCCGCCCGCTTATCGAGTTTCAGGGGGTCACCAAAATCTATGGCGCGGGTCAGACGGCCTTCCAGGCGTTGAGTGGCGTGGATTTGTGCATCTTTGCCGGAGAGTTTCTTGCCATCATGGGGCCTTCCGGTTCTGGAAAATCGACCGCAATGAATATACTGGGTTGTCTCGATACGCCGACTTCCGGCGCTTATCTCTTCCAGGATGTGCATGTCGAGACACTGGATCGCAACCAGCGCGCGCTTTTGCGCCGGCATTTCCTCGGCTTTGTCTTCCAGGGATTCAATCTGCTGGCGCGGACTTCGGCGCAGGAAAACGTGGAATTGCCCCTGCTCTATCGCGGCGAACCACCGGAAAAACGTCATCATGCCGCGCGCGAGGCGTTGGCGATGGTGGGGCTTTCCGGCTGGGAACACCACACGCCGGCGGAACTTTCCGGCGGGCAACAGCAGCGCGTCGCCATTGCCCGCGCCATTGTCACCCGTCCTCTGGTCTTGCTGGCGGACGAGCCGACCGGCAATCTGGACAGCAAGCGCAGTCACGAAATCATGGATTTGCTGGTGCGCCTCAATTGTGAACAGAACATCACCGTGCTGATGGTGACGCATGAGCCGGAAATGGCCAGGTATTGCAGCCGAATCGCGCATTTTGTCGATGGCGCGCTGGCGAGCGACGAGGCAGGCGAACGGGCGAAAGGACAACAAACATGTTCCTGAACGCGCTTTTGCTCGCCTTGCGCGAGATTCGCCGCAACCTGATGCGCTCCTTCCTCACCATTCTGGGGATCGTCATCGGCGTTGCGGCGGTGGTAACGATGGTGACGCTGGGCAATGGCGCGACCCGGATGGTGGCCGACCAGATTTCCTCGCTGGGCAGCAACCTTTTGATTTTGCGTCCCGGTCAGCGCATGGGACCGGGTTCCGGCGGTGCGCCGCGCTTCAAGCTCGCCGATGTGGAGGCCATCCGTACTCAAATCTCCGGCCTGAAGGCGGTTGCGCCCAGCATCCAGAGCGGCGCGACACTGGTGGCGGGCGGGGCAAACTGGTCCTCTTCGGTCAATGGCACGACCAATGATTTTTTTGTCTCCGGCAACTGGACACTGGCGGCGGGGCGCATGTTTTCCGACGACGACGAAAAGCTGGGGCGCGCGGTCTGCGTCATCGGTGAAACCGTGCGACAAAAACTTTTCGGCGCGGGCGATCCCGTGGGGATGCAACTGCGGCTCAAGAAGTTTTCCTGTGAAATCATCGGCTTGCTGGCAAGCAAAGGGCAGGGCGCGATGGGGATGGATCAGGATGATGTGGTGGTGATTCCCGTCCGTGCCGCGCAACGGCGGCTGACTGGCAATCAGGACATTTCCACCCTCATGGTTTCCATGAAGGATTCCGCCGATCCGGACGCGGTGGTGGCGCAGATTCGCAAACTGATGCGCGAACGGCGCAAACTCGCCGACAACGACGAGGATAATTTCAACGTGCTGGATACCAAGCAGATCGCGCAGACCATGACCAGCACCATCGGCACCATGACCAGTCTCTTGGGCGCGGTGGCGGCGGTGAGCCTGCTGGTGGGCGGCATTGGCATCATGAACATCATGCTGGTTTCGGTGACGGAGCGCACGCGGGAAATCGGAATTCGGCTGGCCATTGGCGCGCTGGAGCGCGAGGTGCTCCTGCAATTTTTAACCGAAGCCGTGGCGCTGTCCGCCCTGGGCGGCCTTGTCGGCCTCGCGCTGGCGGTCGTCGCCTGCCTGGGGCTTTCCGCGCTGATGCAAATGCCCTTCATTTTTGATCCGGGCATCAATCTTCTGGCGTTCTGCTTTTCCGCCGCCATTGGCGTGCTCTTCGGCTACATGCCCGCCCGCCGCGCGGCAGGGTTGGACCCGATAGAAGCCCTGCGGCATGAATGACGTTCTTGCACCAAGTGGTTTGTAGCAACCCATGGGGGGAAACAACAGACAAAGGGAAATCCCGTTGTCGTCCTTTCCATGTTTCAGTGTATTGCATTCTTTATCATTATGGGCTCCAGCACCAATGGGCTGAGGTTGCTTTGTTCGTGTATAGGCGTACCCTGGGCGAGGATCAAGCGGTTGCGGCCCTGGTGTTTGGCTTCATAAAGGGCTGCGTCCGCCCTTTCCAGCAAAACAGTGAGCGTATCCATGGCATCGCTGTACATGGCAATGCCTGCGCTCAGAGTGACGCGAAACACCACGCCGCTCGCGCCCTTGAAGGGAATCCGGGAAAAGTCTTCGCGGATACGGTTGATGACCTCAACCGCTTCTTCGCTGTCGATGTCGGGCAGTCCCAGCACGAACTCCTCGCCGCCGTAACGCCCGATGATGTCAGTGTGGCGCATACGCTGTTTCAGGAGCCAGGCCAGACTGCGGATGACCTGATCCCCTATCAGATGTCCGTGCCTGTCGTTGACCTGTTTGAAGTGGTCGATGTCCAGCATGACGATGGACATTTTCTCGCCGCAGGTTCCCAGCGTCGCCGCCAGCGCCTGCTTGGAACTGATGTGATTCAGAAGCCCGGTCAGGCTGTCATTCCGCATGGAAGAGCGCAGGGAGCGGTAACGCTCGATCTTGCTCTTGATGACCGCATTCAGAAGTACCGGGTTGAAAGGTTTGGTCAGAAACTGGTCGCCGCCCAGACGCAGGGCTTCCACTTGCAGGGCGACGTTGGTTTCGCTGGAAAGATAGATGATGGGGATGCTGAGAAATTCATCGTGCAGACGAATGACCCGTGCCACGTCCACGCCCGTGCATTCCCGCAGGTACATGTCCATCAGGATCAGGTCGGGCTGGAAATGACGGATGGTTTTGAGCGATTCCAGCGGGTCGTGCAGAATTTCCACCGCGATGCCGTTGCTTTCCAGCGCTTGCCGGATCGCGTAGGCATTGGTGGGCGAATCTTCCATGACCAGCACGCGGAAGGATTCTTGCTCGGTTTCCGTGTGTTGTGCGAGCACCTGCGCCATGATGTGCTGCAAGGAGACGCGTTTCGAGAGGCAGATGTCAGCGCCTGCCTTCAGGGCCGTGTGCATGGCGAAAAATTGTTCCGGGGCTGCCAGGGTGATGATGCGGCTCATGGGACGCCGCTTGCGCAGGTTTTGTATCCAATCCTTCCATCTGTTTTCCGGGCGATCTTCCAGATCGAGCAGATAGATGCCCGGATCAGCGTTGTCCACTTCCGGTATTTCGCATGTGCTTTCGAGGACGTGAAAACCGAAATAGCTCAGTTGAGTGACCAGATCCTGCCAGTGCGCGCCGCGTGTGCTCATCAGGCAGAGTGAAATGCGCTGGTGGTTGTTACCTGTTTCTGCTTCAGGTTTGGCGGAAAGAAGAGGAACGCGCCTGTCCTGCTGGGGATTTTCCTTTTGCAGATAGTGTTGCAGCAGGCTGCAGAAATGCTCGATACGTTTGCCCAGGGATTTCAGTTTGGCTTCGTCAACAGGATGAGAGGTGCCAACATCAAAGAGGGCGAGGCTTTCCTTTTCCAGGCGGCGGCACTCGAAAAGTGGGCCACGCAACGCCAGCGCGGACAAAGTATCGGTCAGGTTGTTGATTTGTAAAATGAATTCGACGAAACGCTCAGGCACTGGGTCAGCGCGATAAGACGCCCACAGTGCGCGGAGATTTTTCCCTTTTTTGGGCAAAAGAAGCGAAGGGTCGTGCGAGATGTTGGGCATCGGGGAAGTGTTCCTGATGATCCAGACCTGTTGTTGTCGAACACGGATATTACACTACACAACGGGTTGTACGCTCCTGTTTTCGCCAGTTTGAGCCAATAATTCCAATTCCCTTTCTTTTATGGGGACGCAAGTGTTATTTCTTGATACTCAGGGATCGGAAAACAGAGGACAAGAAATAAAAATTCAGCAGCGTTCTACACTCGCGTCTCGAACCGGCGCGGTTTATCTGCTTTCACAGGAGCCTTTTGCAAAATTCAAAAACTGCCACTGATCACACCATTAAAATCAATGACTTGGGCGACAGATACTACGCCAATGGCGTAGTTTTGCAAAAAGGCTCACAGGAAAGTGCGGACAGGCGCGTGTATGACATTTTCCGGTCTTGGCACGAAAGCTGATCGAAAAATACAGTGTTTTTTTATTTTGACGCAACGGAGAGATTGCGGTGAAGACAAAGCGGTGTATCCGGAGGTGTAGCGCGCTTTCCATCTATCTGCTTTCATCGCGCGATGGATGTCCGATCGTCATCGTTTCCACAAGGAGCAAAGATGAAGCGGGTGATCTCGCGGGAATATCATGCACATCGCATCGGACGCGCCGGAGGGTGCAATCCAGCTGGATTGCTTCGTCGCTTACGCTCCTCGTAATGACGAGGACGGGGGAAACCCCACCAAGAAAACCCATGGGCTGTGAACAGGATCTGAAAGCTTGGGGTCAGCGGCCGGGATTTTCCTGCTTCCTGACCCTGTTGCGTTTCCATCCCGGCAGGGCATAAACGACGCAAAACCCGACAAACCCGCTGGCGAGCGGAACAACGCCAATCCAGCCCCACCAGCTTATCGTATCCGTGGTAACGAGGCCGATCAGGAGAAGCCCCAGCACGCTGCGGATCAGGCGATCAAGTGTTCCGACATTCTGTTTCATCGTAAAAACCAACTCCAGTTTGAAATTTCACCCGAAGGAACCGGCGAAAGCCAGGATTTCAGCGTTCATTCTACAAGGCAGGTGGCGGGAAATGACAGGCATTACTCCGGAATATCAAGGCAACGGGCAAGGATGTGGAAATGATCCTCGAACAATTCCGTCTCCAGCGCGGGCAGGGCGGCACGGGGAAAGATTCGGGTTTCCGGGGGCATGACAGGAAAATCGGGCAGGCCAGCAAGATGGAAATGGTGTACTTGGGCGATGCGCTGGCCGCGCTGGCTGCGGGCAGGGTGATCGAAGCGCGTTTCCCCCACCGGCACAAGGTTGGCAAGAGCAAGGCCGCTTGCGGTTTGCAACGCCCGGAACGCGGCCTGATACAGGGTTTCGCGGGGCATGGGATCGGCTTCCGGCAGCGCCCACAAATCTTCCCCCGGCGCTTCGTGGCGACGGGTCAACAACATCCGATCCGCCAAGGTACAGAGGGCAAGCACACTGACGACGGGTACGGATTCGGCTTTGTTGGCGGCCAGCGCGGCCTGTTCTCGGCGCAGATGGAGAAAATCTGCGGCGGGAAAGGCCGCCAGCCACCGGGCGACCGCTGCCGGAACCTGTGCCGCGACTGCCGTACTGCCCGCTTCCGGGGTTGCCGCCGCGAAATAGTGCTGGCGCACGATCGTGGCGTCGAACGCACCCTGGCGTTCCAGCGCAAGGCGCGTCCATTCAGGAAAAAGTGCCAGATAGTAGCCGCTCGCGTCTTTTTCAAAACCGAGCAGCGCCACACGGGACGCAATCACGCCATGCCGCGCCAGCGTGCTTGCAACGCCCTGACGCAGTGCCGCCGTCCAGCGCGTGTCGTCGTAATAGTCGCGCAGCGGCAGAAAATGTACCCGCGTGGCGTCTTCCGGGGAGAGACTCAGGGTGATCTGGGCGGCGCGTTCTTCCCATGAAAAAGGATTTTTCACGCTTCGTGCCTGATGCGCGGAACCCAGTACCACCAGCACGCATTCAGCGCGGGCGAGCGCCGCCGCGAGCAGGGCTGCATGACCGTTGTGGAAGGGCTGAAAACGGCCAATCAGGAGGACGGCCGCGAATTCAGGCTTGCGCATGGCGGGAATGCGTGCTGGCACGGGGATGGTGCGTGTCATGCAGTTGTTTCAGGCGTTCGCGGGCGACATGGGTATAAATCTGCGTCGTGGTGATATTGGCGTGTCCCAACAGCAGTTGCACCACGCGCAAATCCGCGCCGTGGTTCAAAAGATGGGTGGCGAAGGCGTGGCGCAACACATGCGGCGAGAGCTGATCGCGGGCGATGCCGGTACTGAGGGCGTATTTCTTGATGAGCGTCCAGAACATCTGCCGTGTCATCGGTGCGGCGCGGGCGGTGATGAAAAGCGCGTTGGCGGGACGCCCCCGCAGGAGGACGCCGCGCCCTTCGGCAAGATAACGTTTGATCCAGTCGACCGCCAGCTCGCCCAACGGCGTCAGCCGTTCCTTGCTGCCCTTGCCCATGACCCGGACAACGCCCTGTTCCAGACTGACCGCATGTAAATCCAGCGTCACCAGTTCGGAAACGCGCAAGCCCGTGGCGTAGAGGGTTTCCAGCATGGCGCGGTCACGCAGCCCCAGCGGCGTTTCGGTATCCGGCGCGATGAGCAGGTTTTCGACCTGGGTTTCGCTCAGGGTTTTGGGCAGGCGACCGGGCAGGACGGGATGCCCCAGATCCCGGGTTGGATCATCGTCACGGCGGCCTTGCGCGTGCAAGCGCCGATAAAAGCGGCGCATACTGGAAAGATAGCGCGCCTGCGAAGTCGCCCGCTTTTCCCGCGAAAGTACCGCGAGAAAGGCGGATAAATCCACTGCTTCGACTTGCGTCAGCAGGGGACGTCCCTCACGCGCCAGCCAGCGCGCCAGCAGGCCGAGATCGCTGTGATAGGCCGCCAGCGACGCCCTGGAAAGGCCATCTTCCAGCCAGCAGGCATCGCAAAAGGTATCCAGTTCGCGCAAGTCTTCCGCGCGGAGCGGGGGGGCATTCATCGTAAGACCAACTCCGGTTTGAAACCCCGGCCTTCAGGGCTGTCGCCAATTTTTGCTGTGTGCTTTTCCCGCACAGCCTGCTCATGAGCCAGCAGGGTACGTTTGATGTCCAGCAAAAAACCGCTGCGCTCCCGCGCGAATCCGCCCAGCGTACCGTCACGGGCGAGCACGCGATGACAGGGCACGACAAGAGGTAACGGATTCGCGCCGCAGGCTGCACCCACAGGACGTGGCGCTGTCCCCAGAATGGCCGCCAATTCACCGTAGCTTCGGGTTTCTCCGGGGGGAATGGCGGAGATCAGTGCCCATACCCGTTGCTGAAAGGGCGTACCCTGCGTCACAGTGGGCAAATCGAAGACGAAGCGCGCATCCAGCAGCCAGGCGGTCAACTGGTGAACAACCTCACGCGCCAGCGGTGTTTGCGCGGCAACGGGCACGGTGTCAGCCGGTAGAAAATGAATGCCGGCAAGCGCATCGTCGTGTGCGGAAAGTGTCACTCCCAACGCAAACTCTGGCGTGGGAACAAGCGCCGCCAACGCGGAGGGAAAGCGGGAGCGGAACCTGGAGATTTTCTGAATGCGGTTGATTTCCATGTGCATGGTTTTCCAAAAGGGGACAGGCATGAAACAGCGCGGTGAGGATAGCACCGTTTTTCTGCGCCTTTGGGGCCAATCACCAGCCTGCCCCCCAAATTTTGTGACGCAATCCGGGTGCGCCCCAGATCACGGGAGATTACACCAGCCGTGGATTCGGCTTGGTGGCTTCCAGACCATATTTTTTCATCGCCGTCGCCACGGTTTCGCGCGGGAGTTCGCCTTCATCGGCCAGCGCCTTCAAGGCCGCGAGCGTCACCCAATGGCGGTCGACCTCAAAAAACGCTCGCAGGGCTTCGCGCGTGTCGGAACGGCCAAAGCCATCCGTGCCCAGGGCCACATAGCGGCGCGGCACGAAAGGCCGGATTTGCTCCGCGTAAAGGCGCACGTAGTCCGTGGCGGCGACAACAGGGCCTTGCGTTTCCGCCAGACAGATTTCCACATGCGAAAGCCGGGGCGCTTCCAGTGGATGCAGCAGATTCCAGCGCGCCACATCCTGTCCTTCGCGGGCAAGCAGGTTGAAGCCGGGAGCGCCCCAGAGATCCGCTTCCACGTTCCAATCGGCGGCAAGCAGCTCGGCGGCGGCGATCACTTCGCGGAAAATACTGCCGGAACCCAGCAACTGTACACGTGGTTTGCCGGAATGCCCCCCTTCGCGGAAGCGGTAAAGCCCTTTCAGGATATCCGCCTCCGCCCCCTGTGGCAGCGCCGGGTGGGCGTAGTTTTCGTTCTGCACCGTGAGGTAGAAGAATACATCCTCCTGTTCCGCAATCATGCGGCGCAGACCGTCCTGCACGATCACCGCCACCTCGTACTGGAAGGCAGGGTCATAGCTGATACAGTTGGGAATGAGATTGGCGAGAATCAGGCTATGTCCGTCCTCGTGTTGCAAACCTTCGCCATTCAGTGTTGTGCGTCCGGCGGTGCCGCCCACCAGAAAACCGCGCGCCCGCTGGTCGCCCGCCGCCCAGCACAAATCCAGGGTGCGTTGCAGACCGAACATCGAATAGCAGACGTAAAAGGGAATCATGGGCACGCCGTGCACCGAATAGGCGGTGGCGGCGGCAATCCAGTCTGCCATCGCGCCCGCCTCGTTGATGCCTTCCTGCAAAATCTGGCCGGTTTTGGATTCCTTGTAGAACATCAACTGGTCGTGGTCTTCCGGCACGTATTTCTGGCCTTCCTGATTCCAGATGCCGTATTGGCGGAACATGCCCTCCATGCCAAAGGTGCGCGATTCGTCCGGGACGATGGGCACCACATGCTGTCCCAGCGCCTTGTCGCGCAGGAGCAGATTCATCACCCGCACCAGCGCCATTGTGGTGGAAAGTTCGCGTCCCTCGCCGGAATCGGAAAGCAGCGCGGCAAAAACTGAAAGCGGCGGCACCACCAGCGGCGCGGCCTTTCTTCGCCGTTGCGGCAGATAGCCGCCCAGATCGGCGCGGCATTTCTGCATATAGCGGTATTCGGGCGACTCCCTGGGAAACGTGAGATAGGGCAGGCTTTCCAGATCGGCATCGGAGACCGGCAGGTGAAAACGGTCGCGGAAACGGGCGACGGAAGCCCGATCCATCTTTTTTTGCTGGTGCGAGATGTTCATCGCCTCGCCCGCCGCCCCCATGCCATAGCCCTTGATCGTCTTTGCCAGCACCACGGTTGGCTGTCCCGGATGACGCACGGCGGCATCGTAGGCGGCGAAAACCTTGAAAATATCGTGTCCGCCACGATTCAGTTGCCAGATGTCGTCATCGGTCCAGTCGGCCACCAACGCCTTCAGTTCCGGCGTGTTGAAAAAATATTCGCGCACATAGGCGCCGTTCTTCGCCTTGAAGGTCTGGTATTCGCCATCGCAGGCTTCCATCATGCGTTTCTTGAGAATGCCTTCCCTGTCGCGCGCGAGCAGGGCGTCCCAATGCGTGCCCCAGATCACCTTGATGACATTCCAGCCCGCGCCCCGGAACAGCGCCTCCAGTTCCTGGATGATCTTGCCGTTGCCGCGTACCGGACCATCGAGCCGTTGCAGATTGCAGTTGATGACAAAAATGAGGTTATCCAGTTTTTCCCGCCCTGCCATGTCGATTGCGCCCAAGGCTTCCACCTCGTCGGTTTCGCCGTCGCCCAGGAATGCCCAGACCTTGCGTGTTGCCGCGTCGGCGGCATCGATGAGGCCGCGCGAAGCCAGGTACTTCATGAAGCGCGCCTGATAGATCGCCTGGAGCGGCCCCAGTCCCATGGAAACCGTGGGGAATTGCCAGAAATCCGGCATCAGCCAGGGATGCGGATAGGAAGAAATGCCCTTGCCGCCGGTTTCCTGACGAAAATGGTCCAATTGTTCTTCCGTGAGCCGCCCCAGCAAAAAGGCGCGGGCGTAAATGCCGGGCACTGAATGCCCCTGAAAGAAAATGAGGTCGCCGCCGGATTTTTCCGTGGGCGCTTTCCAGAAATGGGCAAACCCCACATCGTAGAGCGCGGCGGCGGAGGCAAAGGAGGCGATATGGCCGCCCACATTGCTCTGTTTGTTGGCGCGCACCACCATCGCCATGGCGTTCCAGCGAATCCAGGAATGAATCCTGATTTCCATGTCCGCGTCGCCGGGATAGCGCGGCTGCTGGTCGGGTGGAATGGTGTTGATATATTCGGTATTGGCGCTGTAGGGAATTTCCGCCCCTCTTTCACGCGCGGTGGCAACCAGCGTCTCGATCAGATAATGGGCGCGATCCGCGCCTTCGCGTTCGATGACGGCGGCAAGCGCCTCCACCCATTCCCGGGTTTCCACCGGGTCACAGTCAACGAGATTGGGAATGATGGGCAAACCGGACATGATGTTTTCTCCTCAGAGCGCGCGAACGGCGGCTTCAAGCCCGCATGTTAAAACGCCCGGAGGCAGGACGCAAAGCGGTATGTATCTGAGCGGTTCCTACCCGCGTTGTGGCTGAAATCCCGCTTCTATCGCGCGCTCTTCTGCTGCATTGCGGAACCTCCTGGTACAGACTGTGTTCTGAGTTTTTGAATCTATCCACTTGAATGACTTTTCAAATTGTCCACTTTTTCATCGAACCGCCCCGGACAACAAAAAGGCCGGAACCCTTGTATTTACTGGAGTTTCCGGCCTTTATCGGACTGCCTCGGACTAGTGATTGGTGGGTGGTACTGGACTCGAACCAGTGACCCCTGCCGTGTGAAGGCAGTGCTCATACCAACTGAGCTAACCACCCGTTGAAAGGCGCGCATTAAACCACAAGCGGATAGCAGGGTCAAATGTTCCCAGGGCCATGGGTGTGATTAAAAGTGGAGGGAAATCCAATAGGCATTCCATTGTTGGTTGGCGCGCATGGCGCGGAGATTGAGCATAGCTTGGGCGTTGTCTGGGCGCTACCATGCGCCGGGGAGCTT
>JAISWQ010000173.1 GCA_031271025.1 Zoogloeaceae bacterium | reverse complement strand
CTTACCACGATGTGTTTTGGTGCACGGCGATGGGGACAGAACGGCATCCACGCGAATCGCAAAAAAGGCGCGTTTTCGCCAAAATCCGATCATGAGGAAAAAGACATTTTTTAACAACAGGTTACGGTATGATTTCAAGGTTTCATCCCGGTCGTACCGGTGTTGTTGGGCGTTCCGGAACCAATCCCGGAAGTCGGACGCATGGTGCGCCGGGGCATGAATCTGGTTCCGGAAAAACGGGAGCTTTTCGCCGAAATGCCAGTGGAGGACAACCTGATTCTGGGCGCGTTCCAGCGCCACCGGCAAGGCTACCGTGACCACGACCGCAACCTGCGCGAAGTCTTCGCGCTGTTCCCGCGTCTCGAAGAGCGCCGCAAGCAACGGGCGGGCACGCTCTCCGGCGGCGAACGGCAGATGGTTGCCATTGGCCGCGCCCTGATGGCGCAGCCCACGCTCCTGATGCTGGACGAACCCAGCCTGGGGCTTGCGCCGCTCGTCGTGCGCGAGATTTTCCGCATCATCGTGGAACTCAGAAAACGCGGCGTTTCCATCCTGCTCGTCGAGCAAAACGCCCGCGCCGCTCTACAGGTCGCCGATTACGCCTACGTCATCGAAACCGGCAGCATCGTCATGGAAGGACGGGCGGAAAACCTCAGAAACGATCCACGCGTCATCGAAGCCTATCTGGGGTTGGGGTTGGGGCAGCATCAGGACAAGCTGGCATGACGCACAAGCTTCCTGCACTGGGTTACGACAGCGGGAGGGGCTTCGGGTTGATTGCACCCAAAGGACATTGGAATCTTGCCTTGAACGGGGGAAGTAGGTGAAAATGAGCACTCTTTTTTCTTTCATCGACAGGGGGTTTCATGAAATTTACCGGTATGCTTTCCATTCTGGTCTTGCTGCTGTCTTCGGGGGTGGTGGTCGACGCCCGTGCAACAGACCCCTCACCTGCCCAGCTCGTGCAGCGTGAACGCATGGGGAACTGTAACAAAGAGGCCAAGCTCAAGGGGGTAAAGGGCAATGAGCGCAAGGAGTTCATGAAGGAGTGCCTATCCTCCGGGAAAAAGGGGACAGCGGAAAAGCCGGCCATGGAGACGAAGACTGCGGAAGAAAAGGAGAAAATCAAGACCTGCCGCAATGAAGCGAAGCAGAAAAAGTTGCAGGGGGATGCACGCAAGGCTTTCGTGAGCCAGTGCCTGGAAGGCTAGCTTTCCGCTGCCTGACAACAGGAAAACCACAATCCCGGCCAAACTTCTGGCCGGGATTTTTTGCGATCCGGAATGGGAACCGAAAAGCAAAAAAACAAGGCTGGATAAAAAATATCTTCACCGCGCCGCTGGCGCCAAACCATCCGCCGCGCTGCCTGCGTCAAACGCCCTGTTTCAGGCTCGCTTCGATGAAGGCGTCGAGATCACCATCCAGCACGGCCTGGGTGTTGCCGGTCTCGAAGTTGGTGCGCAAATCCTTGATGCGGGATTGATCCAGCACATAGGAGCGGATCTGGTGTCCCCAGCCGATGTCGGATTTGGCGTCTTCAAGGCGCTGCTGTTCCGCCTGCTGCTTCCTGAGTTCATGTTCGTAGAGGCGAGCGCGCAGCATCTGCCAGGCTTCTTCGCGGTTGCGGTGTTGCGAGCGGTCGTTCTGGCATTGCACGACGATGCCGGTTGGAGTATGCGTCATGCGGATGGCGGAATCGGTCTTGTTGATGTGCTGGCCGCCCGCGCCGGAAGCGCGGAAGGTATCGGTGCGCACGTCCGCTGGATTGATCTCGATCTCAATGGAATCATCGACTTCCGGGTAGACGAACACCGAGGAAAAACTGGTATGCCGCTTGGCGTTGGCGTCGAAAGGAGATTTGCGCACAAGGCGATGAATGCCGGTTTCCGTGCGCAGGGTGCCGTAAGCGTAATCTCCGGAAAATTTGACGGTAGCACCCTTGATGCCGGCCACATCACCTTCGGATTCTTCCATGACCTCGACGGCAAAACCCCGTTTTTCCCCGAATTTCAGATACATCCGCAAGAGCATGGCGGCCCAGTCCTGAGCCTCGGTTCCGCCCGCCCCCGCCTGAATTTCCAGAAAACAGGGGTTGGGATCCTGCGGATTGTTGAACATGCGGCGAAATTCCAGTTTCGCCACTTTTTCCTCGATTCCAACGGCCTCGGCTTCCACACCCAGGAGGGTGTCGTCGTCGTTTTCCGCGCGCGCCATGTCGTAGAGTTCGCGGGCGTCCCGCAAGCCGGAATCCACCGCGGAAAGAATCAGCACCACATCTTCCAGCGCGCGTTTTTCGCGCCCCAGTTCCTGCGCGCGCTTTGGGTCGTCCCAGACCCTTGGGTCTTCCAGCTCCAGATTGACGACGATCAGGCGTTCATGTTTCTGATCGTAGTCAAAGATACCTCCGTAAAAGGGCGGCACGCGCCGCCAAGTCTTCCATGTGGTTGTCGATGCGGTTTGCCTGTTCTGCGTCCATGGTGCGTCCTTCCGTGAAAAAGGCGGCATTATAAGGGACAGGTCAGGGCAATCGCACTATTCTCTCCCGTTTTCGGGTGCAATCAAGTAGCGGATAAAATCCCTTTCCCTCGTCATTGCGAGACGCGCAGCGACGCGGCAATCCAAGCGGCGGTTTGGGTTTCTGAAACGCCAAAGCCGCCAGGAAGGCAAGCGAAGAAGAGAGGGAGCGAAGAAGAAAGGCGGGTGTTTCTGGACGCCCGAAAATTTTCTCCGTTATCGGGTTTTTGCGATAACGGAGAAAATTTTCATGTTGTGCGTTGTGCGATTACATTGCATGGTCGGAGTGCAATTGAAAATGGCGGTTTTTGTTCCAGACGAAACGCAAAGTCCACGCACCACCTTCGTCACAAGCGAGGGCAAGATGCCTGTGGCGCTTCCAGACAGCCCTGGAGATGGCTCCGGCATTCCAGAAGTCAGAACCGCCGCTTGGATTGCCGCGTCGCTGCGCGCATCGCTTGTGACGAGGCTGGGGGTACCGCCATCAAGTGCGCCCGCCAAACCCGGACTTTCCGGATTGCGCCGTGTCTTCTGCTAGAATCTGCCTCTCCTGTTGCCTTCTGGCAACTTTCAGGTGAAGTGGCATGGATATTCCCGAAACGCACTCTTTCATCATCCTTGGTCTTACGACGCAAGGCAAGAAGTTTCGTCCCAGTGATTGGGCAGAGCGTCTGTGCGGTGTGCTTTCCCAGGTGCGGGCAACCCGGAAGATGCGCTATTCGCCCTATGTCAGCCCCGGTGATTACAACGGGGAAAAAGCCGTATTCGTCGATGCGGCCCTGCGCGAAGCCGACGCGGATGCCTATCGCTTCGTGCTCAATTTCGCGCAGGAAAACGATTTGCAGGTAGTCAGCGGCGTCTGCCCGCTGGATACCGTGTAATTTCAGCCCTGGTATTTCCGCCCTTCCCCCTGTAGCGACGCAACCGAACCGCATCCGCTCTCCATGCCCCGTCTTGATCTTTCCGTCCAATACGCCTGTCCTGCCGAAGAAGGGTTGCCTTTGCGTCCGCAATTTCGCCGCTGGGCGCGGGCGGCACTCACAGGCGGCGGGCAAATCACGATTCGGCTGGTGACCGCGGAAGAAGGCCGCAGCCTGAACCACGATTATCGTCACAAGGATTACGCCACCAACGTGCTCTCCTTCCCCTACGAACAGGAACCGCAGGTGCTGGGAGATCTGGTCATCTGCCCGGAAGTGGTCGCGCAGGAAGCGGCAGAACAGGACAAACCCCTGGAAAACCATTATGCTCACCTCGTCATTCACGGCATGTTGCACCTGCAAGGACTGGATCACGAGACCCGCGCGGAAGCCAGACGCATGGAAGCGCGCGAGCGGGAAATTCTCGCCACGCTGGGTTATCCCGATCCTTATTGAATTCCTTTTTTTGATTTTCCCCACGCCTCCTCATGGATAACCCCGGTTCGGATTCCCCCGGTTTTTTTGAACGCCTCACCGCCCTGCTGCCCGGCAAAGCGCCAGACAGCAAGGCAGACGTGCTGGAACTCCTCTACGCCGCCTACAGCCGCAACCTGATGGATGCCGAGGCGCTTGCCATCATCGAAGGCACGCTGGCGGCAGCGGATACCCATGTCGGCGATGTCCTGATTCCGCGCGCCCAGATGGACGTGATCGACGTGAATGCGTCACTGCCGGAAATCCTCGCCGAAGCCGTCGCCACCGCCCACTCGCGCTTTCCCGTGATCGACGGCAACCGCGACAATATCCTGGGCATACTGCTCGCCAAGGATCTGCTGCGCCTGCAACTGGAAAAGGAATTCATCCTGCGTGACTGGCTGCGCCCCGCCGTCTTCATCCCCGAATCCAAGCGGCTCAATGTGCTCCTGAAGGAATTTCGCGCCTCGCGCAACCACATGGCGATCGTGGTGGATGAATACGGCGGCGTGGCGGGCCTCGTCACCATCGAGGATGTGCTGGAGCAAATCGTGGGCGACATCGAGGACGAATACGATTTCGACGAAACCCAGGACAACATCCGCAAGGATGCCGCCGGACGCTGGCGCGTGAAGGCGCAAACCGAAATCGAGGCGTTCAACGCCGCCTTCGGCACCCAATTTTCTCCCACCTCCGGCTGCGATACCGTGGGCGGCCTGATCCTGCGCCATCTGGGACGTATGCCGCGCCGCAACGAAAGCGTTGTTATCGCGGGAATGCGCTTTCTGATACAGCGCGCGGACAGCCGTCGTCTCTATACCCTGATCGCGCAGCCGCAAACGCCTCCCGAATCCCAATCCCCGCAACAGGAAACCTCTTGAAATCTCTTGCCGTTCTCACGGCGGGCTGGCGTCGACTCGAGCGCCACGCCGCCGCCGCGCCTTTCCTTGCCTTTTTTCTGGGGGCGCTCACCACCTGCGCCTTCGCGCCTTTGGGGCTTTTCTGGCTCACGCCGCTGACGCTCGCCTTCCTTTTCCGCCTGCTCGTGGCCGCGCCCGGCGGCTGGCACGCGCTGCTGCGGGCATGGCTGTTCGGCATGGGCGTTTTCCTCGCCGGGGTTTCCTGGGTCTTCAACAGCATCCACATTTTTGGCGGACTTTCCGTTCCCCTCGCGGCGGTTCCAACCTTTTTGCTCTGCTTCATCCTGGCAAGCGGCCACCTCTTTTTCGGTATTTTTCGCTACCACCTGCCTGCCTCGCCTTGGCGGCAGGCGCTTTTTTTCGCCGCCATCTACGCCGCCATCGACCTCGGACGCGGCTGGCTGTTTACCGGTTTTCCCTGGCTTGCACTTGGTTTTTCCCAAACCCCGCCCAGTCCCTTCTCCGGGTACGCGCCCATTTTCGGCGTCTATGGTCTTTCCTTTTTCGTCGCGTTCTGCGCCGCCCTGCTCACCCTGGGATCGCGTGTACAACCGCGTTTCTGGTTTGTCGCGCTGGCGATTCTCGTCATCGGCGCGGGGTTGCGCCAGATTCAGTGGACACACCCCGTCGGCGCCCCCATTTCCGTCACCCTGATCCAGAGCAACATTGGACAGGATCAGAAATGGCAGCCGGAAAACTACCCGGAAACCCTGCGTTTCTACCGGCAGCAGATCGAGGCCAACCCGGCGCAACTCACGGTATTGCCGGAAACGGCCCTGCCGGTTTTCTACGACACCCTGCCGCCCGCCTATCTCAATCTGCTGGAGACGCTGGCGCGGCGTGAAGCGGGCGATCTGCTGCTGGGTGTTCCGCTTCGTTCCAAAACGCAATTCTGGAACGGTGCTGTCAGCCGGGGCGTTTCTCCCTCGCAGCGTTACGCCAAATCGCATCTGGTGCCTTTTGGCGAATATGTGCCGGAAGGGTTCCGCTGGTTCATGGGGCTGGTCAACATCCCGATGGTGGGGTTCACGCCGGGCAGCCTCCGGCAACCGCCGCTCGCCATTGCCGGACAACAGATTGCCGTCAACATCTGCTATGAGGATCTCTTCGGCCAGGGACTGCTGCCACCCCTGCCACGCGCCACGATGATGGTGAATCTTTCCAATACGGCCTGGTTCGGACAACGCTCGCTGGCACAGGATCAGCACCTGCAAATTGCCCGGATGCGCGCGCTGGAGACCGGTCGCCCCATGCTGCGCGCCACCAATACCGGCATGACCGCCGTGATTCGCCCAGATGGTCAGGTGCAATCCGTGCTGCCGCCTTTTACACACGGAGTGTTGACCGGGCGCGTCGCGGGCTATCAGGGGATGACGCCCTATATTTTCTGGGGCGACATCCCGATTGCCTTCTTCCTTCTCGCGCTGATGCTCTGGCTGCAATGGCGCGAAGTGGCGCAAGGTAGCCGATCAGCGGGCAATCAACATCCAGAGCAACCCGCTCACGGCCAGCAGCGATTTCCTTGTTCTGCAGTCCTTCCGCCATGAGGAAACGTTTCGGCGTGGAACATGTTTTCACCCTGCGACGAGTGGGCAATTTACGCAAGACAAAAAATTGCATGCTAGAATGAACAAACTCATTTGTTGAAGGAGGATATTTCGATGAGCGCCAAGGATCAACCTGAGAAAGCCGGTAACGCGCCAAAACACGTGGAACAGCCGGTGGAGCCGAATGACGCCACGGTTTCCGCGACGAAGGAAAATACCGATCGCATTGCCACCGGAGACGCGATCATCCATCGCAACATGCTCTGGTCCGCAGGAGCGGGGGTGCTTCCCTTTCCACTCTTCGACATGCTGGCCTTGACCGGAGTGCAGTTGAAGACGATCAGCGAATTGTGCGAGGTTTATGAAACCCCTTTCCGCCAGGAACTGTTCCGTCCCCTGGTGACCAGCCTGATTGGCACGCTGGGCGGCTCCTTTGCCGGAGAGGTTGTGGGTAGCTCGATTGCCAAGCTGGTTCCGGGCATCGGTCATCTGCTGGGCACGGCTTCCATGTCCGCGACCTTTGCCGGTGTCACTTATGCGGTAGGTCATCTCTTCAGGGATCATTTCGAAGCGGGCGGCACGGCGGCGGATTTCAACCCCCTGCGTTTCAAGGATTCCTTCAAGGCCAAGGTACAGGAAGGCATGGCCAAGGTGAAGAGTGCTGTCCCGGCACTTTGAGATGGTCGCGGAATTTTCTGGAAGAATGCACACGCCTCGAAGTTCCGCCTTGTTTCCGGAATGGACTGATGGATAGGTTATTTTCATGCCACTCATTGCCTACATCCTGGCGTGCTTGATTACCGCGTTGCTGGGGCGCAATTCCCGTCTTGGGTTCTGGGGGGTGTTGCCGATGGCCGCTATTTTCACGCCGCCGATCATCTTGTTGATCCTCCTGTTTTTTGGG